>NZ_JACAOX010000017.1:106063-506582 GCF_013386015.1 Pseudomonas sp. B6001
ATAACGGATATGTACTCCCCCCCCAAAAACGCTCAGCGCCCCCTAGCGAACAATCTTGTCCACCTGAATCCCCAGCTTCTTCAACCGATACCAAAAACTGCGCTCGGAAATCCCGATCCTCTGCGCCGCCGCAGCCTGCACCCCGTTGCTCTCCTGCAACGCAGCCATGATGTAAGCCTTCTCCACCTCAGCCAGCGCCGCATCCAGATCCTGCGGCACACCCGGCCCGTTGCTGAGTATCGCGCCCATCCCATCCTCAGCAGGCGTCGAAGCAAACAAATACGCCGGCAAATCAATATCCTCGATCACCGGCGTCGCCGCGACAATGGTCGCCCGCTCCACACAGTTCTGCAGCTCACGAATATTGCCCGGCCAGGAATACGCCGCCATGGCCTGCAACGCCTCGGGGCTGAAACCGGTGATGCGTTTGCCCGCCGTGGCACTCAAGGTCTGGGCAAAGTGCCGGGCCAGCGGCGCGATATCTTCCACCCGCTCACGCAAGGCCGGCAGCGGAATCGGAAATACGTTCAAGCGGTAGTAAAGGTCTTCACGAAACTCTTTGTTCGCCACCGCATCCAGCAAGTTCTTGTTGGTGGCAGCGATCACTCGCACATCCACCTTGCGCTCGCGCGGGTCACCCACCGGCTCGATCACCCGCTCCTGCAAGGCCCGCAGGATTTTCGCCTGCAACGCCAACGGCATGTCACCCACCTCATCGAGAAACAACGTGCCCTTGTCGGCCTGCATGAAGCGCCCGACCCGATCCGCCACGGCGCCAGTGAAGGCGCCCTTGCGGTGGCCGAACATCTCGCTTTCCAGCAAGCCTTCGGGGATTGCCGCGCAGTTGACCGCCACAAACGGCTTATCGGCGCGGTTGCCGTGCTTGTGAATGGCGCGGGCGACCATCTCCTTGCCGGTGCCGCTTTCGCCCGTCAGCAGCACCGTAGCGTTGCTGTCGCGCACCGAGTCCACGGCGTGCAGCACGCGGCGGAACGCCGGGCTGTCGCCCACCAGGCTGTCGAACTGCGCATGTTCATCCAACTCGGCACGCATGCGCGCGTTGTCGCGCATGATGTCGCGAAACTGCAGGGCCTTCGCCACCGTGATGTCCAGCTCGTCGATATCGAAGGGCTTGGCGATGTAGTCGTAGGCGCCGTTGCGCATCGACTGCACCGCGTTCTTCACGGTGCTGTAGGCGGTCATCACGATCACCGGCAGTTGCGGGTAGCGCACCTTGATTTCCGCCAGCAGCGCCGGCCCGTCCATGCCGGGCATGCGCCAGTCGCTGATCACCAGGTCGATGTCTTCCTGCTCCAGCACCTTGAGCGCGTGCAGGCCGTTGCCGGCGGTAAACACCTGGATCCCGCTCTGGCTCAAGGCCGACGAAAGCAAGTCACAGAGCTTGGGTTCGTCGTCAACTACCAATACGTTATGCGTCATCACCATCCTCATCATCGCCGTCGTCTGCACCCTGGGCCGGAATGTACAGGCTGAAGGTGGCGCCGGCATCTGTCTCGCTGACACATTCGATGCTGCCGTCATGACTTTCCATGATCGAGAACACTTTGGCCAGCCCCAAGCCCGTACCCGAGGCCTTGGTGGTGACGAATGGTGTGAAGATCCGCTCGATCATGTCCGGCGCAATGCCCTCGCCGGTATCGCCGATGCTGATCACCGTGTTGCCGCCCACGCTGTGGATGCCCAGGGTCAGGCGCCCGCCTCCGGGCATGGCGTCGATGGCGTTGAGAATCAGGTTCAGGCACGCCTGCTTGAGCTGCTTGGCATCGGCATAAATCGTCGCGCCGGGAGCCGCATCATCAATTTGCGCGTCGATGTTATGGGTCGCAAGCTCAGGCCCGCAGAAGCCGAGGATCTCCTCCACCACCGGGCGTGCCGCCTGCACAGTGCGCAGCGGTGCACTGGGTTTGGCGAAGTCGAGGAATTCGGTGATCAGGTCGTTGATCCGGCTGACTTCGCTGATCACGTATTCGAGGTGACGCTTGTCGGTTTCCGGCAAATCGGCGCGGCGATGCAGCAACTGGGTGGCCGTCTTGATAATGCCCAGCGGGTTGCGAATTTCGTGGGCCAGGCCCATGGCCACTTCGCCCAGTGCATGCAGGCGGTCGCGGCGGCGCAGTTGCGCTTCCAGGTGATGCAACTCACCGAGGCGCTCGGTCATGTGGTTGAAGGTGCTGCTCAGTTGCGCCAACTCGTCGCCGCCGCTGACCGCCACACGGTGCTGATAGTTACCCGAGATCACCGCGCTGACGCCTTCGGACAGATCCCGCAATGGCCGGGTCAGGCGCTGGGACACCAGCATGCCCGCACCAAGGGACAATGCCGAACTGAGCAGGAAGATCAACACGAACAGATTGCTCTGGTTCACCAGGCCCACCAGGCTGGTATGGCGCAGCAAGCCACTGAAGATCACCCCTTGCAGCTCGCCGGCATCGTTGAAGATCGGCCAGTACAAACCGCTGTAGTTGTTGGTGAACTGTTCGCTGGGTTGCTTGGTGCTGCGCAGCGCAGATTCGATACTCGAAGGAATCCGCGTGGGGTGATCGACGAAGCGCTGGGTGGAGAAAATCTCCGAAAATCCGCTGGGATTGGCCAGGTACAAGCGCAGGTCGAGGGAATGCACATCGGCCACGCTGGTCAGGAAACTGCTGTCCAGATAAGTGGCCACCAGCAGTTGATAATCGACGCCGTCCTCGCTGGTCTCGAAGGTGGACACCACCACCCCGGTGGTCACGCCACCCACTTCGACCGTCTGCAACACCGCATTACTGGCCAGGTTGATTTGCTTGACGATGTCGTCGGCGGCGGTGGTAAACACGATTTTGTGGTCACTGCTGCGGATCAGCGCGACCACGTCGATGTCGGTGGCGGCGGCAATATCAGCGGTCAGTTTGTCGTGTTTCTCGGCCTGGCGCGACGACGGCGGCTTGGTATAGCGCAGGAACAGTTGGGCGACCCGGGCGTTGTCGTGGAGGATGTCGCCGATCTCGTCCTTGACGATCTTGGTCGACTCCTGCAGCCAGATGCGCACGTTGCTGTCGAAGATCTGCGACAACGTCGTCGCGGCCAGCTCCGCGGCGATCATCGTCGGGATCACCGTCACCAGCCAGAACGCCAACACCAGCTTGCGCTGGACGCTCCAACGCGAAATGGCAAAGGGGCGGGCTTTTTGGCGGGTCTTGTAGATCATCAGGTTTCGCTTATCGCAGCAGCCATGGCAGGGTCGGATCGATCCGGTCGGAGAAACACTTTTGCAACGAACAGCGCACGGTTGACCAGCCAGTTACGGTGGCGGAAAAACATGCTGTTGCCCTGGAACTCGCAGCCCAGCAGCAACTTGCTGGCATAGCCGGCCTGACCACATTCATATAACGCAATATCGTTGCGAATACAGTAGTCGATGTTGGTTAACCAACTGCGCACCGCCAGGCTGTATTCGCGACTGTAGTCACTGTCTTCGCCGAAAAACTTGTCAATCAGGCGATCCCGGTTCAGCAGGATCAGGTTGAACGCCACCAGTTGCTCGTCCACCCAATAAAGCACACAGACCGCACGTTCCTGCAGCTGTTCAAGGATACCGGTGAAATAGCCTGCCGGCAGTCGCTCGAACTGCAGGTCGGAGCGTTCCAGGGTGGCCTCATACAGCGCCATGATGCGCGGCAGTACGTCGTCGATGTTGCGTCGCCACTCGACACGCGGCCCCGGCGCACGCAGTTTGCGACGCAGGTCCTTGCGGGTGGCTTTGTCCAGGGAACCGAGGTAGGCGTCCACTGAACCAAAAGGGATCGGCAACAAGGCCGTTGGCAGGCTGGGCATGCTCTGGAAACCCGCGCCAAGGCAGCTGTTTGACCAGCCTTCGTCCCTGGTCGGTGCATCCTTGACCGCCACCAGCCCGACGCCGAACGTATCGGCATCCTGGCGCGCGGCAGCGAGCAATTGCGCAAGCAGAGCCTCGCGCCCTGATTCGGCAACGTGGCTGGCGATGCCCGCATTGCACTGCTCCGCCACCGGCGAGCCGATGGCATACAGGCCCAACTTCAAAACACCCGGCCACAGTCGCTCCAGGCGCTCGGTAAAGCGCTTGCCTACGCCTGACACGGTGGTGTCCAGGCGATACCGCGTGATGAACGCCGGCGCGACCGCCACCAGCCTTGCATCGTCAAACACCGCGAGGTAGCGCCACTGAAAGTCATCAATAGCGGCGTTTTCCACGGCCACGTAATAGTCCCAATCCTCCAGGGCATCGGGAAAACAGTCGTTCCAGGCACTGCGTTCGATGGCCCGAATGGTCGAAAAGGCTTGGGCGGTGATCACGTCAAATCCTTAGGGTTCAAGCCAGCTGTCGATAATCTTCAGGTGCCTCTGTGGCGTGTGCGTGCTGCCCGACAAACTCGGCACTCAACTCGATCACCCGACGGTATTGCAGGTCGACGGTGATCATGTGGTAGCAGTTGTCCAGCAGGATCTTGGTCACGGGGCCGCCGAGATGGCGCTCCACGTAATCGGCGTTCCAACGGCTGGTGATGTCATCCTCGATGGAATGCAGCACCAGGGCCGGGGTCTTGATCGATGGCATGAGCTTCTTCACCACGGCATTCATCCAGTGCAACTCGCGCACCGTGACGCCCTCCATGGTCAAGAGACCCGCCTCGCTGCTCTCCCCTTCCTTCATCTGCCGCTCGACGATCGCCCGCAGGCGCTCGTTCTTGATGCCGTAGGGCGGCTTTTCAGTAAAGCGGAACAGGCGCACACCGAAGGGAATACGGATCAGCAAGGGCGTGATGAACGCCATCTTGTTGATGCTCCAGCCGTCGTACTTCAACGTCGTGGAGTACATCAGCAAGCCGGCAACCTGGCCGGGGAACTGCGACGCCACGTACATCGACATCACCGCGCCCATCGACAAGCCGCCGACGAATACCTGCTCGTGACGATGTTTCACCGCGACGAAGGTCTTGCGCACGCCTTCGTACCAGTCCTGCCAGCCGGTGGCTTGCAGGTCGCTGTTGTCCCCGCAGTGGCCGGCCAGGGTCGGCACGTACACCGTGCAGTTACCGACCTTGGCCAACCCCTGGGCCACCCGACGGAGTTCCGTCGGGGTGCCCGTCAGGCCGTGGATCAACAGGATCCCAATCGGACCGCTACCGAGAACGAAGCCGGCATCACCTTCACCGAGGTCGATCTCGTGGCTGCTCACCGTTTGGTCGCTCGCACAAGCAGTTGCTCGAGCAGCTTCAGGCCCAGGTCGATTTCCGGGTAGCTGATTTCCAGGGACGGTGCCAGGGTGATCACGTTCTTGTAGTAGCCGCCCACGTCGAGGATCAGGCCGAGTTTCTGACCGTCAACCACCATGTCGCCCTTCATGCCTTCCTCGACCATGTAGTCCAGGGTCGCCTTGTCCGGAGTGAAGCCGTCCGGGCCGCAGATTTCGCAGCGCAGGGCCAGGCCCAGGCCATCGACGTCGCCGATGATCGGGAAGCGCTTTTGCAGCTCTTGCAGGCCGGCCAGGAAGTATTTGCCCTTGGCCATGACCATTGCGCCGTAATCGACTTCGCTGGTCATCTTGAACATTTCCAGGCCTACCGCGGTGCCCAACGGGTTGGACGCGAAGGTGGAGTGAGTGGAGCCTGGCGGGAAGATCTTAGGGTTGATCAACTCTTCCTTGGCCCAGATGCCGCCCAGCGGGTTCAGGCCGTTGGTCAGCGCCTTGCCGAAGACGATCACGTCCGGCTTGACGTCGAAGTGTTCGATCGACCACAGCTTGCCGGTACGCCAGAAGCCCATCTGGATTTCGTCGACGACCATCAGGATGCCGTGCTGGTCGAGGACCTGCTTGAGCTCGCTGTAGAAGTTCATCGGCGGGATCACGTAGCCGCCGGTGCCCTGGATCGGCTCGACGTAGAAGGCGGCGTATTCGCTCTGGCCGACTTTCGGGTCCCACACACCGTTGTATTCGGTTTCGAACAGACGGGCGAACTGCTGCACGCAGTGGCTGCCGTATTCTTCCTTGGTCATGCCTTTAGGGCCGCGGAAGTGGTACGGGAACGGGATGAAGTTGGCGCGCTCGCCGAAGTGGCCGTAGCGGCGACGGTAGCGGTAGCTCGAAGTGATCGACGAAGCGCCGAGGGTACGGCCGTGGTAGCCGCCTTCGAAGGCGAACATCAGGCTCTTGCCGTTGGTGGCGTTACGCACCACCTTCAGGGAGTCTTCGATGGACTGCGAACCGCCCACGTTGAAGTGCACACGACCGTCGAGGCCGAATTTTTTCTTGGCGTCGACTGCGATCATTTCCGACAGCTCGATCTTGCCTTTGTGCAGGTACTGGCTGGCGATTTGCGGGAGGGTGTCGATCTGCTGCTTCAGCGCGTTGTTCAGGCGTGGGTTGGCGTAACCGAAGTTAACGGCCGAGTACCACATTTGCAGGTCGAGGTAAGCCTGGTCTTCGGTGTCCCACACGTAGGAGCCTTCGCAGCGGCTGAAAATGCGCGGCGGGTCGATGTAGTGAACGGTGTCGCCGTAGGAGCAGTACTTGGCTTCTTTATCCAGAAGAACCTGGTCTTCTGCGGTAGCGATGCGGATATCAGACATGGTGGAAGAGTTCCTGATTGTCGGAAGAGGTGCTGAAGGAGGTGGCGTTGGCGGCGATGCCCTGAGGCAGCTTGGCCAGCAATGCCGGCAGTTCGGCGAAGGTGTCGAACCGCGCGTAAGGGATGTTGTTGGTTTCGCAGTAGTCGGCCAGGCTGGCCTTGGCGAAGACGAAGTCGGCGGTGGAGGCCACGCACATGTCGGACTTGCCGTCGCCGATCACCAGCACGCGCTTGTTGCGCGGCGTGGACTTGCACTTGCAGTTGCCGGAGGCGGCACGGCAGGCGTCGCTGGCATACGGGAAGTCGATGCGCCAGCTGTTCTGGTCGACCTGGCGCAGGCGGTTGGCGAGGATCGGCAGCAAGGTCACGTAGTTGCGCGACAGAATCCGCGCGATGCCTTGTTCGATGCCATCGCTGACCACTTCAATGGAAGCGCCCAGGCCCATGACGTGGTCGACGAAGTCCGGGAAGTCCGGATCGATCTCGACGCTGTCGAAATACGCCAGCAACTCGGCCGGGGTCGCCTTGATCAGCGCCAGTTGACGGCTCAGGCATTCGCGCGAACCGATGTGCCCATCCAGCCATTCCTGCTCGATGGTTTCCCACTCGGGGCCGGCGAAGCGTTGGAGGACGTTGTCGATGACGTCGGTAGGAGTGATAGTCCCGTCGAAGTCACACACGATATGCCAGTGGATCATCTGCATTTACCTATGAAGTAGGAACGCGCTGTTGCGCTTGCAGGGGATAGAGCATGGAGTGTGCCAAGTGCCACCAACCCCTGTTTTCAAAGGGTTTGGCGGGTATCGGCGTGTGGTTGTGTCGGAACTTGCTACAATTTTTGTAGCTCGCTACAACCTAGATGAGTGCTTGCCTAAGGCAGGGCGTTTGCGCGTTCATGCGCGCATGTTCACAAAAGGAAATGGCTCCATGTTCAGGGTTACTTTTGCTGTATTCACCGGCTTGCTGGGGCTGTGGGGCGTTTGCGGCGCTGCGCTGGCGGACGGAATTACCGGTGAAGCCGGCGCAGGCGTCAGCTATCAGCCCCACGATCCGACGGGCAGCCGCTACGAAACGCGGCCGATCCCGTATTTCGACCTGGATTGGGGGAGTGTCAGCCTGGGTACCGACGATGGGCTGACCTGGAGTGCCCTGAATACCCATGGCTTTACTGCCGGGCCTTACATCAACTACTTGCCGGGGCGGACGGCCAATGGGTCGCTGCGGGGCTTGCGTGATGTTTCGGATATGGCCGAGATCGGCGGCTTCATCCAATACGCTCCGGCTGAGTTCTGGCGGGTGTATGCGCAGGTGGGTCAGGCCGTGGGCGGGGCGCGTGATCAAAGCGGCGTGGTGGGCAAGCTCGGCGGCGAGTTGGGTTATCCGTTGGGGAGCGGCATTATCGGCAGCACCGGCCTGATGGCGCACTTTGCCGATGCCCGCCAGGCGCAGACGTTTTTCGGGGTGGATGCCAATGAGGCTGCGGCCTCCGGGTTTCGGCCGTATAACGCCAGTGCCGGGTTTCAGAACCTGACGTTGACGCAGAGTTTTGAGTTTCCTTTGGATGCGAAGTGGTCGCTGTTGACCAGTGCCAGTTGGATACACCTGGTGGGGTCAGCGGCCAATAGCAGCATCGTCAAGGAGACCGGGGATGTGAATCAGGGGCAGGTGCAGACTGCCATCAGCTATAAGTTTGATTGAAGCAACAGCAAAATCAAAGGCGGGCACGCTCCAAATGTGGGAGCGGGCTTGCTCGCGAAGGTCGTTAACGATGACTTGGGCCTCCTGATTCAACGCGGCGCCCTCTGGTTCTTCGCGAGCAAGCCCGCTCCCACATAAAGCGGCTCTGCTTTTGCTTCTAACACTCAGGTCGGCTGCTTTTGATTTTTATCTGACAGCCCCATTCAGCCCTTGGCCTCACTGATAATCTGCCGAATCGCCCCGACAAACGCCTCAGCCGGCTGCCCACCACTCACCGCATACTTGTCGTTGAACACGATGGTAGGCACAGAAGTCACCCCGCGAGACACCCACAACTGCTCCTGCTCCCGCACCTCGGCGGCATATTCGTCCGAAGCCAGAATTTCCTCTGCCCGCGCACGGTCCAGCCCAACACCCTCGGCAATCCCCGCCAACGTCCCGTGATCAGACGGATCCTGCTGGTCAGTGAAATACGCCTTGAACAATGCTTCCTTGAGGTTGTACTGCAACCCCTCAAGCCCCGCCCAATGCAACAGACGATGGGCATCAAACGTGTTGTAGATACGACTCTGCCCGTCCGTACGAAACGCAAAACCCAACTCCGCACCCATATCACGAATCCGCGCCCGGTTAGCCTGGGACTGCTCAGCCGTGGAACCGTACTTTTCAGTGATGTGCTCGGTAATGTTCTGCCCTTCGGCAGCCATGTTGGGGTTCAGCTCAAACGGCTGGAAATGAATCTCGGCCTGCACCTCCGGACCCAGTTGGTCCAGGGCCTCGGTCAAGCCACGCAGGCCAATGATGCACCAGGGACACGACACGTCGCTGACGAAATCGATTTTCAGGGGAGTACTCATGACTAGGCAACCTCGCTGGCATTACACGCCGGAAAGGTCCCACGATACACCCCGTCAAGCCCCTACAAAACCTTCGCAGGCGCCACCGGGTCGATTTGCGCCCAATGCGCCGCATCCTGACGATGCGCTTGCAAATAGGGCAAGACCGCCGCCAGCAACGGCGCCTTGAACGCCTCCTGGAAACGATGGGCCAGCCCCGGAATCAGCCGCAACTGGCTGCCCTGGATATGCGCCGCCAGGTGCACCCCATGCATCACCGGCAACAACGGATCGGCCGTGCCATGCACCACCAGCGTTGGCACCCGCAGTTGATTGAGCAACGGCACCCGGCTCGGTTCGGCAAGGATCGCCATGATCTGGCGCTTCACACCGTCAGGGTTGAACGCCCGGTCGTACGACTGCGCCGCCTGCTGCAACAGCACCTTGCGATCATCCTTCACATAAGGACTGCCCAGCGCCGCCAGCAGGTCGGCCTGTTGTTCCAGGGCCACTTCACGATTGGGCGCGCTGCGGCGCGACAACAGTTGCACCAGCGCCGCACTCGGTGCCGGCAGGCCTTCGGCGCCGGAGCTGGTCATGATCAGCGTGAGGCTTTCCACCCGTTGCGGCGCCATGGCCGCCAGGTGCTGGGCGATCATGCCGCCCATGCTCGCGCCCAGCACGTGGAACTGCTGAATGTGCAAGCCGTCCATCAAGCCCAGTGCGTCATCCGCCATGTCGGTCAGGGTGTAGGGCGCCGCCACCGGCAGACCGAGCTTGTAGCGCAGCACTTCAAAGGTCAGGTTGGCGCTGGCCGGTGCCTGGCGCCAGGTGGACAGCCCGACATCACGGTTGTCATAACGAATCACCCGAAAGCCCTGCTCACACAGGGCCACCACCACTTCGTCCGGCCAGTGGATCAACTGCCCGCCCAGGCCCATCACCAGCAGCAAGGCCGGGTCGGAGGCACGACCAATGCTCTGGTAGGCCAGGCTCACCTGTTCCAGATCAACCCGTTCAGTCGGGACATTCACATCACATCGAGAAGCCGCAAAGGACGGCAGGCCGAATAACAGAGCGGCCATGAAAAACAACACGCGCATGAAAAACACCGAAACGCAGAACCCCAGTAGAGCGCGAGTCTGATGAACTTTGTACAAGCGCGCTGCCACAGTTCAGTGACAGTTTGATGAAGGGCGCCCAACGGTCATCCGCGTATCTATCTATCACCTCACGCCCTGGCCCCGCCTTTTTAATGGTGCATTCACCGGCAAGCCCGGTCTCACCAGAGCATGAACACACCATCATGAGTGACCTCACCCTACTTCCCCCGTCTGCCACCCTGAGCGACTTCGCCTCACCGTCGCTTCCAGGCCAGGCCCGCCTCCAGGACCAGAGCCTGTCCCTGCAAGCCTCAGCGCGCTGGCGCGAAAGCCAACAGGAACTGCATCAACTGATTGCCCAGGCACCCGGCGTGCGCGACTCCATCGAACAACTGCTCACAGAGCATTGGCAACTGGGCGCCGCACCGGTCGGCCTGGGTTTTCTCAAGACCGAAGATCACGACGAGCACTTCGTCAGCCTGGTGGATGCCTGGGGATTTATCTGCCAGTTTCCAGACATCTCCCCCACCCTGGATGCCCGCAGCACCGTGGTCGGCCTGGCGTCCCACCGCCTGTCAGCCCTCACGCCCGTGCAATTGCTCAAGCGGCTCCAGGCACTGGGCCTGGGGAAACTGCTCAGCGCCCGCTGGGAAAACTATTGGAGTACCCGGGCGCCGGGTACGCCGTTGTCCCGTCGCGAGCGGGCGGCACAACTGTACTGCCAGCATTTCGAGGCCTGCGGGCAATCGGCCTATGCCCAGGGAAGGCTGGGTGCCCAACAACTGATCTCGTTGCAGACAGTGCTCAACCCGGTCACCACCCCCAATGGCGTACGCCCCGTCGAGACCTGCCAGCTGGCGTTGCTGCTGCCCGACCAGAGCAAGGTCAAATTGGCTGGCGCCTGGGTCATCTCCGTGGGCCAGGAGCCGCTGTTGACACAAACCCTGTACCTGCCCTGCCGGCAACCCGGCGTGATGGTCTTCAGCCAACGCCGCGACATGGAGCAGTGGCTGGTCGCAGCGCATCAGCAACTGATCCCGCCGGACGTCGCGGCTGACGCTGTCACCGTCGAATACAGCTCGCGCACCGAACCCCTGGAGCACGGCATTCTGGACCTGCTGTCGCACCTGCACGCGGCTCAGCTGGAAAGCCTGCGCAACCGTCATCGCAATGGCAGTGACCTGGCCCGTTACGCCAGCCATGCCCTGGATGATGCCGACCGCCTGGACAGCCAGCGCCGGGAAATCCCGATGCTTATCGCACCGCATCAACCGGCAGATACGCCCGGCCCGGACGCTGACGACCTGCCTCCTGCCCTGCCCTTCGGCCACCTCAGCGCCGACATTGCCCTGGGCCAACGCTGGGCCGCGATCAGGCTGCAACGCAGCGCACTGGAGCGCTTCCTGGGCGATGGCCCTGAGCAAACCGCCCGGCTGGCGCAGTTGAAGGGTTTGATGCAGGCGCTGAAAGACGCAGAGCAGGCCGGCAATGATGCCGCCAGCGGCCTGCTGGCAAAAAAAGCCGCCTTCGATCAACTTGAGCTGCGGCAAAAACCCAATCCGGACTATGACGCGCTCTACCGGGCGCGGCTCGCCGCCCTGCGCGCCGAGGGCGCCATCCAGCATGCGCTCCAGCAGATCAGCGATGAAGAACACGGCCTGCTCCTGGCCGTCACGGAACACCCCGCGGCCCCGGAACGCCGCCCGGCTGTCGCGGTGACCCGCCTGATCCTCTCCAGCCGTGACCCAAGGGAAGGTTCCGAGGAGCTGACAGGCCTGTTGCTCATCACCCAGACCAGCGCGCTGACCTCTTCGGTGCCCCACAGCCTGTTGCTGTACTGGCCCGGCAATGCAGGGGGCCTGCAGCGTTTCGAATCCCGCCAAGCCCTGGAACACTCGCTGTTCAAGCTGTCGAGCGAAGCGCAGGACGTCACCCTGCAATTGTCGCTGCTGACCGGCGACCCGATTGAATACTCGTTGCAACAGCAGCTGTACGCCAGCGAACAACAGGCGTATGCGCTGATCTCCCTCTTCCCGGTGCCTCCGTTCGGCCAGGAGCGAACCGAAGGCCTGGACAGACTCAAAGAGCAAACCCTGTTTACCCTGCAAACCCCGGTGTGCCCGGCGCGGGAACTGGCGTATGGACAACTGCTCGAGCAACAACGCAGCAGCACCCTGGCCGGGGCACTGCCTGGGGAGTTGAGCCAGTTGCCGGCAGATGAACGCCTGGCGCTCAAGCACCTGATACACGCGCAGCTCAGCGCCCTGCATCGCTCGCAGCAACTGCTCGAGCGCGAGCTGGAACCCTTCGACGACTTCGGCCAGCGCCGCCTGGACCAACGCCTGCGCGAAGACTTCCAGCTTGAACACACCTGGTCGGTGCAACTGGACCTGCCCGACACGGTCAGCCAGGAGCGCGAATACCTGTCCGAATACGCGGGCCCGGGTACACCGTTCAAGTATGTGACGGTGCCCAGTACCCGCCGCAGCACCCTGTCATTGTTGCAACTGGCCCAGCAAAACATCGACCCGACGCTGGCCCAGCGCCTGACCTACATGAAGCTCGATGTCTCCGGCCCCAATGCCCCTGAAACCACCCGGCTGACCACCGGCCTGTCCCTGGAATACCTGAAGACCCTGGTCAAGGAGCTGGACCTCGCCGGGGCCTACGAAAGCTTGATCACCCGCACCTTCCTCGGTGATCCCGCGGCGGCGCCTTTCACCACGCAGCACCGTCGCGAATGCCTGACCGAGCCCCTGCGCCTGATGCTCATACTGCAAGGCAAACGCGCGCGGGCCCTGGGGCGATTCGACGACAACGATCTGCGGCTGCTGAACATCGCCATCGACGCCGACAACGCGGATGCCTGGCAGGTGGAAGACAAGAAAATCGTGCTGCTGCCGGCCACCCTGAGTGCGGGCGGTGAAGATACCGACTTCGGTCCGACCACCCTGTCAGGGGTCACCTTCATCCAGGAACAAATCTCCGGCACAACCCTGCTGTACCTGCCAAACAGCCCGGACAACCAGGACCTGCGGCGCTACGCGAGCCTGGAACTGGCCTGCAAGGCGCTCTACGACCTCAGCCTGGCCAGCGGCATGAGCGCCTACCTGGCCGGCCTGGCCATCAAGGGCGACACCGCCGCCCACCTCGCCCGGATCGCCCAGGCCCAGCAACGGAATTTTGATCCGGTCTTTGCCGTCGGAACCCCGTGGCCGGCCACCACCTCGCTGGCCGCCCATTTGCTGAACGCCCATATGGGCCGCGTCATAGAAGCGCACCGCGCGACCTCGCGCTCCAACGCGGCCTTGTTGCTGGAGCAGAATGCGCTGCGCGCCGGGCTGATCTTCAACTACCTGAAAATCGCCCTGGGGCTGGTGCCTTTCGTGGGTTCGGTCGTCGCGTTGTATGACGCCTGGTCCAGTGCCAACCTGGCCACTGCTGCGTTCCTGCGCGGGAACGTCGGCCATGGCCTGGCCGAGGTCGAGGCGGTGCTGTTGTCGCTGATCGACTGCGCCATGGACATTCTGCCGGGCAGCCTCGTCCTGCCGGTCAACGCCCGCGCCGCCACGCGCCAGCGTCAATTGCGCCATCTGGCCAGCAGCGCCGCCAGCCTGCACCTGCCCTCGGTCACCCAGGCTCGGCGGGCGGCACAGCGTTTCGCCGGTTATGAATATGAAGGAGTGATCTCGCTGGCCGGGCTGCAACCGCAGACCCACGGTTTTTATCGCAATGTGTACCGGCATACCGAAGGCGACTTCATCATGCGGCGCGGGCGCATCTATCAGGTTGAGCTGGCCGGCGATCCCCTGGACTGGCGCCTGAGCCCGACCCGCAGCAAAACCTACAAGCAGCCGATTGCCCTGGATGAAAACGGCGAATGGGACACTCACTACGGCGTCTACGGCAGCGCATTCAAGGGCGGCCTGGCGGGTGGCGGCAGCGTGCTCGGGCATATGGCCGAAGTGCTTGATCCGATCTGGCCCCAGTCGATCCGTGATTACTTGCCACGCTGGTGGACCGACCGCGCCCTGCGCCGCCAACAGGCGCTGGCCAACAGTATCAACAGCCGCGAAGACCTGATTGCGCTCTCCATTAACCGAACCGAAGAACTGATGGCCCGCACCGACAGCGCAGGCCCGGCGATCCGCAGATCCTTCGAGCAGGACATCGAACTGTACAGCCGCCAGTATCAGGAACTGACGGAGTTCGTGCCCTTTACCAGCGGCAACCGCCAGCGCGCGATCAGAGAGGACATGAGCCGCAATGCGGCGCGCCTGACCCTGACCACCCTGAACCGGGCGCGCTATCACTTCAAGCAGATCGAGGCACGGATCCTGGAGCTTGGAACCCATAACATGACCGCCATCAACCCCGAGATTTTCGGCACACCGGCGCTTGTTCCTGCCGTGCTGGACATTCTGCGGCACCGTAAAAGGATCAGTGTCGAGATTCTGCGCGACCTGGACATAATCGATGCCGACTTTCCCCAATTCAATCGCTGGTTCGAACAGGTGACTGACACCGCCCACCGTGCCCGGCTAAGCCCGATGCTGGCACGGTTCCGACACGTGCTTAATGACAACTACCGCATGCACCTGAGGCTGGCGCACCGCTTCGACACCCTTGAGGTATACCCCGAAGTGACCGAACTGTCCTGGTGGTACCTGAGAGCCCAGGCCCGTGACAGCTATGCCAAGGTCAACCGGGCCCAGGCTTCGCATTTTGAATTGCCTAACGCCACTGCCAACATCACACAGCGGCGCAAGGTGCTGGAAGACTGCATACAGGCCTATGAACAATTCCGGCTGACCATCCGCACCTGGAACCTCGGTTACCCGCAGCATTTCGACCAGGCGCAACTCAGTGCGTTTTTCGTCGACATTGACCAGATGATCGAACTCGCCCGCCGGGCCATCAAGGAGTCGCCGGCAAGCCGCCCACCGGCCGGGCAACCCGTGCGGCGGGTATTCGACACCGAGGACAATATTTCCCTGGTGGGCACCGAGAGCATCGACCCACAAACCCAAGCCACCACTTACCAGGTTGAGAGCGCCAGCGGGCGCGTCGAGACCTGGGTGAAGGGCCCCGGCGGCAAGTCCCGGCTCAAGGACATTGCCGCCTCGGAACCCGCGCCGCCGGAGTCCAACGTCAAGCCGTTCGTGGTGAGCGAAGCCAGGGCTCGCCTGGACAACGTCGCGCTGTACGAAAGCCGCGCCACCGCCTACACCGAGCAAAAAATGCTGCCGGTGGACCTGGAGCACCTGCTGGTCAGTGAGGCGGCCGAGTTGAACCTGCGGGCCAATCGCCTGGAACGCCTGGACCCTACCGAGGACCTCGTGCGCCAACTGCGGGCCAAGGCCATGGAGCTGACCATCAAGGGCCGCAACCTGCGAATCCGCCAGACCCTCGCCAGCAAAACCCCCACCGAAGGCTATCTGGACTACCTTCGCGAACAACGGGTGGTGGAGATTCGCAAGGGCGAACCGGCCCGCAACCTCAATGAAGGCAAGAAAGGACGGGCGGATTATCTTCAGGAATACGTGGTTCAGGACCTGACACAAACGCCGCCCGCCACCCTGTGGTACGCGCACTTTCATTACGACAAGGCCGGGGCGCAGTTCGACGAGTTCATCAAGGCCCACTTGAAGATTCCCGAGCAGCGCAACCTGGGCCTGCAATGGCAAGTCGCCCAGGCGCAAGCCGGGGCCGCGGTGGACCCTATCTGGCGCGGCAATATCGGGCGAGCGCTGGCCACCCGGCACTTTGCCGGGGTGTGAGGCGGCGGGACTTGAGCACGACGGTCGACAGGCCTATCAACATGAGACAAACTCAACCGATCCGAATTTGTCACAAGTTATATTCATGGAGACCCCGTGCTCGAAATCCGCCATCTCAAGACCCTGCACGCCTTGCGCGAAGCCGACAGCCTGGTGGAGGCCGCTGAGCGCCTGCACCTGACGCAATCAGCACTCTCCCACCAGTTCAAGGAACTGGAAGAGCGCATGGGCATGCAGTTATTCGTGCGCAAGACCAAGCCGCTGCGCTTCACCAGCGCCGGCCTGCGCCTGCTGCAACTGGCGGACGCCACCCTGCCCTTGCTGCGCGGTGCCGAACGCGACATCGCGCGCCTGGCCGGCGGCACGGCTGGGCGTTTGCACATGGCCATCGAGTGCCACAGTTGCTTCCAGTGGTTGATGCCGACCATCGACCAGTTCCGCGATGCCTGGCCGGAAGTCGAGCTGGACCTGGCCTCCGGCTTCGCCTTCGCGCCGCTGCCGGCCCTGGCCCGTGGCGACCTGGACCTGGTGGTGACCTCGGATCCGCTGGAGCTGCCGGGCATCACCTATGTACCGCTGTTCACCTACGAAGCCATGCTCGCCGTGGCCAACCAGCACCCGCTGGCGAACAAGCCGTACATCGTGCCCGAAGACCTGATCAGCGAAACCCTGATCACCTACCCGGTGGAGCGGGATCGCCTGGACATCTTCACCCGCTTCCTGGAACCGGCGGATGTAGAACCGGCCCAGGTGCGCACCTCGGAACTGACGGTGATGATGATGCAGTTGGTGGCCAGCGGTCGCGGCGTGTGCGGCATGCCCCATTGGGCGCTGCATGAATACAGCTCCCGGGGGTATGTGAAGGCCAAGCGGCTGGGGGAGAAAGGTTTGTTTGCCACGCTGTACGCCGGGATTCGCGCCGACATGCTGGACGCGCCGTACATGCGTGATTTTCTGCTGACGGCCAAGGACACCTCGTTTTCGACCCTGGACGGCGTCAGCGCCGTTCGCTGACCTGTAGCGGATACCTGTGGCGAGGGAGCTTGCTCCCGCCGGGCTGCGCAGCAGACCCAAAAATCCTGGGGCCGCTTCGCCCCCCAGCGGGAGCAAGCTCCCTCGCCACAAGATCAGGCAGGGATCAGAGAGGCGCGGTAGAACGGCAGAATCAAATCCCGGGTCAGCGGCGCAAGCTGCAAACCACCGTCGCCCGCCGGGTCGATCCAGCACACCTCTTCAATCTCGGCAGCCGGCATCACCGCCACGTCGATGTGCACCTGGAACAAATCGGCCTGCACCACAAACCCCGGCTCATTCGCCGCCGGCGCCGAGAACTGCCCAAGGTACACAGCCGCCGCCGGATCAACTCGCAGGCCCAGTTCTTCGTGCAGCTCACGGGCCAAAGCCTCTGCGGGTTGCTCGCCGGCATCGATCTTGCCGCCCGGCTGCATGAAGGCCTGGGTGCCGCGCTTGCGTACCAGCAGGGTCTGGCCGTCGCTGCCGATCAGCAGGGCGGCGGCGATGCGAATGGTGGAGGTCATGAAAAGGTCGCCTTGAATACAAAGGCGCAAGGATCCCATGAACCGGTCTCACCCCGAAAGCAGTGCCTCATCCGGCTCCTTGATGAACACGCTGTACTTCGCCCCTTCCATGGCCTCGAACGCAATCAGCTTGTCCACCAGCGGCAGGTTCAACACCTTGCCGGCGTTGAGCAGCAGCATGCCGTTGTCGGCGTTGAGGTTGCGCGCCAGCACCATGCCTTCGGCCAGTTCGCGGGTGGTCAGGACCTTCACCGACGGGTCGCCCAGGGTCACGTCACTGAGGAACGCGGCGCAGGCCTGGATGAAGTCCTCGACCATGTCCGGGTCGTAAAGGCGCCCGGCGTATTTGCGGATGTAGAGCAGCGCTTCGTCGCTGTTCATCTGCCGTTCGAGGATCAAGCCGCGTTGCAGTTCGATGAAGTCCACCGCCAGTTTCAACAGGCGCGAACCTACAGGTATTGCTTCGCCCTTGAGGTGGTCGGGAAAGCCGCTGCCGTCCCAGCGTTCCTGGTGATGGCGGATCAAGCGTGCCGCGTCTTTCATCGGTTCCAGGGTCATCAGCAACGATTCGCTCTGGGCCGGATACGCCCGGTACCGCTCACGGTAGGTGCTGTGCAGCAGGTCGCTGGGAGAGACCATCATGTTGTCGCTCCAACTCAACTTGCCGATGTTGTAGAGCGCGGCGGCCATGGTCAGGTCGCGATTGCTGGCCTCATCCAGGCCGCGGCCGTGGCACCAGGTGCGCACCAGCTCGATGATCTGCCGGTTGGTTTGCTTGGCTCGGGGCAAGCGCAGGTTGGCCAGCAGCGAGAACACTTCGGTGCCGGTGGCGTAGCTGTGTTTGAGTTCTTCGTAGGCCAGGTCGAGCATGTCAGCGGTTTGCTGCAGCTCGCTGGTGCGTGAGGCCACGCGTTTTTCCAGGCTGGCGTTGAGTTGCTTGAGTTCGTCGTTCTGCTGGCGGGTCAATTGCTCCAGGCGCAGGCGCTCACGCTCGGAGTGTTGATGGGCCAGGGATTGCCGCAACGCCAGCAGCAGTTCTTCGTCTTTCCAGGGTTTGCTCAGGTAGCGGTAGATCTGCCCTTCGTTGATGGCCTTGATGATCAGCGTCAGGTCGGTTTCACCGGTCAGCAGGATGCGCACGGTGTGCGGGTAATCATGGTGGATCTGCGCAAGCAGGGTGGCGCCGTCCATGTCCGGCAGGCGCGCGGCACTCATCACCAGGTCGACGGGTTGCTGCGCCAGAATCGCCAGCGCGTGAGCGGCGTCGGTGGCGCTGCATAATTCAAAGGGTTCCAGGCGCAGCAACTGCGTCAGGCGGTCCAGCACGTCCGGGTGTGCGTCAATCAACAGCACCACCGGGCGGTCGGGATTTGCGAAGGTCACTGACTCTCCCATGGGGCACCTCGTATAGCGTCGATGTGCGTGTCCTACGGTCAAGGTAACAGCCTCCTGGCCATTACCCAGCAGTTTAGTCGGTTTTTCTTTGCGGTGATGGCCTTGAGACATCACTTCGTCAGATGGGCATAAAAAAGGGCCACTTCATTGAATGAAGCGGCCCTGAGGTAACGCGCGGTGCATCACGCCTCGGCGGTTTTACCGGCCGAACCAAACGATGCAAATCGCTTGTTGAAGCCGGCGATGCGGCCTTCGGACTGGGTCTTGCGCTGTTGGCCGGTGTACACCGGGTGCGAGGCACTGGACACGTCCAGGAGCACGTAGGGATAGGTGTTGCCGTCGCTGTGTTGTTGCGTACGGTCGGTTTCCACGGTGGAACCGATCAGGAAGAAAACGTCGGCGGCGGTGTCATGGAACAACACTGTGCGGTAGTCGGGGTGGATACCAGGTTTCATAAGGCCTCCGGGGCGTCTGGGTGAACATCAAGTGTTATACAGTAACACAAATGATGCACCCGAACGAGAACCGATTGCAATAAGAATAGACCCCAAGCTTCTATGCGGCTTCCTGAAAGTCCATTTCCGGGGGCTGCCGGGAGAAGCCCCGCGTCAGGAAACCCAGGTACACCAGGCCAATCGCCAACCAGCTCAGGCCCAGGTAAATCGCCAGGTGATCGAGGCTGACCATCAACCACAAATCCGCCACCAGGCCGATGGTCGGGAACACCAGGAACAGCACCAACTCCCGCAAACCGCGCTGCTTGGCACCGATCCAGTAGTGGAAGATCACCGACAGGTTCACCAGGCTGAAAGCCAGGAACGCACCGAAGTTGATGAACGAGGTGGAGGTGGTGACGTCCAGTCTCAACGCCAGTAACGCAACCACCGCGCACAGCAGGATGCTGTTGACCGGCGTACCGAAGCGCGCGTGCAAGGTACCGAAGAACGACTTGGGCAACACCCCGTCGCGCCCCATCGCAAACAGCAACCGCGAACCACTGGCCTGCGCCGACAGCCCCGAGGCGAACTGGCCGACGATCAGGCCGATCAGGAAGATCGACACAAACAGGTCGCCGCCAATGTTGCGGGCAATCTCGTAGGCGGCAGAATCCACGTCGGTGAACTCGAACGATGGGTGGGCGATCTGCACGAAGTACGACACACCGACGAAGATCAGCCCGCCGATCAGGGTGATCAGCATGATCGCCCGGGGAATCGTGCGGCGCGGGTCGCGGGTTTCTTCGGTCAGGGTGCTGACCGCGTCAAAGCCCAGGAACGAATAGCAGGCGATCGCCGCACCGCTCATGATCAACGGCATTTGCATCTGGCCGTTGAAGAACGGGGTGATGGTCCACAGCGGCTTGCTCGCATCACCGCCGATGTAGTGGATGCACAGCGCGACGAAGGCGACCAGCACCAGGAACTGCACCAGCATCAGCAAGGCGTTGATGCCGTTGGCGAGTTTCAGGCCGATGATGTTGATCACACTGGTGACCCCGATAAACGCCAGTACCCAGACCCATTGCGGCACGGCCGGGAAAGCCGAATGCAGGTAGGCCGCGCCGATCAGCCAGATGGCCATGGGCAGGAACAGGTAGTCGAGCAACACCGCCCAACCGGCGATAAACCCGAGCTTGGGGCTGATGGCCTTGCGCACATAGCTGTAGGCGGACCCGGCCACCGGGAACGCCGAGGCCATGCGGCCGTAGCTCATGGCGGTGAAGAACATCGCCACCAGGGCGGCCAGGTAAGCGGCCGGGACCATGCCGGCGGTGGATTGCGCCAGGATACCGAAGGTGCCCAGGACAATGATCGGTGTCATATAGGCGATGCCAAACAGCACCACCGACCCTAACGACAGGGTGCGTTGCAAACGAGCCATGAGCGATTCTCCGCGCAATTATTAGATTTATGGCAGAACTGAAGTCGGTGCAGCGAACGCAATATTTTTTATGGTTGAAGCAGCTTTTTGGTGAAATGCAGCTTCTGTGGCGAGGGGGCTTGTCCCCCGTTGGGCTGCGAAGCGGCCCCAGAAAAAGCGGGAGCGCTTCGCACTCCAACGGGGGACAAGCCCCCTCGCCACAACAGCATCCTTGCCACGAGACCCGTGTCAGGGTTTGGGGATCAACAATTCCCGCGTCCCGTCCTCGCGCTCAATCACCTCCCCCGGCAATTTCAAGCGCTGGTCATCCAGGTAGCGATAGTCCTGTCGCGCCGCCGCCAGTTGTCCCAGGTCCAGTTCAACGCTGAACTGCCCTTCCTCGCGCCCGGCTTCAAACAGCAAGCTGCCGAACGGGTCGACCAGCGCACTGCCACCGGCGAACATCAGGCCGTCGTCGCCCTCTTCCACCCGGTTGACCATCAGCGCGAACGCCTGGTTTTCCTGGGCGCGGGCCATGATCGCGGTGCGGTGAGTGGGGCCGTACGGGTCCATGTTGCCGTTGGTGACGATCAACACTTCAGCGCCCAACTGCGCCAGGGCCCGGGCGGTTTCCGGGAATTCGATGTCGTAACAGATCAACAGGCCAACTCGCACGCCGTTCCACACGCAGGTGGCGTAGCGGTCACCCGGGGTGAAGACGCCGCGGTCCGAGGCCCACAGGTGGGTCTTGCGATAGCGCAGGGCGATGCCGTCCGGGGTGATCATCAAGGTGGTGTTATAGAATTGGCCCGCGTCGCTCTCGGCCATGCCGATCACCACGGCGATATTGCGCGCACGGGCGGCCTGGATAATCGCCTGCACGGTCGGGCCGTCCACCGGCTCGGCCACCTCGGCCACGGTGCCGGCGGTCGGGAAGCCCATCAGGTGGGTTTCCGGGAATACGACCAATTGGGTATCCGCCGCACACGCAGCAATTGCCGCCAACGCGCGCTCAAGGTTGTAAGCTGTGCCGTTATCGCGGCCTGCCAGCTGGGCAAATTCGACCTTCATGGTTATTCCTTGTTCTTTATCTGTGGCGCAGTATGCGCAGCCGCGAACACTCGGGAAATCACGCAGCCGGGTTAACCCTATGGGGGTAGATGCATGACATTGTCGCTGGAAGACATCGCCTGGCACCGTTCGGTGGGGCAGATGATAGACGCCCTGGACCAGCCGAATTTCTGGACGCAGCTTGTCCGGTTGCTGGACCAATATGTGCCGTTCGACAGTTGGGTGGTGTTGCTGTTCAGCAGCGAGCACAAACCCCTGGTGTTCGCCGAATGCCCCGGCCAGGACGGCGAACCCGACCATCTGTTCCAGGATTACCTCAACGGTTTATACCTGCTCGACCCCTTCTACATCGCCAGCCGCGAACACTCGCGCACCGGGCTGTTTCGCCTGGCCGAAGTGGCCCCGGAGCATTTCGAGCTGACCGAGTATTACCAGCGCTACTTCCGGCTGAACGTGGTGGCCGATGAAATCCAGTTCAATTGCCAGCAACCGGACGGGCGAACCCTGTGCCTTTCCCTGGGCTCCAAACAGCGCTTTGACCCACAGCAGATTGCCCTGCTGTCGCTGATTCAACCGTGGGTACTGGGCTTGCTGCGCCAGCGCCTGCCCCATGAACTCAACCAGGTGAGCGCTCCGGAGCAGCCGATCCACAACGATGGCTGGGGCGCGCAACTCACCGCGCGGGAGCTGGATGTGGGCCGTTTGATGCTCAGTGGTTGCTCCAGCAAGGAAATCGCTCGTAAGCTGGAAATCTCTGTTGAAACCGTGAAAGTCCATAAGAAACACATGTACAGCAAGCTGGGGATCAAATCCCAGTCGGAGCTGTTCTCGATTTTTCTACAGGCGCAAAACGCCTGATCGAGCCCTGTAGGAGCGAGCTTGCTCGCGAAAAACGTCAATGCACCGCGGTCATCCAGACAACCGCGCTATCGTTAACGACCTTCGCGAGCAAGAACTAGGCGTCCCCCTCGCTCCTACAGGATAAAAACTAAGGAACCCTGTATGAGCCTGTCCTTGTTAAGCCGTTACGCGTTCTTTGCCGTCTGCGTCATTTTCACCCTCGCCAGCATGCCGTTTATCGAACACGAATGGCTGTGGCCGATCGCCGTGGTCACCGGCATCCTTAGCCTGATCGGCATTTTCGACCTGCTGCAAAGCCCCCACGCGGTGCGCCGCAATTACCCAATCCTGGGCAATATCCGTTACCTGGTGGAAGGCATCCGTCCGGAAATCCGCCAGTACCTGCTGGAATCCGACAGCGACGCCCTGCCCTTCTCCCGGGCCCAGCGCTCGCTGGTCTACTCCCGCGCCAAGAATGAAAGTGCCGACAAACCCTTCGGCACGCTGATCGACGTGTACCAGTCGGGCTTTGAGTTTATCGGCCACTCCATGCGCCCCGCGCCGCTGAGCGACCCCAGCGCGTTTCGCGTGATCGTCGGCGGCCCGCAATGCAAGCAGCCCTACTCGGCCTCGGTGTTCAACATCTCGGCCATGAGCTTCGGTTCGCTGAGCGCCAACGCGATTCGCGCGCTCAACCAGGGGGCCAAGCTCGGCAACTTCGCCCACGACACCGGCGAAGGCAGCATCAGCCCCTATCACCGGGAAAACGGCGGCGACCTGACCTGGGAGCTCGGCAGCGGCTACTTCGGCTGCCGCACCAGCGCCGGCCTTTTCGACCCGGAACGCTTCGCCGTGCAGGCGCAGAACCCGCAAGTGCGGATGATCGAAATCAAGATGAGCCAGGGCGCCAAACCGGGCCACGGCGGGATCCTGCCCAAGCACAAGGTGACCCAGGAAATCGCCGACACCCGCGGCATCATGATGGGCGAGGACTGCATCTCGCCGTCGCGCCACAGCGCGTTTTCCACTCCCATCGAAATGATGCACTTCATCGCCCAGCTGCGTGAACTGTCGGGCGGCAAACCGGTGGGCTTCAAGTTCTGCCTGGGCCACCCGTGGGAATTCATGGGCATCGCCAAGGCCATGCTCGAAACCGGCATCCTCCCGGACTTTATCGTGGTGGACGGCAAGGAAGGCGGCACCGGCGCCGCGCCGGTGGAGTTCACCGACCACATCGGCGTGCCGCTGCGTGAAGGCTTGCTGTTCGTGCACAACACCCTGGTGGGCTTGAACCTGCGGGACAAGATCAAGCTCGGCGCCAGCGGCAAGATCGTCAGCGCGTTCGACATCGCCAGCGTCCTGGCCATCGGTGCCGACTGGGCCAACTCGGCGCGGGGCTTCATGTTCGCCATCGGCTGTATCCAGTCGCAAAGCTGCCACACCAACAAATGCCCCACCGGGGTGGCCACCCAGGACCCGTTGCGCCAGCGCGCACTGGTGGTGCCGGACAAGGCCCAGCGCGTGTTCAACTTCCACCGCAACACGTTGAAGGCCCTGGCCGAAATGCTCGCTGCCGCCGGTCTCGACCACCCTTCGCAACTGTCGGCCAAGCACCTGGTGCGGCGCATGTCGGCCACCGAGATCAAGCTGTTCTCGCAGTTGCATGTGTTCCTGAAACCTGGCGAATTGCTCACCGGCGAAGTGAACGGCGAGTTTTATTCGCGCATGTGGCAGATGGCGCGGGCGGACAGTTTTGAGCCGAATGAAATCGCCGCGGCCTGAGCCCGCACTGAACAACCCCGCTGAACCGGACCACCGAACGGCATCGTTGAAACAAGGAGCTTCACCATGCCGTTACTCGACTTCACCGCCCTTGCCGCCCAACTGCCGGACACCTGGAAATCCACCCGCGTGGGCCAGGTCGGCCCGGCGCGGATCAAGGTGCTGCGCATGGATGCACAGGCTTATGAAGAAGAAACCCACGACTACAACGAAGGGCTGTTGGTGATCGACGGCCTTTTGCGCCTGTCTATTGGCGAGGAGGCCATCGACGTCGGCGCCGGTCAGATGTACCTGGTTGAAGCCGGCATCGCCCACGCGGTACTCGCCGGCAGCCAAGGCACGCTGGTGATCATCGACGTTTAAACAAAGCGATGAGACATTCAGCAAAAAACTCAGCTTTGCAATTGCTTACAAATACCGCCAACCTGCGCCCGCCCGACGTACGGCTCGACTGAAGCCGTCGTCCACTTGTCATTACTAAACCCCTTGTTCAAGAGCCCGCTGCCATGTTGAACGGACGCGACCCGCGCATCGATTTTTTTCGGGGCCTGGCGTTGATCTTTATTTTCTGGGATCACGTGCCCCACAACCCTCTGGGCCAGATCACCTTGCGCAACTTCGGTTTCAGCGACGCGGCGGAAGTCTTCGTGTTCCTGGCCGGTTATGCGGCCGTGCTGGCCTACGGCAAGATCCTGCAGCGCGACGGTTATCTGATCGCCTGCGTGAAGATCTGGCGGCGCACCTGGGTGCTGTACGTGGTGCACATCTTCCTGCTGGCGATGCTGATGGGCATCGTGTTCTTCGCCAACAGCCATGTGGAAACCCGCGACCTCGTTGAAGAGATGGGCCTGACGCACTTCGTCACCCATCCCCAGCAAGCCCTGGTGGATGAACTGTTGCTGCGCTTCAAACCCAACCTGATGGACCCGTTGCCGCTGTACATCGTGCTGCTGGGTTGCCTGCCGCTGGTGTTGCCGTTGCTGTTGCGCAAGACCTGGGCGGTGGTGGCTGTTTCGCTGGCGGTGTACTTGCTGGCCCCGCACCTGGGCTGGAACCTGGCGGCGATTGCCGACGGCGTGTGGTATTTCAATCCGGTGACCTGGCAGTTGCTGTTTGTGCTGGGCGGCGCGGCGGCGATTCATGCCGGGCAACCCCGCCCTGTCGAGACTCGGCGCCTGTTGCGTCAGCCATTGTTCGTCGCTGCGGCGGTGTATGCGCTGTTGGCGGGGGTTCTCACGCTCTCGTGGCGCTGGCCGGAAATCCACGACGCGCTGATGCCGTCGGCGCTCAGTGACCTGCTGTACCCCATCAGCAAGACCGACCTGTCGCCGGTGCGCCTGCTGCATTTTCTGGCCCTGGCCTATGTCACCGCCAAGCTGCTGCCTGGCCGCGAATGGACGCAGAACTGGCTGGCCCGACAAACCTGCCGTATGGGGCGCTACTCCCTGGAAGTGTTCTGCCTGGGGGTGCTGCTGGCGCCACTGGCAGACATGATCAATGCGATCACCGGCGATGCCTTCGCCATGCAGATTTTCACCGCACTGGTAGGCGCCGGGTTGATGGCGTTGCTGGGGGCCTGGCTGGACTTGAACAAGCGGCTCACGCAACCGGCGCGCGTTGCCACCGCCTGAAAAACAAAAAGCCCCGTAAGGGGCTTTTTGTTGAGCGCAGGAAACTCAGCTCGCGGTGCGTGCCGCCGCTTGAGTCGGCTGCAACTTGAACACGTAGAACAACACCGTCAGCAGCACCAGGAACACCGGCCCCACGTAGAGCGCCACACGGGTGTCCGGGAAGTAAGCCATCAGGCCCACCACCAGCACCAGGAACGCCAAGGCCAGGTAGGAGCTGACCGGGTACAGCCACATGCGGTATTTAAGGCCGTCACGTTCGGCCTGGGTCAGGCTCTTGCGGAACTTGAGCTGGGCCAGGAGGATCATCAGCCAGGTCCAGATCGCGCCGAAGGTAGCGATGGAAGTGACCCAGACGAAGACTTTTTCCGGGACCATGTAGTTGAGCAGCACGCCCAGCAACAGCACGAAGATCGACAGCAGCAGCGCCTTGCGCGGCACGCCGTTGCTCGAGGTGGTACCGAACGTGGCCGGGGCCTGGCCGTTCTGCGCCAGGCTGTAGAGCATGCGCCCGGTGCTGAAGATACCGCCGTTGCACGACGACAACGCCGCGGTGATCACCACGAAGTTGATGATGCCGGCGGCGGTCTTGATACCCAGGCGCTCGAAGGTCATCACGAACGGGCTGCCCTGGGTGCCGATTTCGTTCCACGGGTAGATCGACAGAATCACGAACAACGCACCGACGTAGAACAGCAGGATGCGCCAGAACACCGAGCCGATGGCACTCGGGATGGTCTTCTGCGGGTTCTTCGCTTCACCGGCGGTGAGGCCGATCATCTCCACGCCCAGGTAGGCGAACATCACCATCTGCAGGGACATCAACACACCCTGCACGCCATTGGGCATAAAGCCGCCGTGGGTCCACAGGTTGGAAATGCCCAGGGCCACGCCATCGTTGCCAAAGCCGAACGCGATGATGCCGACGCCGCCGATCACCATGGCGATGATGGTGACGATCTTGATCAGTGCGAACCAGAACTCGAACTCACCGAAAGCCTTGACCGCGATCAGGTTGATGGTGCCCATGCTGATCAGTGCTGCCAGGGCCCAGATCCAGCGGGGTGTATCGGGGAACCACACGCCCATGTACACGGCGACGGCCGTGATTTCTGCCACGCAGGTCACCAGCCACAGGAACCAATAGTTCCAGCCGGTGAGAAAGCCCGCCAGCGGGCCGAGGTAATCCTGGGCGTAGCGGCTGAACGAACCGGCCACCGGGTTGTGCACGGCCATCTCGCCGAGGGCGCGCATGATCACCAGGATCGCCAGACCGCCGATAATGTACGACAGCATGATCGCCGGGCCGGCCATTTCAATGGCCTTGGCCGAGCCTAGGAACAGGCCGACGCCGATGCATGCACCGAGGGCCATCAGGCGAATATGCCGTTCGCCGAGTTCGCGTTTCAGCGGACCGCCCTGAGCGGTCTCGCCGTGGGGCAGATGATTGCCAGCTGGCATAGGGATACAACCTCGTCTTGTTATTGGATATGAGCCACCGAGTCCGGGGCGTCATGGCGGGTCTGCCATGGCGTACCGTTGCCGGATCACCTTTTGGGTAAAACGGTCTGGCCGGGCCAGATCAGCGGGGGTGCAGTATAAAAAGCTAAACCCAGGGGTTTTCACTCTATAAACGGCAAGATTCAGCGGGAACTCTCGGTAAAGGCGCCTTTTGCGGAGGAGCATCACCTGGTTAGCGTAGGAATCATCGCCACCAAACGGCGGCGAGTATTGCACGGTAATGGTGCAGCGTCATGCCCCTACCTTTGGCGGGTTTACCGGTGGGGGAGGCTCTAGAGCGGCACTTCCTGACAACCAAGGGCCATTGTGGGGAAAGAGCTTGCTGTGGCGAGGGAGCTTGCTCCCGCTGGGCTGCGCAGCAGACCCAAAATCTGGGCATGCGGTTTATCAATCAGACCGGGGCGGGTTCTTTGGGAGTGCTTCGCACTCCAGCGGGAGCAAGCTCCCTCGCCACAGAGAATTTCCAGGCACGGAAATACGTACTCAACAATTCTGGGATCGAAGCCTCTATCAGGCTGCTAGCGTCAATTCATCTGGAGCAAAGGAATGCAATGGAATGCCAACTCGCCCTCAATCCCATCGCCTGCGGACCGGGAGATTCAGCGAGCCCGGCAGGGCTTATCTGGTGACTGCGGTGGTACACAATCGTCAGCCCCTGTTTGCCGACTTTCGTCTGGGTCGCCTGTTGGTAGCAGAGTTCAAGCGCGCACAAGAGCAAAAATGGGGGAGCTCCATCGCCTGGGTCATCATGCCTGACCACTTTCATTGGCTGGTCCAGCTTGAGCAACGCAGCCTGCCCCAACTGATGCAGGCGGTTAAATCCCGCAGCACCTGCACCATCAACCGGGCGAGGAACCGTACAGGCGCTTTTTGGCAGAACGGCTATCACGACAGGGGAATCCGGGATGGTGAAGACTTGCGCCACTTGGCTCGATACATCATCGCCAATCCCATCAGAGCGGGACTGGTGAAACGCGCCGGCGATTACCCTTTATGGGATGCATGCTGGCTATGAGCCGGAATAGCAATCACTGTGGCGAGGGAGCTTGCTCCCGCTGGGCTGCGCAGCAGACCCAAAACCTGGGCATGCGGTTTATCAGTTAGACCGGGGTGGGTTCTTGGGGAGTGCTTCGCACTCCAGCGGGAGCAAGCTCCCTCGCCACAGCAAGCTCCCTCACCACAGCACCCCCCCCTTACCACAACAAACTCTCTCACCACAGCAAACTCCCTCACCACAAAAACAGCATCACACTCACAAATCCCCCCCACTCGCCCACCACCGTCTAAGCTTCAACCAAGTCCGATCAATCTACGTAAATGGATCAATCGACTATGGGCGCTTTATGGCAAAACGCTTCGACCAAGGCTGCGGTATCCACCGATAGCCCGGATGAACAGCCGTTGCCACAAAGCCCTCCTCCCCGCCGACGGTTGTGGTGGCGGCTGTTCTGGCTGGTGCTGCTGATTGCGCTGATCGCCCTGGGCTTTGCCGCCCTGCGGGAAATGCGCACTTCAAGGTTGCAGGCCAAGACCTTCTCCGACATTGCCTCAACCCTCACCTACCAAATGCATTCGGGCCCCAGCGATGCGCGGGTTTACCCTGGCGCCGGGCCCTTTGACAAGCGCCTGGGCTACAGCGCCCTCGGCGAGTTCCTGCCGCGCTTGATCAAGCGTGACTACCTGATCCAGGCTCAAGCGCGCTTCTCCCCCGACCTGATGGCCTACGCCCAGCGCGGCCTGTTCGTGCCCTACCCGGAAAAGATCCAGGCCGGCCTTACCATCACCGATTGCCGCGCCGCGCCGCTGTATCAGTTCACGTATCCACAACAGTTCTACCCAAGCTTTGCGGCGATCCCGCCGGTGGTGGTCAGCAGCCTGCTGTTTATCGAAGACCGCGACCTGCTGGACCCGAAAAACCCGCAACTCAACCCGGCCGTGGATTGGCCGCGTTTCGCCAAGGCCGCCTGGTCCCAGGTGGCGAAGCTTTTGCACCTGCCCGGCCAGACGGCAGGCGGCAGTACCCTGGCCACGCAGCTGGAAAAATACCGCCACTCGCCCGACGGCCTGACCCTGTCCGGCGGCGAGAAAATCCGCCAGATGATTTCTGCCAGCGTGCGCGCGTATCAGGACGGCCCGCAAACCCTTGCCGCTCGCCAGGACATCGTGCGCGACTACCTCAACAGCGTGCCCCTGTCGGCGGTACCCGGCCATGGCGAAGTGCACGGCATGGCCGAAGGCTTGCGCGTGTGGTACGGCGCCGACTTCAACCAGACAAACGCGCTGCTCATCGGCACCGACCCCAAACAGCTGCCGCAAAAGGGTCTGGCGTTGCGCGAGGTGCTGTCGCTGATGATCGCCCAGCGTCGCCCGTCTCACTATCTGTCCAAGGGCCACAAGGAACTGGCGGACCTCACCGACAGCCACATCCGCCTGCTCGCACAAAACAACGTGATCGACCCGGCGCTGGCCAGCGCAGCCCTCGCCAGCAAAGTCACCTACCGTGACTGGCAGCAACAACCGACGATCCAGCCAATCGAAACCAACAAGGGCATCAGCGTCGCCCGCACTCGCCTGGCCGCCCTGCTCAACCAGCCGCTGTACGACCTCGACCGACTCGATCTCTCTGCCACGAGCACCTTGCAAGCCGACCTGCAAAGCCAGGCCAGCACGTACCTCAAGCAACTCGCCGACCCCGCCTTCGCCGCGCAGATCGGCCTGCTCGGGCCCACGCTGCTGACGCCCGCCAGCACCGCTCAGGTTCGCTACAGTTTCAACCTCTACGAGATGACACCCGACGGTGCCCGCGTGCGCGTGCAAACCGACAGCACCGACCAGCCATTCGACATCAACGAAGGCAGCAAGCTGGAACTGGGTTCAACCGCCAAGCTGCGGGTGATGACCACCTATCTGCAAATCGTCAGCGAACTGCATGATAAATACGCTACGACACCTGCCGCCGAGCTGCGCAAAGTCCCGGTCGAGGACACGGACCGCATTACCCGCTGGGCCCTCGACTACCTGGCCCAGAACAGCGACCGCAACCTGCCGGCCATGCTCGACGCCGCCCTCAATCGCCAATACTCGGCCAACACCGGCGAAGGTTTTTTCACCGGCGGCGGCATGCACCACTTCCATAACTTCCGCAGCCAGGACAACGGTCGCAATCCCACGTTGATCGAAGCCCTGCGCGAGTCGATCAACTTGCCGTTCATTCGCCTGATGCGTGACCTGGTGCGCTACAGCACCTATCACGGTGCGAACAACAGTGCCGAGTTGCTCAAGGACGACAGTGACCCGAGGCGCCAGGAATACCTGGCCAAATTCGCCGACCGCGAAGGCACCACCTTCCTGCTCAAGTTCTGGAAGAAATACCGCAACAAGAACACCCAGGCGCGCCTCGACACCTTCCTCGACAGCATGCACCCCACCGCCATTCGCCTGGCCGCCGTACACCGCTACCTGCTGCCCAACGCCAGCCAGGCGAGTTTCAACAGCTTCGTCCGCTCGCACTTGAGCAGCGTCAAAAGCCCTGAAAAACTCACCGACGAGCGCCTCGAAAAGCTCTACCAGAATTACGGCCCCGGCGCCTACGACCTGCCTGACCAAGGCTATATCGCCAAGGTTCACCCGCTGGACCTGTGGCTGATGGGCTACCTGCTGAACAACCCCGACGCCACCTTCACCCAGGCCACCGCCGCCAGTGAACACGAGCGCCAGGAGGTTTACAGCTGGCTGTTCAAGAGCCGCCACAAGAGTGCCCGCGACAGCCGCATCCGCACCATGCTGGAGATCGAAGCCTTCCTCGATATTCACCAGCGCTGGCAAAAAGTCGGCTACCCCTTCGACCATCTGGTGCCGTCGCTTGCCACGGCCATCGGCAGCTCCGGCGACCGCCCGGCGGCCCTGGCGGAACTGGTGGGGATCATCCTCAATGATGGCGTGCGCCAGCCCACCCTGCGTATCGACAGCCTGCGCTTTGCCGCCGACACCCCGTACGAAACCCGCTTGGTCAACGACCCCAATCGCGGCAAGCGCGTGATGCCTTCCGAGGTGGCCACGGCACTCAAGGGGGCGCTGTCCCAGGTGGTGGACGCGGGCACTGCACGGCGCGTGTCCGGCAGTTTCAAACTGGCGGACGGTACGCCTTTGGCCATGGGTGGCAAGACCGGTACCGGCGACAACAGGATCGAAGCCATCGGCGCCGGCGGGCGGATTCTCAGCTCCAAGGCGATCAACCGCACGGCGACCTTCGTGTTCTACATCGGCGAACATCATTTCGGCACGCTGACCGCCTTCGTCCCCGGCGCTTCGGCCCAGGGTTTCAAGTTCACTTCGGCGTTGCCGGTACAGGTACTCAAGGGCATGGCGCCGATTCTTACGCCCTATCTGCAACCGGGCAACAACAGCTTATGCAGCGTGCGCTGATGGGCCTATCCCTGCGCTTTTCACTTGCGGATTACTGAGGGATCCGCCGCGGTTTCCACCCACTATTCAAACTTATCCGCAGCCGTGCCGGTGCATAGACTCAAGCCTTCTTTTTGAGCTCTACAGGTTGCCCCCATGGCCGACATACCCGACCAGTCCCTGCACCACGCGTTTATCGAAAACGCCCTGCCGCACTGGCTGAAAACCACCTCGCCACTCCGCCTGCGCGCACTCAACGACGTCGCCCACCAAGGCATCCGCCACTATCCCCATGCCAGCGCCAGCCAGCATCAAGCGCTCAAGCCCGCGATCGCCGCACACTGGCAGCAGCAGGCTGCGATGGACCAGCGATTCCAGGCATTGACCGACGTGTATGCCTTCGCCGAACCGCTGCTGAAAAATGCCTTGAAGGCCTATGGCGAGATCGACGTCAGAACCACCTGCCTGCGGCTGTATGCCAGCGCCAAAGTTGCCTGGTGGGTGCACGATTTCAATCGTGGGGAGCAAAGCAAAACCCTGTCGCTGCTGGACGTCGCGCTGGCCAACTTTGCCGCCTCGGACACCTTCGTCGACTACGCCTTCCTGTCCGCCGAAGACCCACGCGGGCAGCGGGATACACTGACCTTGCGCCACTCCATCACCGGCGCCGTATTGACCGCTGAACAGTTCAAGCACATCTGCCGCACCCTGGACCTGGGCGCCCGCTACCAGAAAAGCCTGCGCCAGGCCCTGGGGTTCTATGACCCGGCGGTGACCCGGGCCGTGCGCCTGCAGATGATTGCCACTCAGAAGACTGCGCTGGGTACGGCGGCGCACCTGGCCTTGATCAACCGGGACATCGACGCCGATGCCCACGGCGCCGTGCTCGACCTGATCGCCGGCCGCGTCGCGCTGCTGGACGGTCAGGCGCTTGAATGCCATACCCTGAGCCTGATGAACACGGCATTGACCGGCATCCTGTTGCTGTTTGTCCCGCAGCCCACCCGGCCCGTCGGCAAGGTGCTGGTGTACATCCCCGCAGACCCCGAACACCCTCTGAAGCAATACCCTTCGCCTGCGGCCTTCCTCAGCCACCTCACGGAAAAACTGCGGGACAGCCAGCGCTACCAGACCTTCTTCAGCCAGTTCATCGACCACGCCAGGCGCGGTGAATTCTTTGCCGGGCTCAATACACGCTTGAGCCGTGTGCGCTGGCATCAAACCGCCCACACCGACCCGCGTCCCAGCTGGCGCGACACCCCGACCACCCAGCCAAACCTGCAATTCAGCGTGCAGGCTATCGGTGACGATCACGTCAATCGCTCAACGCTCGCCGCCGAAAATGACCTGTGGAATTACCAGTACCGCCTCAAGTTGAACAAGATCGTCAACGATGCCCTGGACATCGCCGTGCCCACCGCCACCGCCGACCGCCACGCGCGCTGGGCCTGGTGGGACAACCTGGAAAAAATCCTCGGGGATATCTTCAATGCGGCGCTGCTGGTGCTGACGCCCTTCGTGCCGCTGCTGGGGGAAGCGATGCTCGCCTACAGCCTGTACCAGATCACCGACGAGGTGTTCGAGGGGATTGTCGATTGGGCCCAGGGGCGTGGTGCCGAGGCGGCGGAGCAAGTGGTCGCGGTGGCCGACAGCGTGATCCAGTTTGCCTTGTTCGGTGCTGCCAGCCAGTTGGGCCATGTCGCACGGCTCAAGCTCAGCCCCTTCGTCGAAGGCTTGCGCCCGGTGGTGCGGCCCGACGGCAGCACGCGCCTGTGGCACCCGGATATTGCGCCCTATGCTGTGAAAAACCTCGACCAGCCGCCCATTGTCGACGGCCTGCACACCCATCGGGGCAAGCAGATCCTCGCGCTGCAAGGTGCTCACTTCGAAGTGCAGGCAGACCCTGAAACCGGCGACACGCGTATCGCTCACCCGGAGCGCGCCAACGCCTATCAACCCCTGGTGCGGTTCAACGGCGACGGCGCCTTCGTACATGAAGCCGAGCAACCGCGCACCTGGGACAGCGCCACGCTGATGCGCCGCCTGGGGCCGCGCACGGCGCCCTTCAGCAACCAGCAACTGCAGCAGATGCAACGCATCAGCGGTGCCGACGACGGTGTGCTGCGCAACCTTTACGTGCAAAACCGGCCGACCCCGCCGCTGCTGGAAGCGACCCTCAATCGCTATGAAGCCCAGCGCGCTGCCACACAGACCGTGCACACCATTCGCGCCGGCGCACCGCTGCCGCTGGATGCGACGTCCGCCTGGTTCGAGCAGACCATCACCGAGCTGCCGGGCTGGCCCCAAACCAAGGCATTGGAAGTGTTCGTGCGCTCGGACAAGAGCGGTGACTCCCACAAGTACGCCAACCCGCAGGCATCGCCGGCCGACACGCTGCAATTGAGCCTGGCCGAGGTGATGTCCGGCGAGTTGCCGGCGCGGGTGCTGGAGTTTCTCGATGAGCCGTCGATCAGGCACCTGCTGGGCGGCGACGTGCCGCAAGCACTGCGCGTGCAAACCTTGCGCGATCAACTGGCGGACTCGGTGGCGCGCCAGACCGGTGACATCGCCGACTACATCCATCAGGCCCGCCAGGTCAGCGCCGATCCCCATGAACGCCGTTTGCGCGAACAGGTCAGCCCGCTGGACCGGCCGCTGGCCGACACCCTGCTGGCCGGCACAACCCCGGCCGAACGGCAAACCCTGGACCACCACGTACCGCTGCGCCTGCTCAATCAGGCCAGGGAACTGAGCTTCGCCCAGCACAGTGTCCAGGCCTACGCGGGGTTCTTCCCGCCCTGGGCGATCACCGAAGGTACCGAGCGCCTGGTGCTCAATACCCTCAAGCGCTACAGCGATGGCTTTGGCGACCTGCACCTGCAAATCCGCGATCGCCTGGTCAGCGGTACGCTGCGTTGTGAAGCCGGGCCGGCCGATGCTCGCCGGCGCCGGGTGCTGGTGCGCCAGAACGACATGGGCTACGAACTGTTCGATCAGCAGGGCCAGCGCCTGCATGGGCCGGATACCCTGTATGAATGCCTGTTGCGCGCGCTGTCCGAAGCGCAGCAACGTGAACTGGGCTACCGGCCCGGCCAGGGCGCCGGGCTCAAGCATTGGCTGATGGAAACCCTCGAACCCCTGGCCGAACGGCGCCGGGTGCTGGCCGAGCCACCGCTGCGCAGTACGGCAGATGTGCAGACCACCACCCTGCTCGGCGGCGCGGCCCTCGGCGGGTTGCGCCGCGCCCAGGAGCACCTGGGCCAGGCCCGCGCCCGGGAGGTGCTGGCCAGTCTGTTCCCGACCCTGGAGGAGGAACGCCTGCAGCGGTTCCTCAATGAGATCGGCCCGGGGCTGAACAACGATGTCCTCAATCGCCTGGTCCTGCAGCGGCACAACCTGTACCGGGAGCTGGAGCAATGGAAGCGCCTGCCCGGCCCCCATCCCAAAAACAGCCGCATGGCCCGGGAGGAAACACTGCGTAAAAATATCATTGCGCACAAACTCTATCGCTGCTGGGAAGACCGCCTCGCCGAGCACCGCGACGACTTGGGCCAGGTGCAGAGCGGCGCGAGCCTGGACCTCAGCGCCCTCGACCTGCCCGGCAGCCTGCCGCTGCTGGGCAATGGTTTCGAGCACGTCACCCAACTGAAGCTGGCCAACTGCATGTTCAACGACAGCCAGTGGCCCTTTCTGCAGGCATTCCCGTCCCTGCGGGAGCTGGACGTCAGTGCGAACGAACTGACGCGGCTGCCCGAGCCCATCGCCAACATGCGCTACCTGCGCGACCTCAACCTGGGGGAAAACCAGATCACGCTGCTCAACGGCGACGTTGCGCGCCTGAAAAACCTCAAGCACCTGCGCAACCTGAACCTGTACCGCAACCCGCTGACGCAGCCACCGAACATCTCGAAAATGCCGCACCTGCGCCGCCTGTTCCTGAGCCGCACCCCCATCACCCAATGGCCCACCGGGCTGTTTGCCCACCCACGGGAGGAGGGTTTCCTGCTGGACCTGAGCCAAACCCGGATTGATCATGTGCCAGCGCTCATGGCCGATAGCGCCGAGGCCCGGACCGTCGCCCATACCCGCCTGGACCGCAACACCCTGCTCAACGACCAGCGCCTGCTGTACGAGCAGTACCGCGAAGCCGCCGGACTGGACCCCAACCGCAGCTATGAACCCCGTGGAGAGAGCGGCCCGTGGCTGGAACGGGTCAGGCCGCCGTTACTGGGCAGGCGCCAGGAGCTGTGGCAAGCGGTGGAGCGCGAGCACGGCTCCCAGGGTTTGTTCGAGGTGATCAAGGCCCTTGAAGCGCCCGACTTCTTCCAGCGGCCCCAGGACATGGACACCTATTGGGACAATCTTGAAACGTTGCGCGAGCGCGTCTGGCGTTTGCTGGAGGCGGCCCACAACGATACGGCGCTGCGTGAAAAGCTGTTCAAGATGGCCAGTTTTCCCGGCCTGTGCGCCGACGGCAGTGCACAGATTTTCAATGACCTGGGCATCGAAGTGCTGGTCAGCGAAGCCCAGCGTTACTCCGCCTCGGCCAGCGAGCGCGAGGGCAAACTGGTGACGCTGGCAAAGGGCAATGCACGGCTCAAGCAATTGAACCGCATCGCCAGCGAGGACATTGCCCATCGGCTCAAACCCGAAGCCGAAGGCGGCCTCGGCCAATGGCTGCGTTCGCAACGACGGGAGGGCGTGATGGGTAACGTGGACGACGTGGAGGTCTACCTGAGCTACCAGACCTCCCTGGCCAAGCGCCTCGACCTGCCCTGGCTGTCGGAACACATGCTGTACCGCGACACCGGCGACGTAAAACCCACGCAGATCGAACAGGCCTACAGCACGGTGCTGGAGCTGGGCGAAGGCGATGGCCTGGTCAACCAGATGTTGCTGGAGCCCTATTGGGAAGAGTACCTGCACGACCACCACCCGAACACCCTTGAGGCCAATGCCCGGCATTTCGACGAACAATGCGCACGCCTTGATGAACTGCAGGAAGCCCAGGCCAGGCTGGCCCAGGCCAACGGCTTACCCGCCGAGCAGAAGGAAGCGTTGAGGCTCACGCTGATCGGCCTCGCCGACGCCCTGGGTGTACCGCACCCGCAGGTGCTGACCGGGCAACCCATGACGGACGACAGCTACAACCTGCTGCTCAACGAACTGGGCTACCGCGAAAAACAATGGATGCGCGAGTTGACCCACCAGGCTTTGGAACGCCACAGCCAACAACGTAACCGCGTCACGCGCCAGGTCTGACCGTATGGGTGTGTCATGGCACCCCCATTACCAGTACGCCGCTGCCGTTCAACGGCCCCTCGACAGGCAGGGACCCCGCCTGCTTGACCAGGGCGAACGTTACAACGTCGCTCCCGGAACTGTTGGTGATACGGGTCAGGAACGAGCCATTGACTCGAACCGCAGCCCCCTGACGGACAAGGGCCGTGCCCACGTTCGGATTGCTCATCACCAGCGCATTGGCGTTGAACGAGGACGGCGTGCCTTTGTAGGTAATGGTGATCGGCGTGGTAATCCCCGGGTCCGGGCACCGGTAGGTGAGCGTGCGATCGGTACGAACGGTGGTTGATACGGGGTCGGTGCCTATCGCCCTCTGGTGCACGTTGCCGAAGTTGATTTCGATCGGTTGGTTATTGTTGATCGTGCACGACGACGGGGAGATGGTGAAGTCGTTGTTGGCGATGTACGTAAGCTGCAGGCTCGTGGAAAAGGAATCGTAGTTGTTGGTCTGGTCGAGACGTAACACGCCCAGAGTGTCACCTATTCGAATGTCGATCGGGTTGGTCGGGTTGTTGCGGATCAATATATAAGGGATGACATCGATCGGGATCGGAGACGTATTGTTAGGCATGGTCGCAATCCTGATACCCGCCTGGATAGGCGTGTTCCAATAACTGCCATTGATACGCAAGCCGGTCGTCTGGCTGACGAACTTCGGACCAGGCGACCAGGCCGGGCCGATCCTCGTCCCGGTGGCCCAGTAGTCCTGCCGTCCATCCGGGGTATAGCTGTCCGGTTCAAACCGGCATTCGATCCTCACCCCGGACAGGAGAATGCGCGGCTCATTCACCTCCAGCCGCACATTCACCGGAACCTGCAGGTTCAACGTCCCGCCAATGCTCACCCGTTGCCAATTGCCGCCATTGACCCGGCAATCAGCCGCTTTCACGGTCGTCGTGACGCCAGCCAGGGCAAGCAGCACAACGGCTCCAAATAGTCGTTTCATGTTGTTCTCTTTCATCCCATGCATAACGGTTTACCGTTACGGATAATCCAGCGTAAACGTCGAAGTCACACGGTAGCTGCCGTGCCCGATGGTCTTGTCCCGCAGGGCATCCGGCTCACCCTGCACATAGGCCTTGAGCAGGATGACGTTGTTGCCGGGGCTCAATTTCTGCTCGTCGCCGACCTTGTTCACCGGCACCGGCTTGTCGCTCAGTGTCTCCAAACCCAGCCCGATGCCAGAGGCACCGCTGCCACCATCCAGCGCAAACAAACCGGGCAGCGCGCGGTTTTCCGCACCGTTGAACAGGATGGTCACCGAGTCGCTGATGGTGGTATTGCAGTCATCCAGGTGCAGGGTGAAACGTTTGCCCACTGAGCGTGTGTTGATGTAGAGGTGCTTGCTGGTCAGGTCCCACAGCTCCAGGGTGATGGCTTCATCGCCCGGGCGGATGGTGCAGGCCTGTTCCACCAGGTTGCCCTTGAACCTCAGGTTGTCCACCGCCTGCGCCGTGGCCGCCAGGCCGAAGGTCAGCAGCAGGACCAGCCCCTTATGAATCATTGCGTGTCGCATACACTCGACTCCTACTGGTATTCAGCCAACAGCGTGGCCACCGCCGTGAACCCTTGGGCCTTCAGGACCGAACCCGGCCGTTTGACCGGCACCACTTCCAAGGTCGGCGGTGCCGCCAGGCTGATGTCCAGCGGCGTGTTGAGGCGAAACGGCGCGTTGTTCTGGTACAGCCGAATGCCCAGGTCAGGCGCAGTGGTCTGCAGGGCCGCGTTATCAAAGGTTGTCTCTGCGCCCTTGACGCTCAACTTCAACAGCCACGGCAGCGTGGAGGCGCCGCAGCGGATGGTGTAGCCGACGGCCCTGCGATATTTCACGCCATCGACACGCTTGGTGCCGACATCCCCGAAATCGACTTCAATCGTGCTGCCCGAATCAATCGTGCAGGGCGGCGGCTCGTTCAGCGTTCCGTTGAACGTCAGGTTGGCCGACGCAGCACTGAAAAAGCCGAAGCAACACAAGCCGAGCAACGTTCGCTGTGGCCAACATTTCATTGATCGTTTCCTCATTATTGGTACTCGATCACGAGGGTGGCGGCGGTCGCAAATGCCCCGCCCGTCAGCGTGCTGCCTGCGCGCTTGACCGGCACCGCCTGCACGGCCGGAAAGGTCGGATGGGTAAACCTGAGCGGCGTGTTCAGCGGCCAGTCCGCCCCATTGGCGAAGAGTTTTATCCCCAGGTCGGTCTTGGGGGTCGAGAGCACTTTGTTATCAAACCCGGCTGCCGCGCCCTTGAGTTCCAGGGTCATCGCGTTGCTGTAAACGGGAGGACTGCAGGTGACGGTATACGGCACGTCCCGTCGATAATTCACGCCATCAATCCGTGACGTCAGCAGGTCATTGCCGAACGGCACATTCAGTGTGCCGCCGCTGTTAATCACGCACGGTGGAGGTGCAATGATGGTCGCGCGGATCGTCAGGTTGGTATCGGCCTGCACGCCCTGGCTGACCGCCCACAGCAGTCCCGCACCGATAAAAATGGCCCACGGGCCGGTTAACCTGGTCATTGTTCTGCCCTTACTCATAATTGAGCCTGAAATCCACCACGGCCCGGAATGCACCGCTGGTCAGGGGTGCCGGGGTGCGCGTGGGCTGGACGTTCCAGGTCTGCGTGTTGCGGCCCAAGGGCAAGAACAATGGCTCCCCCCTTGAACCCAGCTGTACATCGCGCCCCTGGGAATCGGTCAGGCGCAGGCCCATCCCGGTGATGCCTTGCACCTTGACCAGCCGTGAATCGTCGGCATCGGCTGGTGCGATGAACGCCACCGAGAGCACCGGTTGATAAGCACTCCATGTCAGGTTCCCCGTGCGCTCACTGGCGATGCGGCCGGCGGTGCGCCGGCAATCCTCGAACAGCAGTTGAAAGGCCACGGAGGTCGCCTGGTCACCCGGCCGTTGCAACTGGCTGGCCGACACCGGGCCCAGGTCGATCGTCTGGTGCAGGGATGCCATCTCCAGGCTGCAGGGGGTTTCGTGCATGGACCCGAGAATGTTGAGCATCCCGACCATGCCCTCCACATCCTCGTCATCCGCGGCGTGCGCCGGCCCCATCAGGGCCAGCAACAGACCGCCCAAGACCTTCACTGTGTGCAACTTCATGACGTTCTCCGGCAGCAGGCACTACTGATTGGCCACAGACAGTTGCGTGTTCACCTTGCATGTCTCGCCACTGCAGGTGAACGCCAGCAGCGGACGGCCACCGTAATCATTCACGTAGGACAAATAGGGGGTGGTGCCGAGCTCCTTGGCAATCGGCCCCAGGGCCTGCGTGCCTTTGGGCGGGACCATCACCGGCTCGAAGCCCGGTATGGTCTTGCCGTCCTTGCTGCTGCGCGCATCCACCAGGGTCACGTAGTAAGGCGTGGGGTTATTCACCTGGTAGTGATCGCCTTGCCGGGTAAGGGTCAGCTTTTCCTGCCATGGGTTGGACAGGTCCTGCTGGGTGGGGGTAATTGCCTGCGGCCGGTAAAACAATTTGATCCGGGTTTGCAGGGCGATTTGCAGGGTGTTGGGCTTGTCGCTGCGCGGCGGAATTTCCCGCAGGTTGAAGTAGTAGACCGTCTCTCGATCCTGGGGCAGCGATTTGGCGGCCGGCAACGCCTGGACTTTTACCTGGCTCTGCTTGCCGGGCTCCAGGCGTTGGACCGGTGGCAGCACGATCAACGGCGAGGTGATCTTGTTGCCCTCTTCATCCTCGATCCAGCCCTGGGCCAGGTACGGCAACTGGGGGTTGTTGTTGGTGATGTTGACGCTGGTTGCGTCTTTGCCACCGTCGAAAATCACGCGGGTACGGTCCAGGCCGACAGCGGCGTTGGCGCTCTGGCTCAAGACCGCCAGCAGCAGTGCATAGGTAAAACGTGTGCTGTGTTTCATGAGGATGGGTTCTCCATAGTGTTTCGCTGGCCGGTCAGGGTGGCTGGCTCGGGTGAGGCTTGATCGACGGCTACCCTCTGGCAGCGCAGTTGCAGGGCATCGGTGAACGCATCCGTTGGCAACTCGACGGGCAGCGTCAGGACGCAACGCTCGGTGCCGCCCCAGCTGACGATCATCTGCTCGCCGGCCTGAATGCCGCTCAGGTAGACATCCCCGCCGTCATTCACCACCCCGGTGTCCTGCTGCTTGCGGTTTTTCACCGTGGCGCCGAAGGGCGGTGCGCTGCCATCCGGCAGGCGAAGAACCGCCATGGCCTTCTGGCCGGAAATCACTTCCAGGGATCGGTAGCCAATGGCCCCCTCGGTGAGGGTCAGTTGCGTCACGGATTGAGTGGCCTCGACATCGCTGGGCAATTTCTCCAAGTCAACACTGGCCGCCGTACGCTGGTAGCTGGTGATGTCGGAGATGACCGCCTTGCCGAACGCGTTGCTGCGGGTCGGCGTGCCGTAGCCCCGCACGGGCACATCGGGCACACCGGCGGTATCGACCAGCAGCCGGGTTCCGCCGGTACTGGTGGTTCGATGCAGCGCCCCGCCGTAAGGCGTGAGCGTGCCGCCGCCACGCACGGATGCGCTGAGGGTGCGGTTATTGCCTTGTTGCGTCGTGGCGCTGAGGTCGATGTCGGCCTGGTCACCAATATGGCTCAGGTAGCCGCTGGCCGAGGTGTCGCTGGCACTGACCTGGTAGCTGTTACGTTCATCCAGGCGATCGGCGTAGCGTGTGGTAAAGCTGTTTTTGCCGCCGGCCCTGTTGGCATCCATCGACAGGGTGCCGGTGGGTCCCAATGGCAGGCTGACCGTCAGCGCTGCTCCGTTGTCCTTATATTGGTATTCATGGGTGCGATATAAATTCAGCGACAGGCTCATGTTCCTGACAGAGCCCACGTTGAAGTAACGAGACGCCGAGAGGTTCCAGCGCTGGGTGTCTGGCCGGTTCCAATAGGTTTGTTTGTTGTAGCTGGCATACACCGTGGTGTTCAGATCGCGGAACTGTTTGTTCACCGTGACCGTATACAGCGCCTTGTTACCGCCAATGGGTTTCCAGTGTTCAATGAAGTTACCGTCTTCATCGAATACGCCGCGTCCGCCCAGCTCACCATTCAACCCGTAGTGCCGAGCGTCCAGGTATTGGCTCATGCTCAAGTAGTTCTTCTCGGAGAACCGGTAACCGGCGAAGGTGACCTGGCTGTCGTACTCTTCAAAGTTCTTGGAATATTGAAGGCGGTAGGATTTGCCCGAAAGTGTCTGGTTCCACAGGCTGGCACGGGACTGGGTGACATCCAGGGAAATGGCACCGAACGCCAGCAAATCCCGGCCCGCGCCCACCGACAGCGCACGGTAGTTGTTATCCGTTATCGCACCGCCCAGCAGTGACCAACCATTGCTGATCCCCCAGGAAAACTCGCCGGTGCCGAAAAAGTCACCGTGGGAGTGGTACTGCAGGTTGGACGGTCGCCCGGCAGACAGCTTGTAACGAACCTGCCCGGGACGCGTCAGGTAGGGAACGCCTGCCGTATCGAGCTGGAATTTCTGTACCGAACCGTCCTGCTCCTCGACCCGCACATCCAGCGTGCCGGACACGGCGTCGTTAAGGTCCTGGATCCGAAAAGGGCCTGCCGCCACCAGCGTTTCATAGAGCACACGCCCCTGCTGGCTGATGACAACCTTTGCATTGGTCTTGGCCACCCCGACCACTTCCGGTGCATAGCCCCGCAGGTTGGGCGGCAGCTGGCTTTCGTCTGACTTGAGCCCGGCACCGGTAAAGCGGAAGCTGTCGAACAGGTCCGAATACAGGTAGTCCTCGCCCAACACCAGGCGTGCCTTCAGCGCAGGAATGGCGCGATATGCGTAATAGCGACTCCACTCCAGTTTTTGCCGGCTGGCCTGCGCCTCGCGGTCTTTCTCGACACGCCCTTGCCAATCCGCCCGCAGGCGCCAGGCCCCGGCATTGGCCCCGAGTGTGCCGTTACCGCTGAGGTCATTGCGCGTACCGTCACCTTTGCGGTAGCTGGACTGCGCCGTCATGTTGTAGTCGACCAGCAGCCCCGGCACCCCCTCGTCCCAACGTGACGGCGGGTCCCAGTTGATGGCGCTGTATTCCAGGTAGGCCTGGGGAAGGTTGATGTCCAGGGTGGACGTGCCCAGGTCGGCACTGACCTCCATGCCGGGCAAGCCCGTGACATCCAGGCACTGCCCGCCCTTCCACCACTTCAGCTGGTCAGCACCGGACGCCTTGAGGCCCAGTTGCTCGACAAGCTCGCGCGATAAACAGGGCACACTGCCTTTGGGATCATCATCGGGGGCAAAGAACGCCACCGATTGTTCAGATATAGGTTGGGTATTGAGCTGGACCACCATCGAGTAGGTGCCAGGCAAGATAAACCCACTGCGTGCAAACTGAGACAGGTCAATATTGGAGCGATCAATCAGATCAAGAACGTCGGTATTAAACTCAATATCCCCGGCGCCCATTGCAGTTCCAGCCAGTGATATCAACCCGCCAAAGAGGCTGGGGCGCAGCGTATTCATGACTTTCGACGTATTCAACATACACGCAACTCAATCTTCAAAAGTATTCCAACTTGAACCGCACTGCCGCGCGGTGAGCCCCTGCCAACAGCGGCACTCCGTTGCCCACCAGGCGGAGCCTGTAATGAAGTGTCATGTCGCCATCAACCACCGGCAGCAGCGCCATCGGCACTCCCGGCACACTCACCTGGCCAGCGGCGTCCTCAATATGGAAGGCAACCCCCTGCGAGGCCCCAAAGGCCGCAAAGGTGCGCCCGCCCATATCGCTGGGCCCGTCGAACGTCACGCGAAGATGCTCCCAGTCCGGCAGCGTTTCGCCGGGGCGCAGCGGGTCGGGACGCGTCACGGTGCAGTTGACCAGCCGTAGCTGGAACGGCTGCATTTGCCCCGCGCCCTCTCGCAACAGGCGGCCGATGGGTTCGGGAGGCATGTCGATGGTCTGATCGGCAGTGACCGCTTCCAGCCCGCAGGCCGAGTCGATGATCTCGCCTCCCAGCGTGACGAGCCCATCGCCTTGCACACGCGTCTGCGCGGCATCACAAGGGCTGATGAACAACGTCAATGAAGAGGCAATAGCGAGACTTATGAATGTTTTCACCTTGATCTCCCGCCAGTTTTCCCCCGCCACCAGTGGTGGCGGGGGAAACACTTACTGATAAGCCAAGGTGAAGTTGGTGACCGCGCTGAAATCACCAGGAACGATGTCGCCTGTCGCCTGGCCTTGTACGTAGGCACCGAACTGCAGGGTGTTATTACCGGCAACAATGGCCTGCGGAGTGGTTGGCACGCCCAGCTCAATCGCTTTGCCGCCGTGGGTCATCATGATGCCGATGCCGCCCGCGCTGCCGACCGTGCCGATGCCGCCAGGCACAACGCTGGACGGTGCACCGGTGAAGGTAGTGGTCACGGTGTTATCGGTGAGGCCAGACAGGTCGCACCCTTCAAGCTCGATCGCCACGGGGCGGGCGGTGGACTTGCCGCCGGATTGCAACTGATGCTTTGCAATAGCGCCAAGTGCAACTGACTGATCCACAGACTCAGGCTTGATAGAGCAAGCACCCGAATGGACCGAACCGGTAAATGTAATCGTCCCGTCCGCCGCATTAGCAACAGAGATCGAACCCGCCAACAGGCCGACAGTCAACAGCGCAGCTTTTACTTTAGTCTTCATTTGCAGAGGCTCACATGTATTAAAAATCAAAACAAAATCCTGGCTAAGTTGCGCACAGGACTTAATTAACCCAGCGCCAGAACAATTTCCTGAAGCAATGGAAATCGGATGCTTTCCAATTACTTGTATTGCAATTCAGGAGTTCGTTCGAGGCCGGGCAATTATCCATTTCGATTTTGAATATGAAAGCCGGTCGATTCGCTTATTCACGTAGCCTTGTCACACCAAGACACATAGGAAAATTATGGCACTTTGCCAAAACTTTTGAATCAACCGTAAGAAACGGACTACATCAACTTAACGAGAATGATTTAGTGCAGAACAAGTCCGTAAGAATAGGATTACATATTATAAAAAACAACAGTAATTACTGGGGCACGCCAACTAACAAGTTGGCGAATATGTCGAAAGGGTCAGTGCGCTGATCGGCCCGTTTCGAGTCCCGTCTCACAAGACGCGAGATGACCGTTCGTCTGCCGGGGTTGCGGCGGCAATAAGATATATCTTACGTTGTATCTAAACCAAACGAGAGCACCCGAAATGAGAGACCATCATTCACACCGCGACCCCGGTGACAGCCGCGACGGCTTCGACAAACGTCCAGGCCGCGAGCGCGGCGGCCGTGGCCCACGGGTCTTCGCGCCCGGCGACCTGAAACTGCTGCTGCCGGCGCTGATCGCCGAACAGCCGTGCCATGGCTACGACCTGATTCGCCGGATCGAGACCCTGTTCGACGGCGCCTACAGCCCCAGCCCCGGCGTGATCTACCCCACGCTGACCTTTCTCGAAGAAAGCGAATTGATTACCGGCGACGCCGAAGACGGAAAAAAACGCTACACAATCACCGACGCCGGTCGTCTCTTCTTAAGCGAACAGGCGGTTGCCCTCGAAGGCATTCGCATGCGCATGGATGTGAGCAAACGTTCGCTGCGGGGCCAGGACCGTCCGCCGGAAATCCACGAGGCGGTGCATAACCTGCGCCACGCCTTGCATTCGCACCACGGGCGCTGGAGCCCGGAAGAAATCGTTCGTGTCGCGGCGCTGCTCAACAGCACCGCCCAAGCCATTGCCGACGGGAAAGCTCAATGAATACCCAAGCCATCCACCGCGTGACCCACGAAATCAAACGCCGCCGCCTCGAAGTCCTGCGGGTGGTCGACATCACCCCGCGCATGCGCCGCATCACCCTGGGCGGGCCGGAACTGGCGGGCTTTATCAGCCTGGGCAGTGACGATCACATCAAGCTGCTGTTCCCACAGAACGCCGCCGAACAAGCGGCGCTGGACAGCCCCGACTTCAACCTGCGCGGCGACGGCCCGCAACCCGCCATGCGCGATTACACCCCACGCCGGTACGACCTGGACATCGGCGAGCTGGACATCGACTTCGTGCTGCATGGCGATGGCCCTGCCTCCACCTGGGCCGAGCAGGCCAAGGTCGGTCAGCACCTGCACATCGGCGGGCCGCGTGGCTCGATGATCGTGCCGGATATCTTCGACAGCTACCTGTTGATCGGCGATGAAACCGCGATCCCGGCGATTGCCCGGCGCCTGGACGAATTGCCGGCGGGGCGCAAGGTATTGGCGGTGATCGAGATCGCCAATGCGGCGGAACAGCAGCCGCTGGCCAGCGCTGCCGAAGTGGAAGTGATCTGGGTGGTGCGCGGCCAGGATGACCTGCTCGAGACGGTGCAGAACCTGACGCTGCCGGGCGGTTCGCTGTACAGCTTTGTCGCCACCGAGAGCAAGCTCTCGCGCCAGGTACGGCGGGTGCTGCTGGACACGCACAACGTCAATGAGGCATTCCTCAAGGCCGTGGGTTACTGGCAACAGTGATCCCTGTAGGAGCGAGCTTGCTCGCGAAGAACCTGAGAGCGCCGCGTTAAACCAGACACACTGCGTTATCGTTAACGTTCTTCGCGAGCAAGCTCGCTCCTACAGATTTTATCCAGCCCCACCACCCCCAGAGCAATCAGCACAAACCCCACCAGAATCCCCCCGGCATTGATGAACACCTGTGGATAACCCAGGGTGTCCACGTTAATGAACGGGTACTGATACAGCCCCCACACATACCCGCGCAACAACGCATAGGCGAAGTACACCACCGGGTAAATCACCCACAGCCCGATGTGTTTGAGGCGCAGGCTGCCCTTGGGCACGCACCACCACCAATACGCGACAAATACCAACGGCATCACGTCGTGCAGCAGCTCGTCCGCCAAAAACTGCACCCCCGCAGGCTGCCACATGTGCCGCAGCAACAGGCTGTAGGCGAGGCTGACCACGACAATGCTCACGGCGATCCCGCTGCTGACCACGGGCCCAAGAAAGAACCGGCTCGCCGCAGTTGGCCGTTGCACCCACGCATGGGTCAACACCACCGCCACCAGGGTGTTGGTGAGCACGGTGAAGAAGCTGAAGAAATTCACCAGGCCCGGCAACAGGCTGGCGCCATCGACCCAGCGGTAGTAGAAAATGATGTACTGCTGCAGCGCCAGGCCGGCCCAACCGCCGAGGGCTGCGAGGCCGATAAGGTGACGTTTCACCTCAGTCCTCGACCGGTCGCTTGGTGCGCATCAACTTCACGTACAAACCTTCGACCTTCTCCCGCGCCCACGGGGTCTTGCGCAGGAACGACAGGCTCGACTTGATGCTCGGGTCACTGGAAAAACAGCGGATGTTGATGCGCTCGGCCAGGCCTTCCCATTGGTAATGCGCCACCAGCGCGGTGAGAACCTGTTCCAGGGTGACGCCGTGCAGTGGGTCTTTGTTTGTCGCGGTCATGCCGGGCCTTTTGTGCAGAAAAGAAGAAAACGAAGCCGCGCACCTTAGCGGACGGGCCGTGCGGGTGGAAGCGTTGCCTTCACTATAGGCCACTGTTCGATCGTTCCCACGCCCTGCATGGGAATGCCGAATTGGACGCTCTGAGTCCCTCGGTCGACGCAAGTTTTAACCCTGCGCAATGGTGACGCAGAGCGTCACGGCATGCATTTCCACGCAGAGCGTGGGAACGATCAGCGTGGGAGTGATCGAGCGGGGTTTGGGAAAGTTCCCCTTGGCAGGGAAAAAAGTGATGTTATATTGTAACGATAACTATCAAAGGGTATCGAATCCCTTACCGTTTTCAGCCTTCTCTTTTTGCCGTTTGCCAAGGAACGACCGATGTCCCTCTCTTCTCTCTGGCGCCTCACCCCGCTGGCCGCCGCTCTGTTGATCACCTCCCAGGCCAACGCCCTGGAACTGCAACCCCAAGTCATCACCGGCAACCCGCTGGGCAGCGAAACCCTCGCCTCGCCCACCACCGTGCTCGAAGGCGATGACCTGACCCTGCAACAAAAAGGCAGCCTGGGTGAAACCCTGAACAAGCAGCCCGGTGTGTCGTCGTCGTACTTCGGCCCGGGGGCCAGCCGGCCGATCATTCGTGGCCAGGATGGTGACCGCATTCGCCTCCTGCGCAACGGCGTGGGCGCGCTGGATGCCTCGTCGTTGTCCTATGACCACGCCGTGCCGCTGGACCCGGTCAACGTCGACCGCATCGAAATCGTGCGTGGCCCGGCCGCCCTGCTCTATGGCGGCAGCGCCATCGGCGGCGTGGTCAATACCTTCGACAACCGCATCCCCACCGAAGCCATCGAAGGCATTCACGGTGCCGGTGAATTGCGCTACGGCGGCGCCGACACCACCCGCAGCAGCGCCGGCAAACTGGAAGCCGGCAACGGCACCTTCGCCTTGCACCTGGACGCCAGCGCGCGGGAATTCAACGACCTGAAAATCCCCGGCTTTGCCCGCAGCCGCCATGCACCGCCAAGCGACGACGGTGAAGGCAAGAACGGTCGCCTCGGCAACAGCGACGGACGCCAGGACGGTGGTGCAGTCGGCGGTTCCTACACTTGGGACGACGGTTACGCCGGGCTGTCCTACAGCAACTACGACAGCAACTACGGCTCCCCGGCCGAGCAGGACGTGCGCATCCGCATGAAGCAGGATCACTACGCCTTTGCGTCCGAAATCCGCAACCTGCAAGGCCCGTTCACCTCGGTCAAACTCGACGCTGGCTATACCGACTACAAACACATGGAAATCGAAGGCGGCGAGACCGGCACCACCTTCAAGAACAAGGGCTACGAAGCCCGGGTGGAAGCGCGACACTTGCCGATCGGGCCGTTCAACGGCGTGGTGGGTGCCCAAGTCAGTCGCAATGAATTCTCGGCCCTGGGTGAAGAAGCCTTCGTGCCGCAGACCGATACCAACGCCGGCGCGCTGTTTATCCTCGAAGAAATGCAGGCCACCGAGCGCCTCAAGCTGAGCCTCGGCGGGCGCCTGGAACACACCAACGTCGACCCGGACGGCAAGGGCAACGCACGCTTCGCCAATGCCGACAAATCCGCCGACTTCACCGCCGGCAGCCTATCGTCCGGCGCGGTGTACACCCTCACGCCGATCTGGTCCCTGGCCGCCACCCTCGGCTACACCGAACGTGCCCCGACCTTCTACGAGCTGTATGCCAACGGCGCTCACGTCGCCACCGGCACCTATGAACTGGGCGACGCCAACCTGTCGAAAGAAAAAGCCGTGTCCAGCGACCTGGCGCTGCGCTTCGACAACGGCACCCACAAGGGCAGCTTCGGCGTGTTCTACAGCCACTTCTCCAATTACATCGGCCTGCTGGGCAGCGGTCGCACCTTGAATGACGAAGGCGAGGAAGACGCCGGCGGCATCCCTGAGTACAAATATTCCGGTGTGCGTGCGCGTTTCGCAGGCTTTGAAGCCCAGGATCACATCAAGCTGGGGGAAGGTGCCTACGGCAAGTTTGCGCTGGAACTGTCGGGCGACTACACCCGTGCAACCAACCTGGACACGGGTGAAGCGTTGCCCCGCATTGCGCCGTTGCGTTTGAATAGCGGCCTCTTGTGGGAACTGGATCGCTGGCAGGCGCGGATTGACGTTGAACACGCGGCGGGCCAGGGGCGGGTGCCGGATAACGAAAGCGGTACCGACGGCTACACCACCTTGGGCGCCAGCGCCGGCTACCGCTTCAATGTCGGCGGCAGCCAGTGGCTGGCGTTCGTCAACGGCGAGAACCTGACAAACCAGACCGTGCGCTATGCCAGCTCGATCCTGCGGGACATCGCCCCGGCGCCGGGGCGAAGCGTGCAGGTTGGGTTGCGCACCACCTTCTAACTGACTGCACTCGGTTAAAACTGTGGGAGCGGGCTTGCTCGCGAAAGCGGAGTGTCAGTCAATACATGGGTGACTGACTCACCGTCTTCGCGAGCAAGCCCGCTCCCACATTGACTGTGCCCACTTCGAACAGGTGGTGGGGTTAGTACCGCGCATCCACGGGCTTACCCCCCTTCGGCCAGTCCTTCACCTTGTCCGGGAAATCCGGACGAGGTTGTTGGGAGAAGTACGCTGCCACATCCACCGCCTCCTGATCCGACAACCCGCCCTGCCCCAACGGGAATTTCTCGTGGAAACCGATTGGCATGTTGCGTTTGACGAACGCCGCCGCCGTGTACAGCCGCGCCATCCCCGCCCCGATATTGAACGACTGCTCGCCCCACAACGGCGGGTACACCAACTCGCCATCCGCCCGCGTCAACCCTTGGCCATTGTCGCCATGGCACACCGCGCATTGCTTGGCGTAGACCTGCCTGCCATTCTGCATATCCGGCTTGATCGCCGGGTCGACCTTGCCCACCCCGCGCCCGGCGACTTTGTCTTCGGGCCTGGTGTTGTTTTTCATCCAGTCGAAGTACGCCACCATCGCCTGCATATCCGCCGATTCCGCTGGCAACGGCTTGCCATTCATCGAGCGACGGAAGCAGCCGTTGATCCGCTCTTCCAGGCTCACCACCTTGCCCGCACGCGGCGCATAGCTCGGGAAAAATGCCGAGACGCCCACAAACGGCGAACCATCCGCCACGGTGCCGGCGTTGAGATGGCAGCTGGTGCAGTTCAGCGAGTTGCCCACGTTATTGGGCAGCAGTTCCTTGGTCTGCAGGTGCAGGCGCATGCCGCGTACCACCTGATCGGCATTCGGCGCCGCCAACAATTCGGCCAGGCGTGGGGTTTCAAACGCTGAAGAGTCGGTGGTGACCGGGTTGAGCTGGCCGCGCATTTTCTTCACTTGGGCAGCCGTGACAGGCGTACCTTCGTTGCCCCAACTGCTGCGCACGAAACTGAGGATTTCAGCGATTTCCTGATCCGCCAACCGCGCAAACCCAGGCATGGTGTAGATCCGTGGATGGGCTGCGGTCTCGGCGGTTTCCCAACCGGTGAGGGTGATGTGTAGCAGTGACGTCGGGTTGTTCGAGGCAACGCTCGGGTTGCCGGCCAACGGCGGGAACAGCCCTTTCATCCCGCCGCCATCGCTGCGGTGGCAGTCACTGCAAAACTGCATATAGCCCAGGCCACCACGGCTGGTGAACAAGTCCTTGGGCGGTGCGGCGGGTTCGTGGGCCACGGCGGGCATCGGCAGGTCGTCCTTGCCCGGCGGCAGGGATTTGAGATACGTCGCGATGGCGGTCAAATCGGCATCGGTGAAGTGTTGGGTACTGTGATGAATCACATCCGCCATGTTGCCCGCGACCGTGGCAAAGCGGTTCTGCCCGGTCTTGAGCAATTGCACGGTGTCGTCCACCGTCCACAGGTTGCGCAGGCTCAAGGCGCGCCAGTGCTCGACAGTCTCCCCGGCCAGGTAATGCCGGCCACTGCGGCCCGCGTCGCTCAGGGCTTTTTCCTGGAAGGCGATGCCGCGCGGGGTGTGGCACGAGCCGCAGTGGCCCAGGCCCTGGACGAGGTAGGCGCCACGGTTAAGCACGTCATCCTTCGCCGGGTCCGGCACGAATGGTTGCTTGTCGAGAAACGCCAAATTCCACAGCGCCAGGCCCCAGCGCTGGTTGAACGGGAAGCCCATCTCGGCGTCCAGGTTGGGTTTGTTCACCGCCTCCACGCCCTGCATCAGGTAGGCGAACAAGGCGCGCATGTCGCCTTCGCTCATCTTCGCGTAGGACGGGTAAGGCATCGCCGGGTACAGGTTCTGCCCGGCCGGCGTCACGCCTTCACGCATCACCCGGTCGAACTGCTCGAAGGTGTACTGGCCGATGCCGGTGTCACGGTCCGGGGTGATGTTGCTCGAATAGATCGTGCCCATCGGCGTGCCCAGTTCCAGCCCGCCGGCCATCTGCGCGCCTTGCCTGGCGGTGTGGCAGGCGATGCAGTCGCCCAGTTGGGCAACGTATTTGCCCTGTTCGATCAGCGTGGGGTCGGCTTCGTTGGCGTGCAGGGGAAGGGACAGGCACAGCACCACCCCCACAAGGCCCAGACGTGACAGGGGAAAAATCATCGCACTATTCCTTTAATAACCCGGCCTGGGGCGGTCCCCTCGGCGCAGGTCTGCAATCGTTTTTATTGGGTCATCAGGCAGATAACCGGGGCATGGCCAGCCCCAGCTTCGTTGTAGCGGATTTTTTGCGCGCGGCCCTTGATGTGGATCAGGCGGCATGTTCTACAGTGGAACTGAAATTGACTAATTGACGCGGGCATCGATGTCGGCGAGGAGAGCAAGGATGCGTTATTCACCCTTTGTGGGGCGCATTGGCGGCGAATCCGTCAGTGCCTGGGATATTCACTACGCCGCCGCCGAAGCCCAACTGCGTGGCGAAGACGTGATTGTGCTCAGTGTCGGCGACCCGGATTTCGCCACACACAGCGCGATCTGTGAAACCGCCGTGGACGCCCTGCGCGCCGGCGACACCCACTACACCCCTGTGCTCGGCCGCCCGAAACTGCGGGAATCCATCGCGGCCCGCCAGAGCCTGCTGCAAGGGATTGCGGTGCACGCCGACAATATCGCCCTGGTCGCCGGCGCGCAGAATGGCCTGTTCGCGGCCTGCTTGTGCCTGTTCAGCCACGGCGATGAAGTGCTGGTGCCAGAGCCGATGTACCTGACCTACGAGGCCTGTGTCCAAGCCTCGGGGGCACGCATTAGAACCGTCGAACAACCGGCCGCCAACGGCTTTCGCCTGACCCGTACCGCGCTGCAAGCCGCGATTACCGACAAGACCCGGGGCATCGCCCTCGCTACACCGTGCAACCCCACCGGCAATGTCTACTGCCGCGAAGAGCTGGAAGCCGTCGCCGAAGTGGCACGCGCCCACGACCTGTGGGTGATTTGCGATGAAGTGTATGGGCAGCTCATCTATGACGATCAACACCTGAGCATCAGCGCGTTACCCGGCATGGCCGAGCGCACGGTGGTGCTCAACAGCCTGTCGAAAAGCCACGCCATGACCGGCTGGCGGGTTGGCTGGGTGGCCGGCCCGCCCACATTGATCAACCATCTGGAAAACTTGCTGCTGTGCATGATTTACGGCCTGCCAGGGTTTATCCAGGCGGCGGCGCTCAAGGCACTGGAACTGGATGAGGCCTTGGTCAGCGATGCCCGTGCGGTGTATCGGCGCCGGCGTGACCTGGTGGTGAACGCGTTGAGTGCGATCAGCGAGCTGGACTGCCGAGTCCCCCAGGCGGGCATGTTCATGCTGGTGGACGTACGCCGCACCGGGCTCAGCGGCCGGGAATTCGCCTGGCAACTGTATCGCCAGACCGGCGTATCGGTGCTTGACGCCCAAGCGTTTGGCCCCAGCGCCGAAGGGTTTGTGCGGGTTTCGTTTACCGTCGCCGATGACACCCTCAGGGAGGCTTGCCAGCGCATTGCCGGCTTCGTCGAAGGGCTTGGGGCCGACGCCGCGCCTTTACGTGATCGCCGATAACAGGTAGCGGCTGTACCAGGAATTGGGCTACGAAAAACGCGCCTTCGAAATGGGCAAGCGCCTTGGTTAAATCAACCGTTGGTAAGATGCCCCTTGATGACCTGTACGTATTTCTGTACGTTTCAGCCATTAAGCGAGGACTCAATTATGGAAACTATCAACTACACCCATGCACGGGCCCATCTCTCGGACACGATGGATCGGGTAAACGAAGATCGTGCCCCTCTGTTGGTGACCCGGCAAAAAGGTGAACCGGTGGTCATGATCTCTCTCTCAGAGTTCAACGCTCTTGAAGAGACGGCCTATCTGCTGCGCTCTCCCAACAACGCGGAACGCTTGATCAAATCGATCAACAGCCTGCGAGCCGGAAAGGCCAAGCCGAGGCAGTTGGTTGAAGAATGAAAATACTCTTTACGCCTGAAGGCTGGGACGACTACCTCTGGTTTCAACAAAACGACAAAGCTGGGCTCAAACGCATCAACTTACTGATCAAATCGATCCAGCGTGATCCTTTTGACGGCGTTGGCAAACCAGAACCACTCAAACATAACCTCAGTGGTTTCTGGTCCAGGCGAATCACAGCGGAACATCGTCTGGTGTACGGGATTGAGGAGGGTGAAATACAGATCCTCATGTGTCGCTATCACTATTGACGCCATTTACCGTCAGGATCCTGCCTTGACCTGATCCCCCTCCCCGCTGAAAATGCGCGACGCTTTTCCCGTCTCCCCGTTTACTGAAGTAGTGAAATTTCAATGTCTGATTCCCGCACCGAAGAATCCGTAGTCGCCTTGCAATCCAAAGCTGAATACGAAAACGCCATCAATCTTTCACAGCACGTGCCGGCGGCCAAGACCATCAGTGAAATGGTGCTGGACGCGTTCCACACCTCCAAGGAAAGCGACCAGATCCGCGAGCTGCGCGTGGCCATCCGCCAGGCCCACGACGCTTTCGACGACGACAAGGCCTACGACCTGATGGGCGAGCTCAAGCAGCTCAAGGACGCCGAAGCCGCCGACAACGCCGCCCTCGAAGACCTGAACAGCAAGTTCTCCATCAGCCGCATCCTGTCCAGCTTCAAGGACGACCCGGAGTTCCAGGAGCTGGTCTACGGCCTGGCCCTCAAGGTGCTGAACCAGACCCACCAGGCCATCAGCAACCCGAGCGCCGGCAAAGGCAAGGCTTCCCGCCCGAAGAAGGAAGTGGAAGTGTTCGCCATCAGCAAGGACGGCATCAGCGTCACCCTGCCGCTGCGTTCGCCGCGATCCAAGCCGAACGTGGACCGTGAGGCGTTTGAATTCCTCGGCTTTACCTTTGTCGGTGAAGGTGACGAGGCGGAACTGGAAGTTGAAACCTTTGTGGATAACTCGGGCGCCGAGCAGCCACTGACGCGTAAAAGCATCATCACCGCGCTGCAGCAGCAGACGGCGTTTGAGGGCTACAGCATCGCCCAGCAGTAACTCGATCTAAATGTGGGAGCGGGCTTGCTCGCGAAGACGGTGGGTCAGTCACGTATGCATTGACTGACACTCCGCTTTCGCGAGCAAGCCCGCTCCCACATTTGACCTGCGTCGCAGCGAATTCAGCCTACGACTTGAGCCGCAAACACCTCGCGAAACCGCTGCATCTCATCAGCGTTGCCCACGGTGACCCGCACCCACTGCGGCCAGTTTTGCCACACGCGCCCTATCTTCACGCCCTGCTCGCCCAACCGCTCGATGACCTGTTCCGCCGGACGGCGCACATCAATCATGAAGCAGTTGCTGTGAGACGCCGTGCAGGTGAATCCGCGGTTTTTTAGCCAGGCCACCGTCTCATCCCGCAACCGGGTATTGAGCGCCTTGCGCGCCGGCACCAGTTGCGTATCCGCAAGGCTGGCGCGGGCGGCCAGCAGGCTGGCGGCCGCCGGCACGTTGTCCCCGCCAAACACCGCCAGTTGTTCCAGCAGCTGCGGATGACCGATCGCAAGCCCCAGGCGTGCGCCGGCCAGGCCATAGATTTTCGAGAACGTGCGCAGCACCAGCAAGTCATCATGGTCCTTGACCCACGCCACACAACTGGGTGCGTCACTGAAGTCGATGTAGGCCTCGTCCACCAGCAAAATGCTGCCCTGGGGTTTGCGCGCCAGTGCCTGTTCGATGGCCTTGGCGGGTGTGAGGGTGCCGGTGGGATTGTTCGGGTTGCAGAGGTAGATCAGGCCGGGCTGGCGGTCCACGGTGAGCATGGCGGGAAGGTCATGGGCGTGATCGGCGGTGAGGTCCACTTCATGCACCCTGGCCTTGCACGACTCGGCTGCCTGGCGCGGAACTTCGTAGGAAGGCGTGGCCATCACCAGGCTGCGGGTTTCGCTGGTAAACGCCAGCACCGCGTAGCGCAACGCAGCCATGGAGCCGGCGAACACCGCCACCTGTTCCTCCAGAATGCCCTGCTGTTTGGCAAACTGTTCGACCAGCGCGTACATGTCCGGGTACGGGTAGCGCCCCGAGGTGGCGATGCCGCGCTGCATGGCCTGCCGCGCAGCCGGCGACGGCCCGTAGGGGCTTTCGTTGTAGTTGAGCAGCACCTCGGGCGCCGCCACGGCGGGGCTTGCCTCAGCCCAGTCCAGGCGACCCAGCAACGGCAAGGCCGCGCCCAGTGCGATCAGGGAACGACGACTCACGTTGACCATGAAGACCTCTCCTTGTCGGCTCGCAGCTTCAGGTGCGGGATTCGCCCCCGTTCCTGCAATTGGGTATGACGAGGAAAACAGCCGGTGATTTACCCAACCAACAAAAAGCCCCGCACTTCATACCGAAGGCGGGGCTTTTGCGTTTCCGGCTAGTTGGAATGAAAACGCCGGTTCAACGCGATCCGCTTGGCCTCCACTGCCCGCAGGTGTTGGTGGTGACGGCGCCACAGCAACAGCACGATGATCAGCAACAGCACCACCAGGCCACCGCCCCACAGCAGGTACGGCATGGCCGTGATCAACAACGGCGCATCCCCACCGCGACGCAGGCTGGTGACTTCTTCGGAACTGACGCTCAGCGCCGGGTTGCCGAAGGTGTGCAGGCTGTAGTTGGCGATGGCGGCGATTTGCGCGTCGTTCAGGTCACCGCCCAGGGCCGGCATGCTCACGGCGCCGTCGGCACCTTTGCGGTCGATGCCCGCGATGATCGCCATCACCAGGTTGTTGGCCTGGTTGCCGTTGAGCGCGGTGTTGAGGCTCAGGGACGGGTAGAACTTGTCAGCCGAGCCCTGGCCATCGCGGCCGTGGCAGCTGGAGCAGGCCGAGTTGTAGAGGCGTGCGCCATCCAGGCCAGTGGCATCGGCCAGTGAGGCTTGATCGCCCTGGCCGGTTTCCAGGGTGCTCATGTCCACCGGCTTGACGTCACGCACCACCCGCTCGGTTTGCCCGGGATCGCGGATCGGCGGCACGCTGTGCAGGTAGGCGGCCATGGCATGCAGGTCGCTGTCGCTGAGGTAGCGGAAGCTGTTTTCCACGGCTTCGGCCATGCCGCCCGCGGCTTGGGCCTTGTCGGCGAGGTGACCGTTTTTCAGGAAGTTGACCAGGTCATCTTCGCTCCAGTCCCCCAGCCCGCTGACCTTGTCGGAGGTGAGGTTGGGCGCGACCCAGCCACCCAGTTTCGCACCGGCCAGGTACTGGCTGTTGTCCTCGGCCATCAAGGCATTACGTGGGGTGTGGCAGGCGCCGCAGTGGGCGAGGTTGTCCACCAGGTACTGGCCACGGCTGGTCTGTTCGGTGGCGCCGGGCTTGGGCACAAAACCCTGGCTGTCGAGGAACACCAGGTTCCAGCCGAACATCAGTTGGCGGATGTTGAACGGGAACGCCAGGTGCGTTTCCGGCACCGGCTGGTCCACGGCTTTGACGCCCTGTTGCAGGTACACATACAAGGCGTGGATATCGTCATCGCTCATACCCTGGTAAGAGGTGTAGGGCATCGCCGGGTACAGGTGCTGGCCCTTGGCGTTGATGCCTTTGCGCAAGGCGTCCGCCAGTTGTTGCTCGGTGTAGTCGCCGATGCCGTAGGCCTTGGACGGGGTGATGTTGCTGGAGATGATCTTGCCCATGGGCGAGTCGATCACATACCCGCCGGCCAGCGGCGCGCCGCCATTCTCGGCGGTACGGTGGCAGGCTTCGCAGTCGCCGGCACGGGCGACATACGCACCTTTCTGGATCAGCGCGGCAGTGTCTTCAGCGGCAAACACCGGCAACGCGGTGAGCAGCAAGGCCAGCAATGGAAATTTAAGCAATCCCATGACCTAGACCTCCCGCGCAATGATGTCGGCCATACGGATACTCAGCGCCACGCCGGCCAGGGTCGGGTTGATGGTGCCGGAGGCCGGTATCACCCCGGTGGTGGCGAGAAACAGGTTGGCGTGGTCGTGGGTGCGGCACTCGTGGTTGACCACCGAATCCTTGGGGTTGGCGCCCATGATCACGGTGCCCATCAGGTGGTCGCGGTTCTGGTAGCCGGTGTTGTCTTCCACCACCGTGCCGCCCATCAGCTGCACGAAGTGCGCATAGTCTTCAGTGACGCCGGCCTTGGCCGCCTTCACGTAGTCGCCCACCTCGTAGTTGACCACCAGCATCGGAATGCCCAGGGCGTCCTTGCGGGTGCGGCTCGGGCGCACGGTGTTGGTCTGCAATGGCAGGGTTTCATACACGGTAGAGACGTCGACCCAACGCGCCGCATCGTGGCGGATGCGTTCGTCCAGCTCCTTGCCGTACACGCCCTGGGCGATCAGCCGCTTGGCCACGGCAATGTTCGGCACGTTGTTGGAGATCGAGTGTTTGACCGAGGCCCGCTCCTTGCGGAACTCGCCGTCGCGGCGGTTGAAAATCCCGCCCTGCTGCACCGCGCCGCGTCCCGGCCACAACGGCTCGTCGGCGATAAATTGCAGGCCTTGGCCAGTGTGGTCCATCAGGTTGCGACCGACCTGGTCGGAGGAGTTGGCCACCTCGGAAATCAGCAGCAGCTTGGGGGTTTCCAGACCGTGGGCGGCAACGATGAAGTACTTGGCAGTGAGCCGCACATCAGCGCCGGTGGAGCTGCGGTAATGGATCGCGACGATCTTGTCGTCCGCGCCTTTTTCCAGCTTGTAGGCGGTGGCGTCGGTGATCAGCTTGGCGCCGGCCTGTTCCGCATGGCGGGCGTGCACGTCGCCGCTGTACATCGCGCCAATGGGGCAGACCGGCATGCAGTTGTTGTTGCCGCTGCACGCCGGGCGCCCGTCGTAGGGTTCAGTGGCACGGCCATTGGGCTCATGGATAAAGTGATACCCCGCCGGTGCCATGCGTTCGCGCAGGCGCTGGAACAGGTAGGTATCACCTTCCGGCGCCATCGGGTACGGGCTTGAGCGTGGCGGGAAAGCGCCGCCGCCCTGCCCGCTCTGGTCCTGGGTGTCACTGCCGCATACGCCCAGGGCAATTTCCGCACGCACGTAATAGGGTTCCAGCTCGCTGTATTCCAGCGGCCAGTCGCGACCTACGCCGTAGAGCGTCTTGAGTTTCATATCGTTGGGCAAGTAACGCCAGCACGCTGCCGCCCAGTGCCAGGTGGTACCGCCCACCAGTTTCAACATGCCGGGGCGGAACTCGAAAGAACCGGTGTTCTCGATGTATTGCTCATCGTAAGAATGATGGGCCCACGGTTCATTCGGATAGGGTGAGTTGTAATTGCCCTTGTTCGACGAATTACGGAAGTTCTCGACTATCTTCCAGCGGGGAATATGTTCACCGGCTTCCAGAATAATCACTGACTTGCCGTGCCTGGCCAATTCAAAGGCTGCGTTACTGCCTAATGCGCCGGAGCCAACCACAATGACATCGGCGTCAAAATCCTGATTCATAAAAGTGCCTTGTCTTAGTCGTTGGCCAGCGTGGCCGGAGGATTGACCCAGTAATTGGTTTTTCCCCGGGAGTACGTCGGGATCACCGTGGCGTCCGCGGTCGGCGCATAGGCCAGGGCGCCGGTGAAGGTGACCAGGCGCGTGCCGTCGGTGGCGCGCAGGGACACCGGCGTGCCGGTGTAGCCCAGGTACCAGGCGGAGACGATTTTCTGCGTCGTGTCCTTGATCACCGGGTCGGCGTAGAACGGGCTGCCGGACAACTGGCCGACGTTGCGCAAGTGATGCTGGCCAACCTTGCTCCACAAGGCTTTGATCTTCTCGGGGAATGCAGGGTCGTTCCGGGTGCACTGAGCCAGGATGCGCAAGGACAAGGCGGCATCCAGGTTCGAGCGTTCGAGGAGGAACATCGACAGTTGGCGGAAGGATTCAATGTCGTCGCTGGCGGCGCTGCTGACTTCCTGCGCCAGCGCGGCACCTGCCCACAGCGGGGCAAACAGGCCAGCACCGGTCAAGGCTGCGCCTGAATACAGGAGTTTTCTTCGGGTTATCACGGGATATCTCCTCATGAGTCGAACAACTATCGGCGCACGGGCCTAGTTCGACTTCACTGCAAAAGGCTGAGTACTTCGTTCACGGAGGTTGAACGGACTTTAAGAGCCCTTTTTATAACTGCCAGGAGAACGCCAAGCTGTCGTGCAGCTTGTTAATGATGAGAATGAGCAACAACGCGACCGTCTATAACAGCCGCTTAAACACCGTACAGCAATTTATCCTGCAATAACATGAAACATCCATTTGGATGTTTGCTCAGTTGTGCAGGTAATCCGCGAGGGGATACTTCGCGCACAAGGCTTGAGCCTGCAAGCGCAGTGATTCCTGTGCATTCGGATCCAGGGTGAACTTGTGCTCGTTGAGGGGCGTGACCGCATCGAGTACCCGGCACACCAGTTCGACGACCTGCCGACATCCATCGGCGTCGAGCTGGCGTTGCGCCAGGGAGCCGGTGCCGATACACAACCCGCCAGCGACGAATGACGGTCGCGTCTCTCCCGGTGCGCGATGCTTGTCCACGATGATGCCGCACTGCTCCAGCGCCGCCTGGGCGATGGCGCCGGTGATGCCGCCACGCAAGCGAATCAGCACCGAGTGGTTTTCACTGCGCCCGCCCACCACCTCGTAGTCACAGGCCTGGAACGCGCTGGCCAGTTCGTCGGCCGTGGTGCGAATACGCGCCATCCAGGCGTCGAAATCCGCGGACATGGCGTAGCCGAACGCCGCCGCCTTTGCCGCGATCATGTTGAAGGCCGGTGCGCCCTGCATTCGTGGGAACACGGCTTGATCGAGGAGCCGGCTGAAGCTGGTCTTAAGGCCCGGCACCTTGGTTTCGGCGTCGCGACCGGAAAGGATCAGGCCGCCACGCGGGCCGCCCAGTTGTTTATGGGTGCACAGCGTAGTGACGTGGGCTGCGTCGATCGGGCTCGGATGGCGCCCGGTGGCGACCAGGCCGGCGATGGTCGAAATGTCCGCCAGCAGGATCGACCCGGCTTCGTCGGCAATCGCACGCAAGCGCGCGAAATCAATGGTGTGCGAGTAGGCCGTCGCCCCGCAGATGATCACGCGCGGGCGATGGGCCAGCGCCAGTGTGCGCACCTGGTCGTAGTCGATAACACCCTTGGAGGTAGTGCCGTACCTGAGCGCCTTGTAGTTCGCGCCGGTGAACGCGACGGGGCTGGCGTGGCTCAGATGCCCGCCGTGATCGGGGGCCATGCCGAGCACGGTGTCTCCCGGCTCCAGCAAGGCCGCCAGTACCTGATAGTTGGCAGTCGACCCCGAGTGTGATTGCACACCGGCGTATTGCGCACCGAACAGCTCACGCGCTCGGCGCACAGCCAGGGCTTCGACCCGGTCGGCATTCTCGCAGCCGGCGTGATGACGCCAGCCGGGCGTGCCCTCGGCGGTCACGTTGACCAGCAGCGAGGCGGACGCCGCCAGGATATTCGGCCTCACTGCGCAGGACGAAGCGGCCAGCGACAGCGTCTGGTGTTGGCGCGTGACTTCCGCATCCAGCAACCCTGCCAGCTCCGCGTCTTCTGCCCGTAGATCCGCCAGCCCTCGTTGCAGCAGGTCGGCCTGGTGGGTAAGTGGTTGCGTGTCGACTGCCATTGTCCTGTGTTCCTTCCCTGAAAATCCCGTGCGCCTTTCCGTTGGGCGCAGGGCAATTAAGCAGAAAAATGAACATTTTCCAAATTAAATGATTCTTTTTGGCCGCACACAGGGGGACAAGACGCGGTTTTTCCTGGCTGGATGATGGCCAATCGCCAAAAAACTGATCACGGTCTTTATTCTTGTGGCAGGCGCATGCAACACTTCGCGCCGCGGCGAAGCACGCACCCCAGCGCAACATGGACGCTCTGTGTAGAACATAAGGAAGTGGTGGGCATTTGATTCACAGAAAAGAACGCACCGAGTATTTGAAGAGCAATATCAAATACCTGATCAAGAGCCGCGGAGAGACGCAGCTGTCGTTGTGCAATGCGGCCGGGCTGACCAGAACCACGATCTACAACATTCTGGAAGGCAAGGTCGTCAACGTACAGCAGTCCACCATCCGCAAGATCTCGGATTTCTTCGGCGTTTCCTATGAAGAAATCGAGACCCTCGACTTCGAAGAAAAAGAGATCATCGACAGCAGTATTTCCCCCCAGGGCAACATGAACCCTGCTGCCGTGCCGATCATCAAGCAAAGCCAGGTCATGGCGAGCATGGACAAGCGCATTGGCGAACTCGCCACGCTGTACCCGCTGACCTACTACTTCGGCACTTCCTACAACTTGATAGCCGTGCTGCTGGAACATGCGATTGCCGGCGTCAACGAGCCGGGCGATTTGTTGATCGTGCAGAAAGGGACGTCGAGCGACGACAAGGAAAAGTTGGTGTACGACAGGCTCAGCAAAAAACTATTTATCACGGATCAAGCGTGTGTCAGCTCGGATCGTATCTGTGTGGTGGGAGATATCATCGAGGAGCGCTTCAATGACAACGTATGAGCACGAAGTCGAGAACAGCAAATACAAGTTGCTGGGGTTCGAGAATGACAAGAGCCTGGCGGTGATCATGGTGATCGCCACGGGCAAGATCATTCGGATAAAGCTGAGCGAAGTGCTGAACAGCGAAATCATGGACAATTTAAACAAAATGGAAGTCAAGAACATGTACAAGAAGTTCTACTCACAGGGCGGAGCGCTGACCGCGTACGACCTCAACGACCGCAACGAGAACTCATGGATGATTTACATCATCCTGAACCTGCTGCTCTTTACGTTCTATATCTTCACCAGCATCGCCGCGACCAAACCTATTTACCTGGAGTCGCTGGGCATTATCGTCACGCCCGGCACGTTCCTTTACCCGCTGACGTTTCTGATCGTGGACTTGCTCAACGAACAGTTCGGCCTGCGGCTGGCGAGACGGGCCATCCTGTTTGCGTTTGCCAGTAACGCGATGATCATCATCCTGCTCTACGGCTCGACCTTCCTCCCCGGTTTGCCAGGCTGGAAGCTCGACGGGCCTTACAACGACGTGATCATCCAGGTGTCGTCGGTGCTCATCGCCTCTTCGGTTTCGTTCCTGGTGTCGGAGAACATCAACTCGTACCTGCTGTGCAAGATCAAGGAGCTGACCAATTCCAGGTACCTGTTCCTGCGGATTTTCCTGAGTACGTTCTTCGCGGTGATCATCGACAGTTTCCTGTTCTGCTTCATCGCGTTCTACGGCGCCATGCAGACCAGCGACATCCTGAACATGATCTACGTGCAGATCGCGATCAAGGTTTGCTTTGCCTTCTTCAACATCCTGCCGGCCTATGGCGCCCGCTCGCTGTTCAAGCGCTACATCACGGGCGATACCCAGGCCCAACCACACGCCAGCTGATGATCGTTCCCACGCTCTGCGTGGGAATGCCGCCTTGGACGCTCCGCGTCCGCCTTTGTGACGCGGAGCGGCACGGGATGCGTTCCCACGCGGAGCGTGGGAACGATCGACATCACGCCAGTTTGCTTTTCAGGCTCTGCATGACGGCTGCCTTGTTTTCGAGGTAGTCGTTCAGGCCACGTGCGCGAAGGTTGCACGCGTCGCAGTTGCCACAACCCGTACCGATAATGCCGTTGTAGCAGGTCAGGGTCTGGTTGCGGATCAGGTCCAGCTGCTGATGATCGTCCGCCAGGGCCCAGGTCTCGGCCTTGTTCAGCCACATCAACGGCGTTTCCAGGCGCACGTCGTATTCCATGCCCAGTTGCAGCGCTTTGTTCAGCGCCTTGACGAACTCGTCCCGGCAATCGGGATAGCCGGAGAAGTCGGTTTCACACACCCCGGTGATCACCGTTTCCGCCTTGACCTGGTAGGCGTAGATCGCCGCGAGGGTCAAAAACAGAATGTTCCTGCCAGGCACGAAGGTGCTCGGCAAACTCTCGCCCGAGCTGTTCACCGTGGGTACCGGAATGTTGTCGCGGGTCAGGCTGCTGATGGCCAGCTCGTTCAACAGCGACACGTCCATCACTTTGTGAACGGTGGCGCCCAGCTGTTTGGCGAGTTTCTGTGCGACTTCGATTTCCGCCACATGGCGCTGGCCATAATCGAAGGTAATGCAGTGCACCTCGTCATACAGCGCCAGTGCCTGGATCAGGCAGGTGGTCGAATCCTGCCCACCACTGAATACGATAACGGCTTTTTTACTCATCACGCTGCTTCCTGCATTTGTAAGATTTGGCATAGTTTAAAGGCCCCTCAATAAAAAACCCCGCGCTTCTTTCGAAGGCGGGGTTTTTTACTGCTCGATCACTCAGTGAGCGTACGTCAGCAGCAACTCTTTCGGCACCTGGAAATCCAGGGACATCATCACGCTCAAGGCGGTGATGGTGAAGATCGAGAAGACGAACAGCTTGCGTGCCCAGACGGTGTCATCCACCGCCTTGTAGCCGGTCCAGGCCATGTACAACCAGTACATGCCCATGGCGGCGGCAACGGCGAGGTAGCTCATGCCGGCGTAGCCACTGAAGGTCAACATCAAGGTCGCCACGAGGAAGGCCAGGATGTAGAGCAGGATGTGTTTCTTAGCGACCTTGATGCCACGCTTGACCGGAAGAACCGGAATCGAGGCAGCCAGGTAGTCGTTGAAGCGGAAGATCGCGATGGCATAGGAGTGCGGCATCTGCCACAGGCTGAACATCACCAGTAGCACCAACGCGGCCATGTCGAAGCTATTGGTCACAGCCACATAACCAATCACCGGCGGCATCGCCCCCGACAGACTGCCCACCAGCGTGCCGTGAACCGACTTGCGCTTGAGGTACAGGCTGTAGAAGCCGACGTAGATGACAAAGCCGATCACGGCAAACAGCGCCGCCAGCGGGTTGGCCACCTTGTACAGCAACACCACGCCGGCGATACCCAGGATGGTCGCGAAGATCAGTGCCAGTTTCAGGGAGATAAGGCCCTGGACCAGCACACGATTCTTGGTGCGTTCCATCTTGATGTCGATATCGCGGTCGATGCAGTTGTTGAATACACAACCGGAAGCTACCACCAGGGACGTGCCGATCATCGCAGCCAGGAAAATGGCCAGATCGACATGCCCCTTGGAGGCCAGGAAGAAACCGCCTGCCACAGAAAGCACGTTACCGAAAATGATCCCCGGTTTGGTGATTTGGATAAAGTGCTTAAGCGACATCGGGTCTTACCTCACTTCGCCATCATGAACGTATGGATGCTGAACATGATCCATACCGACAGGCCAACCAGCAGGAGGATCACCAAACCTGCGAACACGAACGCAATCACGTTATCGCGCTGAGCCTTCGAGCGGTCCAGGTGCAGGAAGTACACCAGGTGAACCAGGACCTGGATCACCGCGAACGCCAGGACGATCATCAAGGTGATCGACTTCGGCAAGGTTGGGTACATCACCAGGCCGAACGGGATCAGCGTCAGGATGACCGACAGGATGAAGCCAATGGCGTACGACTTGACGCTGCCGTGGCTGTCATCATGGCTGTCATGGGAATGTGCATTAGCCATTACAGAGTCCCCATCAGGTAGACAACGGTGAAGACGCAGATCCAGACCACGTCCAGGAAGTGCCAGAACAGGCTCAGGCAGCTCAGGCGAGTCTTGTTGGTGTTGGTCAGGCCATGTTTGTTGACCTGATACATCATGGTCGCCATCCAGATCAGACCGGCAGTCACGTGCAGACCGTGGGTGCCTACCAGCGTGAAGAACGCCGACAGGAAGCCGCTACGGTGCGGGCCGTAACCTTCGGAGATCAGCAGGTGGAACTCGTTGACCTCCATGCCGATGAAGCCCAGGCCGAACAGGAAGGTCAGTGCCAACCAGCTCAGGACGCCTTTCTTGCTGCCCTTGTAGAAGGCCAGCATGGCGAAGCCGTAGGTGATCGAGCTGAACAACAGCAAGGCGGTTTCGCCGAGCACGTAAGGCAGTTCGAAGATGTCGTGGCCCGACGGGCCACCCGCTACGTTGTTTACCAGTACCGCGTACACCGCGAAGATCGACGCAAACAAGATGCAGTCGGTCATCAGGTAGAGCCAGAAACCGAATACGGTCATTGGCCCCGAGTCGTGGTGATGGTCATCGTGCCCATGGTCATCGACATGGGCGTGTCCAGCATTGGTCACTAAGTTCGACATGGTTTAAGCCTGTTCCAACGAGGTTTCAACACGGTTGGCCGGGATCTTCTTCTCGGCAACCAGGCGAGCGTGTTGCTCGGCTTCGATGCGTTCGATCACGTCGACCGGCACCATGTAGCCTTGGTCATCACGGGCAGCGTGAACGATGAAGTAGCCGATGGTGCCCACCAGGCTCACGATGGCCAGCCACCAGATGTGCCAGATCATCGCGAAACCGAACACGGTCAACAGCGCGCCCATCACAACGCCGGTAGCGGTGTTGTTAGGCATGTGGATCGGTTCGTAACGCGCAGGCTTCTGGTACGCAGTACCGTCTTCCTTGGCTTCGGTGAACGGATCGATGCTGTCAGCCTTCGGCAGTACGGCAAAGTTGTAGAACGGCGGTGGCGACGAAGTCGACCATTCCAGGGTGTGTGCATTCCATGGGTCGCCGGATTCGCACATGTTCTGCTTGCGATCACGCACGCTGACATACAGCTGGATCAGCTGGCAGGCGATACCCACAGCGATCATCAGTGCACCCACCATGGCAACGTACAGGTACGGTACCCACTCAGGGTTGGTCGTGGCGTTCAGACGACGGGTCATGCCCATGAAGCCCAGAGCGTAGAGCGGCATGAACGCGACGAAGAAGCCCGAGATCCAGAACCAGAATGCAGCCTTGCCCCAGCCTTCGTGCAGCTTGAAGCCGAACGCTTTCGGGAAGTAGAAGCTGAAACCTGCGATGTAGCCGAATACTGCGCCGCCGATGATCACGTTATGGAAGTGAGCAATGACGAACAGGCTGTTGTGCAGCACGAAGTCAGCACCCGGGATGGCCAGCAGTACGCCGGTCATGCCGCCGATCGCGAAGGTCACCATGAAGCCCAGGGTCCACAGAACCTGGCTGGTGATACGCAGACGACCGTGATAGATGGTGAATAGCCAGTTAAATAGCTTCACCCCCGTCGGGATGGAAATCAGCATCGTCGCCAGTCCGAAGAACGCGTTGACGCTGGCCCCCGAACCCATGGTGAAGAAGTGGTGCAGCCAAACCATGAAGCCCAGTACCGAGATCGCGCCCGAGGCGTAGATCATCGAATGGTGACCGAACAGGCGCTTGCCCGAGAAGGTCGAGATCACTTCAGAGAAGATACCGAACGCTGGCAGGATCAGGATGTACACCTCAGGGTGACCCCATGCCCAGAACAGGTTCACGTACATCATTGGATTGCCACCAAGTTCATTGGTGAAAATGTGGAAATCCAGGTAACGGTCAAGCGACAGCAACGCCATGGTTGCAGCCAGGATCGGGAACGATGCAACGATCAGTACGTTGGCCCAGGTGCAGGTCCAGGTGAAGATCGGCATGTCCATCAGCTTCATGCCAGGGGCGCGCATTTTCAAGACGGTGGCCAGGAAGTTGACCCCCGTCAGTGTCGTCCCGAGTCCTGATAACTGTAGCGCCCAGATGTAGTAATCCACACCCACGCCCGGACTGTAGGCCAGGCCCGACAATGGCGGATACGCAACCCAACCGGTCTTGGCGAATTCGCCGACGCCCAGGGACAGGTTGATCAGCACTACGCCGGATACCAGCAGCCAGAAGCTCAGGGAGTTCAGGAACGGGAACGCAACGTCACGCGCACCGATCTGCAGCGGCAAGGCAAGGTTCATCAGGCCGGTGAAGAAAGGCATCGCCATGAAGATGATCATGATCACACCGTGGGCGGTGAAGATCTGGTCATAGTGTTCAGGAGGCAGGTAGCCAGGCGAACCCTCGGTGGCCATGGCCAACTGGGTACGCATCATGATGGCGTCGGCAAAACCACGCAGCAGCATGACCATGGCAACGATGACGTACATGACGCCAATTTTCTTGTGGTCGACCGAAGTCAGCCACTCGGTCCACAGGTAGGTCCACTTCTTGAAGTAAGTGATACCTGCAAACAGTGCCAGACCACCCAGCGCGATCATGGCGATGGTCACCATCACGATCGGCTCGTGGAACGGGACCGCATCCCAACTTAATTTACCAAACATCGTTTACTCCTCTGCCCCAGCAGTTGAATGCGAGCCCGTGTCAGAACCTTCAACCGCGGCCACTTCTTTCTTCTCGTGCTCGATCGGCTTGCCTGGCTTCATACCTTCGTACTTGTCGACGATTTTCTGAAACAGGTCCGGCTCGTACGTGGAGTACAGGGCGACTGGGTTGTTCTGGCTTGGTTTGGCAAGGGCGTCGTATTCAGCTTGATCAAGCTGTTTAGGTGCGGCCTTGACTTCGGCTACCCAGGCGTTGAAATCTTCCTGGCTCGTCGAGATCGCTTTGAATTTCATGCCGGTGAAGCCAGCACCGCTGTAGTTGGCGGAGATGCCTTCCATTTCAGCTTTCTCGTTCGCGATCAGGTGCAGACGGGTCTGCATGCCTGCCATCGCGTAGATCTGGCCACCCAGTGCAGGGATGAAGAACGAGTTCATCACGGCGTCGGAGGTGATCCGGAAATTAAGCGGGGTGTTCTCCGGGAACCGGATCTGGTTCACAGTGGCGATACCCAGGTCCGGGTAGATGAACAGCCACTTCCAGTCCAGCGCGACCACTTCGATGTTGATCGGCTTGACGTCGGAGTCCAGCGGACGGTACGGGTCCAGCTCATGGGTCGACTTATAGGTGATGTAACCCAGGGCGATGATGATGAGGATCGGCACCAGCCACACCGCGATTTCAATCTTGGTGGAGTGCGACCACTTCGGCGCGTAGGTGGCGCTGGTGTTCGACGCGCGGTATTTCCAGGCGAACGCGAACGTCATGATGATCACGGGCACCACGACCAACAGCATCAGCAGGGTGGCGGTGATGATCAGGTTGCGTTGATCCAGACCGACCTGACCTTTAGGGTCGAGCAAGGTCCACTTGCAGCCTCCCAGCATTAACATCATGCCAAGCAGCGGCAAAAAGCCTAGTAATCGGGGGTACCTGTTTTTACTCATCTCACGACCTCTAAAGCAGCTTGCGCAATGCAGTTGGGTTTTGATCGCCAACACTTCACCCTGCCAAGGGTTGGCATTTCTCTTCGATTGAATAAGGGCCTGCCCGTCGCACCTTGCGCGAATCGACACGTCCCGGGCTAGCGGTGAGTTCTTATTCGAATTCGTTGGTCAAAGGCCTTGTTACAGACCAATTCCATTTGGTGCGGATAGTTGAAAGGCTGCCGGCACCTGGGGTCGCATGAAACGTTACATCCGCTTCTCGACCGCCCTAGTTTGCTCAGGGGTGAGCAGCACCGGACATTCAGTGCGGGCGATTGTAGTTAGCTAGCGATGTATAAACCATGTCTTATCCAGAAATAATTTTTATCGTTTCCAGCAATAATCCTTCACCATTATTGCAAAGGTCCGCGATCGTATCGCGTTTGATTCTCGACAAAAACCACAAAAAATGCCGTGTTATTGGGCAATCTGCCACATCCCTTACAGCCTGTAAGGGCATCGAAAACGGATCCAAGTCCCCTAAAAACAAGGCATTCGGACATCGGGCAATGTCGCCGACCGCACGCCACTCGCGGCGTCGGCCAGACGACGAACTGACAGCCATAAAACGCCGCTTCATGCAAATTTATGGCGCGTTTACGAGCGTCAGAAACGTCCTGCGACAGCTTCCGTGTGACAACATGTCGCACGCTGCGCACACCCAAACTTGCCCCGCGTCACGGCCTCTTCACAAATGCCTACAAACAAAAACGCCCCAGCCTTCTTTAGAGGAAGGCCGGGGCGTTGAGTTGTAACCGCTTAGGCTTTGCCCTGGCGATTACGGTAAATGCCCAGTGGCACCAGGATCACCGTCAGCACAAAGGCCACCAGCGCCCACTGGGCCAGGGACAGGCCGAGCACGGGCGGGTACGGCGTCTCACAGAAGCCGTCGACCTGGAACCCCAGGGGAAACACCGAGGCCAGCGGCAAGCCATCGACAATCGGTTGCAGCACGTCGATGCCGCAGCTGACCTTCGGAAAGAACTGGATGTACACGTGATAGCCGGCAGCGGCGACGCCCCCCAGGGCGCTGAGGGTCACCAGTGCTTCAAACACCGTGACACTGCGGGTGGTGCGCATGGCGGCACCGATGAAGGCGAAGATCGCGATCAGCAGCAAGGCATAACGTTGCAGGATGCACAGCGGGCAAGGGGCCTCGCCCAGCACCACCTGCATGTACAGCGCCCCGCCGATCAGCGCCAGGCAGATGATGCCCAGCAGTACCAGAAAGCGTCGCTCCCTGCCCAAACGCAATTCGTCGATCATCCCCGTTTCCCTTTAGCCAATGATGGTTGTGCCAATGGCCGCAAGTTTACACGCGGACGGTGAAAGTTGAGCAGTTGGCGTGTGGAGGTTTAAACAGGAGGCATTAACAGGAGATTAATCAGGGAAAATGGAGATCAAAATGTGGGAGCGGGCTTGCTCGCGAAAGCGGAGTGTCAGTCACTGAATGTGTGCCTGATACACCGCCTTCGCGAGCAAGTCGAATCGTCGCACCGCCGCTCCCACATTTTTGACCGAGTAAGTTATTCCAGGGCCGACGCCGGCCCAAAGAACTCATACCGGCTCTGCGCTTCCGGCACACCCAGGGCCTTCAAGTGACGCTTGATCGCCGCCATGAAGCCTTTAGGCCCCAGGAAGTACGCATCCACATCGCGCTCCTGCGGCAGCCACGCCGCCAGTTGCTCCTGGCTCAGCATCCCGACCTTGTCCGCCGCCGGGCTCACGCCATCATCCTCGGCGTAGCAATAGAAGCGCTTGAGCTGTGGATGCTGCGCCGCCAGGCCGTCCACCCATTCGCGGAACGCATGCACGCCGCCATTACGCGCGCAGTGGATAAAGTGAATCGGACGCTCGGTGGCCAGCGCCGCTTCGAGCATCGGCAATGTTGGCGTGATGCCCACGCCGCCGCTGATCAGCACCAATGGCTTGTCGCTGGCCGCCAGGGTGAACTCCCCCGAAGGCGGGAACAGATCGATGGTCGCACCCACATGGAACTGGTCATGCAGGTAGTTCGACACCCGCCCACCGGCTTCGCGCTTGACGCTGATGCGGTACTGGCCCGAATCGCCACGCGCCGACAGGGAATAGTTGCGGCGCACTTCCTCGCCCTCCAGCACCAGCTTCATGCCGATGTACTGCCCAGGCTCGGCGGCCAGGATCGGGCCGTTATCCACAGGCGCGAAGTAAAACGAGATAATTTCCGCGCTCTCCTCCACACGCTTGACCAAGGTGAACGGCCGCGCGCCACGCCAGCCGCCCGGTGCTTGTTCCTTCTCTTTATAGATAGCCGCCTCGGCACCGATCAGGATGTCGGCCAATTGGCCATAGGCGGCGCCCCAGGCACTCATCACTTCAGGGGTGGCGATTTCGCTGCCCAGCACTTCGGAAATTGCCCGCAGCAGGCAGGTACCGACAATCGGGTAATGCTCCGGCAGGATCTGCAGGGCCACGTGCTTGTTGATGATCTTTGCCACCAGATCGCCCAACTGGTCGAGTTGGTCGATATGCCGGGCGTACATCAGCACGCCGTTGGCCAAGGCCCGGGGCTGGTCGCCGCTGGCCTGGTGGGCCTGGTTGAACAGCGGACGTACTTCTGGGTATTCGGACAGCATCATCCGGTAGAAATGGGTGATCAGGGCTTCGCCGCCACTTTCCAGCAGGGGCACGGTGGATTTGACGATGGCACGGTCTTGGGCACTAAGCATGGCAGACTCCTGAGTCTTCTTACTGAATACCCTTTACTACTCAGTATTCATGCCAACTAATAAATCCTTATAAATCAAATGCTTAATATTAATGTAGTCAGTATGACTTCCTACGCTATATAGTCACTATGACTACAAGGAGTCATTATGACTGCGAAGCCGCTGCTCACCACCCTGCTGCCCCTGGTCGCCGACCTGTCCCGCGAGTTGCCCGAAGGCGAGCGTTACCGGCGTCTGCTCCAGGCCATGCGCGCCCTGCTACCCTGCGACGCGGCCGCCCTGCTGCGCCTCGACGGCGAATGGCTGGTGCCGCTGGCGGTGGATGGCTTGAGCACCGACACCCTCGGCCGGCGCTTCAAGGTCAGCGAACATCCGCGTTTCGCCGTGCTGCTCAGCAGCCCCGGCCCTACCCGCTTTGACAGCGACAGCGAACTGCCCGACCCCTATGACGGCCTGGTGGATGGCCTGCACGGGCATCTGGAAGTCCACGACTGCATGGGCTGCCCGCTGTTTGTCGACGACCGGCCCTGGGGCCTGCTGACCCTCGACGCCCTGGATACCGAGCGCTTCGAACGGGTGGAACTGGACGCCCTGCAAGCCTTCGCCAGCCTCGCCGCCGCCACCGTCAATGTCGCTGAACGCATTGAACGCCTGGCCCTGCGTGCCGAAGACGAACACCAGCGCGCCGAAATCTACCGCCAGGCCAGCGGCCAGCAGCACAAGGAAATGATCGGCCAGAGCAAGAGCCACAAACGCCTGGTGGAAGAAATCAACCTGGTGGGTGGCAGTGACCTGACGGTATTGATCACCGGCGAGACCGGCGTGGGCAAGGAGCTGGTGGCCCAGGCGATCCATGCTGCATCAAACCGCGCCGAGAAACCGCTGATCAGCCTCAACTGCGCCGCCCTGCCGGAAACCCTGGTGGAAAGCGAACTGTTCGGCCACGTGCGCGGGGCGTTTACCGGCGCGCTCAACGAACGCCGGGGCAAGTTCGAGCTGGCGAATGGCGGCACGCTGTTTCTTGATGAAGTGGGCGAGTTGTCCCTCACCGTGCAGGCCAAGCTGCTGCGGGTGCTGCAAAGTGGCCAGTTGCAGCGCCTGGGGTCTGACAAGGAGCATCAGGTGGATGTGCGCCTGATCGCTGCCACTAACCGGGATCTGGCCGAAGAAGTACGCAGCGGCCGCTATCGTGCCGACTTTTATCACCGTTTGAGTGTGTACCCGCTGCAAGTCCCGGCACTGCGTGAGCGCGGTCGCGATGTGCTGTTGCTGGCGGGCTTTTTCCTTGAACAGAACCGCTCACGCATGGGACTGGGCAGCCTGCGCCTGACCAGCGATGCCCAGGCGGCACTGCTGGCTTATACCTGGCCGGGGAATGTGCGCGAACTGGAACACTTGATCGGCCGCAGCGCCTTGAAAGCCCTGGGTAACTGCCGGGAGCGCCCGAAGATTCTCAGCCTCAGCGCGGCGGATCTGGACTTGCCGAACGCCACCGCGCCACCGCTCGAAGCGCAGCCCGACCCCGTGCCGGACGTCACCGGCGACCTGCGCCTGGCCACCGAGAACTACCAGCGCCAGGTCATCAGCGCCTGCCTGGAACGCCACCAGCACAACTGGGCCAGTGCCGCCCGCGAGCTGGGCCTGGACCGGGCCAACCTGGGACGAATGGCCAAGCGCCTGGGCCTGAAGTAATGAACGGTGATTCTCGGGTAAAGGAGATCAAATGTGGGAGCTGTCGAGCCCCCACACTAAACCTGCTTCGCCTTGTAGATTGGATTGATCGGCGCGCCAGCCTTGGGCTTGCGAAACACCAACACATTCCCCAGCATCACCAGCACCAACCCCGCCAACGCCGGCGCCGTCCACTGATAGCCCTCGGCAAACGCCGAGACGTTTAACGCCACCACCGGGAACAGCACGGTGCAATACGCCGCCCGCTCCGGCCCCATGCGCCCGACCAGGGTCAGGTAGGCGGTAAAGCCAATCACCGAACCCGGGATCACCAGGTACAGCAGCGAACCGATGTACCGGCTGTTCCATTCCATGTCGAACGGAATGCCCTGCACCGCGCAGTACATCGCCAGCATCGACGCACCATAGGCCATGCCCCAGGCATTGGTGGTCAGTGGCTTGAGGCCCGCCTTCTGCTGCAGGCTCGACAGCATATTGCCCGCCGAGAAACACATGGTGCCGAGCAATGCCAAACCCAGGCCGAGCAAGGTTTGCGGGCTGGCGGTGTGCCCCACCAGTTCCGGCCAGAACAACAGCCCGAGGCCGAGCAAGCCAAGGCCGCCGCCCATCAACACATTGCGTGCGACCTTCTGCCCGAAGAACACCCGGGCGTTCAGCGCGTTCCACAAGGTGGCCGTCGAGAACACCACCGCCACCAGGCCGCTGGGAATCCACTGGCTGGCGGTCAGGAAGCACATGAAGTTGACGCAAAACAGGCACAGGCCCTGGGCCAGGCAGATCAGATGCCCGCGCCGGTTCATCACCTGCAGCTTGCGGCTGAGCAGCAGCATCACGAACAGCACCAGCGCCGCGAGGCCAAAGCGATAGACGATGGACACCGGAATCGCCACCACGCCCAGTTGCCACTTGAGGGCAATCCAGGTGGTGCCCCAGATCAATACGGTGAGTAAATACAGGAAAAGGTTCATGGCGGGCTCCGAGGGTTGAGCCACAGTTTCGCCCCTGGCGGCACCAGGTCTCTTGCACATTCTTGCGCTTTTGTCGGCTGCCGGGATCACAGCCGCCGCCGCGGGGAGTAGGATGCAAGCCGTCAGAGAGTACGAATATGCCGCCACTGGAAACCCTGCAAGTCTTTCAATCCCTCAACCGCTCGCCCAACGCTCGCCTCGAGCTGTGCGCCGAGCTCGGTGACGGCTTGTCTGCAGCCTTGTGGAGCAACCATCACGACGCCCAGGATTACGAAGCCCCCGAGCACCACACCTTGTCCTGCTACATCGGCGGCGGCACCGGCACCTTTCGCCGCGACCAGCCCGGCACCAAGGGCGGCCCGGACAAGCTGTGCATCCTGCCGGCCGAGCATCAGTCGGCCTGGGTGATCAACGGCGAAATCCGCCTGGCCCACGTGTATTTCAGCCCCGAGCAATTCGCCCTGGGCTGCGTCACCTTGCTGGACCGCGAACCCCGCGAGTTGCAACTGCGCGAGAGCACCTTCCTCGACGATGCGCGGCAGGCCCGGCGTTTTCACCAGTTGATCGGCCTGAACTGGAAAGAGCCCGGCGAACGCCTGCTGACCAGCAGCCTGGCCCATGAAATGCTCAGCCATACCTTGCTCAGCCAGGTGGGGATGCGCGAGGGTTTGCGTTTGAAAGGCGGGCTGGCCGCCCACCAGCGCCGGCAACTGGTGGAGCACATCGACCAGCAGCTGGCAGAGCCGATCAGCCTGGGGCAGTTGGCAGGCTTGTGTGCGTTGTCGGAGTACCACTTTGCGCGGATGTTTCGCGAGAGTTTTGGACTGCCGCCCCATCAATATCTGCTGGCGCGGCGCCTGGCCCGCGCCCGGGAGTTGTTGCGGGGTGGGTCGTTGCCGCTGGGCGAGATTGCCCTGGCGTGCGGGTTTTCCAGTGCCAGCCACTTTACCAACCGGTTCCGCCAGGCGATGGGCGCCACCCCTGGTGAATACCGGCAGGCGTTCCTGCCTTGAAATGCAATCTGCCTGACAGCACAGGGCCAATGTGGGAGCGGGCTTGCTCGCGAAAGCGGTGTGACAGTCAACACATGTACTGACTGAACCAGCGCATTCGCGAGCAAGCCCGCTCCCACCTTTGATCTTCGGTGCTCAATAGTCCGTGCTGTTGGCCAGTGCCGTGGCCAGGCGGTTTTCCAGCGCCTTGACCCGCGCGCCTGCGACCACGTAATTGTTGGTCACCATCGAAAACACCAGCTTGCGCCCATTGGCATCGGTGACATACCCGGTCAACGACGACACGCCGCTCATGGAGCCGGTCTTGCCGTGCAGGTTGTTTTCCGCAGCGCTGCCCCGCAGGCGGTAACGCAGGCTGCCGCCCACCAGTCGCTGCGGATTACCGGCAACCGGCAACGCGTTGTACCAGGCGTTGAACCAGGGCTGTTTGCTGGCGGCCAGCAGCACATCCGTGAGGTTCTGCGACGACACCAGGTTACGCCGGGATAACCCCGAACCGTCCACCTGGTTCAACGTCGCCGTATCAATCCCCTGACGCTTCAGGAACCCGGCCACCGCCGCCACACCGGCAGGCGCCGTACCGGCATTCACGGTCTTGCGCCCCATGCTCTTGAGCAAGGCTTCAGACATGTTGTTATTGGAAAGCTTGAGCAACGGCGTGATCAGTTCCTGCAACGGCGCCGACTCATGCAGCGCGAGCACCGTCGCCGTGGTCGGCGTCACACCCCCGATCATCCGACGCCCCTGCACGACAATCCCCTGCTGCGCCAAGGCCTGTTCAAACAGGTTGGCCACCAGTTGCGTCGGCTCCCACACACTGACCAGTTGCGGGCTCTGCCTGCCCGGCGCCAGCGCGCCACTGAGGCGCAACAGGTTGGTGCCGTGCTGGCGATTGATTCCATAGCTGTTGCCTGTGCCGCTGACCGCACGGTTGCTGAGCTGCACGTAATCGGTAGCCGGGCTGATCTCCACCGTCACCGGGCGCCCTGCCACGACCGGCGCCCTGGCCGTGACCAGCAGGGAGCCCGCATCAAAGTCGTCATTGGGCGATACCGTCAGCGCCGAAATCTGCGCGCCGTAGTAGGTGCTTTCATCGTCCTGGGACCAGTCGGTGCCCAGGCGCTCGGCGTCGAAGAACGTGTCGTCGAACACCAGGTCGCCCCGCACCTGCCGGATGCCCTGCTGCGCCAGGTTGGCCGCCAGCGCCTGGTAATCCGCCCACTGGATCGTCGGGTCGCCCAGGCCGCGCAGGTAGAGGTTGCCGTCAAGCACCGCGCCCTGGCGGATGCCGTCGCTCAACAGTTGCGTGGAAAACCGATACTGCGGCCCCAGCACATCCATCGCCGCCGCAGTGGTCAACAGCTTGAGGCTCGAAGCCGGGCTCAGCCGCGTACGCGGGTTGTGCTGGTAGAGCGTGTTGCCGCTGCGGGCATCGCGCACCATCAGCGACACGCTGGCGCCGTGCAGTGCCGGGTCGGCCAGCAACTGGTCGAGGCTGGCGCTGGTGGAGGTTTTCGGCGCCGTGGCGCAACCGCCCAGCAACAAGCTCAAGCCCAGCAGCAGCCCGCCGGTGTGTGTCCATCGTCCCAACCGCATAAACCTGGTAGTCCTTGAATTTCGAGAGTGCGCAGCTTGTGGAATTCCTCCCGGTCAATCAAGGCCCGTAGGTCGTGACGGAAAACGTATTGGCATGAAACAGCGGGTCCGGCTTGGGCTCGGCCTTGCTCGGCGCCGGCTGGGTAAAGTCCATGGCCGGCAGGAATACCCGCTGGCTCGCCGGGTCGAACGCCATGTTGTAGGCCATCGGCAAGGTGCTGACGCTGGCGCGTACGGCGTAGTGGTCGGCATCCGTTTGATCCACCAGCGTCAGGTTGGCATCGACGCCACTGGGGATCAGCAAGCGCCGGTGCTGCTCGTCGTAGGCCAGGGCGTTGACGTCGCGGGTGATCGGCAGCTTCGCCTTTACTTCACCGGTTTTCCGGTCGGCAACGATCAACACCGGCACTTCACCGCGACACGCCACAAACAGTCGCTGGCGCGCCACGTCCTGGGCCAATGCGCTGGGCTTGGGGCAACCGGCAAACTGCCAGGTGTCAAGCAACGCAAAGGTGGTCGCCGAATAGCGGGCGACCTTGCCTTCATCGCGCATCGGCAGGAAGAAGCTGCCGTCGCCCTTGATCAGCAGCGGGTCGATTTTCTTCACCGCCAGTTCATGGGCGCCGGTGATTCGTTCCTGTTTCGGGTCGAATTCAAACAGCGTCGAACGATCCGCCCGACGCCCACTGACAATAATCACCTTGCCCGTCGATGGCTCGTACACCGCGCTGTTGAGGTTGCTTTGCGCCACCGGGATGCGCTTCAGGAATGTGAGTGTGGATAACTCCACCACACTCAGACTGCCGTCGGTGTTGAGCACGAATACCCGGTCTACCTCAGGCACGAACACCACGCCGTTGGCGCCTTCGGACTGCGCCACCGTCTCGACCAGGCGCTGCTGTTTCACATCAAACACGCTCAGGCCGTTTTCCCGGCGGGCCAGGAACAGATACGGCCGGGTCGGGTCCAGCCCGACAAAGCCCCAACTGTGGCCGGAGCCGGGCAATGTCACCCGGTGTTCGCGATGGTAGGTCGAGTCATCAGCCGATGCCGCGCCGCTGATCAACAGTGCTGCCAGTAACCAGTGTTTCATCAGAACTCCAGGGTGCTGGAGACGGACACCTGCCGCGCATCGCCGATGGACACGAACTGGGTGTTCACGGCCGAGGTGTAATAGGTACGGTCAAACAGGTTCTTCACGTTGAGCTGGAACTTGACCTTCTGCCCCTCGATTTTAGTGTCATAGGTGGCGAACGCATCGGCCACGGTGTAGCCCGGCAGTTCGAAGCTGTTGGCCGCGTCCCCTGCACGCTCGCCGACATAACGTGCCCCGGCGCCGACCCGCAGTTGGTCGCCACCGAGAATGCTGCCGAAGTCATACACCGCCGACAGCGAGCCAGTGTTCTTCGCCACGTTTTGCAGGCGATTACCTTTGTATTCCGGGTCTTCGGTAACCTCTGCATCGGTGTAGGCATAGCTGCCGATCACGCTCCACTTATCCGTCAGTTGGCCGCTGGCATCCAGTTCCAGACCACGGGAGCGCACTTTGCCGGCGACGCTGTAGACCGAGGTCAGGCCATCGCCGACCTGCACCAGCACGTTGCGTTTTTCGATGTTGAACAGGGCGGCGCTGGCGGTGATGCGCCCCGGTATATCGAGCTTGGTCCCCAACTCCCAGGACTTCGACTGCTCCGGCTCAAGGCTGCCATCCAGCACACTTTTGTTCGCCAGCGGTGCGATGGTGGAGTTGGGCTTGAACGACTCGGTGTAGCTGCCATAGAACGACAGCTCGTCAGTGTAGCGGTACACCAGGCCCGCGCGTGGCACCCACTTCTGGCCATTGCCGTCGGTGTTGGCGGTGAACGGGACACCCTTGCCGGCGTATTGGTCGTACATCTGATAACGCGCGCCACCCACCAGGATCCACTGGTCGGTGAGGTGGATCGCATCCTGCAGGAACAGCGAGTCGCTGCGCAGCAGGTCCGTCTGGTTGCTGTCCGGCGCGCTGACGGTGGTGCCCGCCACTTCATTGCCATAGACCGGGTCGTTGTAGTTGAACGTGCCACGGGGCGCCTGGCGGATCAGGTCGGCCCGGTAGATCTTGCGGTATTCGTCATCCAGGCCGAAGGTCAGGTCGTGCTGCATGCCTGCGACGTTGACCTTGCCTTCAAGGCTGGCGGTGGCGAAGCGGTCGGTGGTCAGTGCGCCCTGGGTGCCGTCCATGCTGCGGGTCAGGGTGCCATTGGCGTTGACCTTGACCACACGCACCTGGCTGGCGTCGTAGGTCTCGCGGTTCCAGCTGTAGCCGAAGTGGGCTTTCCAGTCGTCATTCAAATCGTGGTCGGCCTCGAAGCGGTACAGGTCGGAGCGGCCTTCCATGTTGTTGAAGGGCTCGTCCAGGCGGCGAGTCGACGGGATGTTGAGCGGGTGGTTGGTCTTGGGGTCGATGGCGGTGCCCCGGTCGAACGGCGAGAGAAACTCCCGGTGCTCATAGGCAAACAACAGCTTGGTGTTGTCGCCGTACCAGGCCAGCGACGGTGCGATCAGGCTCTCGCGGTGAGTGCCGTAGTTGCGCCAGTAATCTTCGTCTTCGTGATCGACGATCAAGCGGTACGCCAACCCGCTGTCACCGATGGGCCCTGTGGTGTCGAGGTTGCCGCCGCTGCCGTTCTTGCCGTCGCCAAAGGTCGAGCCGCGCACGGTCAGCGAGGTGGATTGGATCAGCTCGGGTTTCTTGCTGACGATATTGACCACGCCGCCCGGATCCTGGATGCCATACAGCAACGACGACGGGCCCTTGAGCACTTCGACGCGCTCGGCGGTGGAATTCAGCGCGCGGCCCTGCACCAGCGGCATGCCGTCCTGCATGATCGAACCGTTTCGGTTGTCACCAAAACCCCGCAGCATCACCGCGTCCTGGGTGCTGCCCAAGGTGTTGGCCTGGGTGATGCCACTGATGTTGGTCAGGGCATCGTCGAGGTTGCGCGGCTGTTGATCGCGCATCACCTGGGCCGGTACAACGTTGACAGTCTGTGGGGTTTCCAGCAGCAGGCCGTGGGAACGCATCACCGAACTGGTAGGCGGCGGTTGATAGCTGGTGGTATCCGAGGCCAGGGCGGCACCGTTGATGGTGGTGGCGCCGAGGTTCAGCGCGCCGTCGGTGGGCAGCGGTTCCAGGGCCAGGGTGCGGGCGTCGATCTGGCGGAAGGTGAAGCCGGAATTACCCAGCAGGCGTTGCATGGCCTGGGCCGCACTCATCTGCCCGGTGATGGCCGGGGCCTTGATGGCGTACGGCGCTTCGTCGGTGTAGACCACGCTGATGCCGGTCACCCGGGTGAAGTCGCTCAAGGCCTGGGGCAGCGGCTTGGCGGCCAGGGCAAAGTTGAACAGCGTGCTCTGCTGCTGCGCCTGCGCCGCCTGCGCCACGCCCAGGGGCAACAGCGCCAGCCCCGAAACTGCCAATACCGAGGCTCCCAGCCAATGTTTAACCGAACCCGCCGACGTTGCCCTGGACTTCATGCTTGAGAACCCGTGTGTAAAAACGCTGTTAATGCGAATTAATCGCAGTTTCAAGCACTACACGGATGGCCGACAGGTTTACCTCACACCGATTTGAAAATAATTTCAGTCACGCCGGTTGGATCCGAAATCCGAAGCGCGGAACGTGCACATGCACGGTGCCGGCGCGGTCATCGGTGCGCCGCAGAATCAGCTCTTCGCGGCCGGCAAACAGCAACTCCCCGGCCACCGGATCGGTGCCGTAGTCGGTGGCGCTGATGGTCACTTGCTGGCCGGGCTTGAAGCCGTTCGGGTCTTCGAAGATTTCTTCCGGCAGGTTGGCCGGCGTGGCATTGCGCGCGACTTCCAGGGCTTGCTCGGCACTCATCTGGCTCGACGTGCCATGCCCGAAACCCAACACCCGGGCGAGCCAGGCGGCCACCGCAGGATAGGTTTCCACCAGCGGCGAGGTGACCGACGATCCCATGAGGAACCACAACGGGTGCGCCAGGGCGAAGTCGGCAATCGACGGCTCGCCGAACAGGAAGTCGCCCTGCTGGTGCTGCAACTGCTGATTGATACGACCGATGATCACCGGCCATTGATGCTTGGCCTGATCCAGTTGCACACGGGTGGCCGTGCCGCCACTGAACAATTTGCTGCGGTCGGCCACCAGCACCTGGAGCATTTCCGGCGGCACTTTGGCGAACTTGACCGCCAGGGATTCCGGCTGGAACACCAGGCTCACGGCATGGGAGAACACCGTCGAATCAGCCCAGGCGGCGAAGCTTTGGCTGACCAGTTCCAGGCCTTGGGGAAACAGCGCCGGCACGGACTTTTCCTGCTCCAGGCGGCGGGCGATCAGTGCGGTGTCGCAGTAGATATCGGCGCTCACCTGCAACACCGGGGTCTTGCGATAACCACCGGTGAGGGCCGTCAAGTCAGGCTTGGGCATCACCGGCGAGATGTGCACCGAACGCCAGGACAAGCCCTTGAAGCCCAGCAACAGGCGGGCTTTTTCGGCAAATGGGGATTGCGGGTAGTGGTGGAGGATCAACTCAGTCATGCCAGGCTCCGCTCAATGAGTGAGCGTCCAGCTTAGCCTGCAAACCCGGCAAAGGCGCGCATGGGAACCTATCAGTCAAACTGATGGGCCGATCGCCGCCAGGCACTCCTTGGCGCTTTTCTTGAGTTTCTTGATCAGCCGTTCCTGGCGCAGCGCCTCGGCCTTGCTGATGCATGCCTCGGTGTACACCAGCGCCACGGCTGGGCTCGAGAGGAAAAACCGTGCGCCCTTGCCACTCTGGTGCATGGCAAAGCGGCGCACCGGGTCATTGCTGATACCGCAATAGAGCGAGCCATTGGCGGCGCGCACCAGGTAGACAAACCACGGTTTGGCTTCAGAAGGAGTCGTCACGGATCAATTCGGCAAACCAAAGGAACGCCAATCTTATCAACGACTGGCCTGGAACGCCTTCAACCCTTTCAGCGCCTGGGCCCGCACGGCGTTTTTCACCAGCGGCGTCCAGCCCAGCAACAGGCCTTTGGTGCCCAACGCCTGCCGTGACCAGCGCCACAGGTCAAAGTGGTCGTGGTGCTCGCAGATCTTGCCGTCGCGAAACACAAAGCGCGCCCGGATGTCGTTGACCACGGTGTTGCCCGTCGCGCTGAACAGGTAGGTCGCCACCCAATGGGCGCTGCCGGTGATTTCATCGCTGCGCACACTGTCGAAGGTCAGGGAAAAGTCCTTGGCCCGGGTGGTCAGCATGCGCCACATGTCGCCGGCATCACGGCCACGCAGTTCACCGAATGCCGGGTCGCTGAACACCACGTCGTCGCTGTAGCAGGCGCTCATGGCCTCGGCATCCAGGCGCTGGAAGGCACTGTAGAACTCGGTGATCAAGGCGTTATGGGCGTCGCTCATGGGCAGGTTCCGCAAAAGAAGTTGGGATGGCCGGTACGATAATCCCCAAGGCCGGGGAACACTACTGGCATCAACGCCAGGAATACCTCATCCCGTCCCTTCAGGGCACCATTCCGCTGCTGCGAGCATAGTGGAACAAATCCACATCGGTGGAGATACACAGCCGGTTCATCGCGGTACTTTTCTGTTTGCTGATGGTGGAGATGCTGCGATTGACCCGCGCGGCAATCTGGCTGACGGTCATGCCGCTGGCCAGCATGCGCACCACTTCGCGTTCCTTGCCCGACAGTTGCGGCGGTTGTGATTGATCGCCCGTGCCGGCCTGCACCAACTGGGTCCGCAGGGACTCGCTGACGAAGGTCTTGCCCTCGCAGACTTCCTTGATGGCCGTGGGCAACTCCTTGGCCGACGCACTCTTGGCGACAATGCCTCGGGCGCCCTCGGCGAACGAGGCACGCAGGGTGGCGATATTGGCGAACATCGTCACCAGGATCACCGGCACCCCGGGGTATTGGCGTTGCAACAAGCCCAACAACACATAGCCGTCAGCCTGCTGCCCGCCCGGCATGGCGAAGTCCGTCACCAGCACATCGCAAGGGGTGCTGCCCAGTACCCGCAGCAGCTCATCCGGGCCGTTGGCCTCACCGACCACCTTGCACTTGCCGTTGGCCTCGATCACCACCTTCTGCCCGATCCGAACAATGGGATGATCGTCAGCAATAATTACGCGAAGCATAGAAATCCATGAGTGATGGCAAATTGATTTGCGCAAAATAACCCTGTCCGTCCCGGGCAACAACCGCCCACCTGGGAGCGGTTTTCAATGGCGTCCCGTGTTCTTAAGCGGGTGATTTTTTACCTACAACAAAAAAGGAAACCACCTACAAACTAAGCCCACAGACAGAGGTAATACCCCCTACAGAATCGCTGAAAATGTCATAAATCTGTCAAATAGCGCAGATACACCAGCAGGTCTTGGTCGAACCGCTGCAATGCCCGCCTGTTGCACCGGATCCCGTGCTTGCGCACCTGTTCGATCAACTCCCCCGCACAGCGATCCAGCTCAGTCTCGCCAAAAAACGCCAGGCTTCCCGCCAGGCGATGCAGGCAGTCGACCAATGCATGCGGGTCGACGATGCGGCAAGCCTGTACCAGGCCGGCGTAATCAGCCTCGGCCTCGCGCACCAGGGTGCGCAACATTTGGTTCACCACCTGTTCATCGCCAAATGTCCTGATCAGTTCGGCACGAGTCGGCCAGTGCGCCCCGGCGCAGGCTGTGGCAGGCGGGTTCGTACTGGCGCCCGGCGGCTGTGGCAGCCACTGCTCCAGCACCCCGCGCAATTGTTCCAGGGTCAGCGGTTTGAGCAGCCAGGCATCCATGCCGGCCTCAAGGCAGCGGCGCGCATCGTCCGCAGAGAGTTTGGCGGTCAAGGCAATGATCGGCACACGCGGTCGGCTGTGTACGGCCTCTCGCCGCCTGATCTCACGAGCCATGCTATAGCCATCCAGCACCGGCATGCGGCAATCGCTGATCACTAGGTCGAAATGCCGCAGGGCGATGGCGGTCAACGCGGCCTGCCCGTTGCACACCAGTTCGTGATCGACTTCGAATTTTTGCAGGAACCAGCCCATCAAGGCGCGATAGGCCTGATGGTCCTCGACGATCAGCACGCTCAGGTGCTTCCAGTGAACAGGAGGACTGCGCCATGGCACCGTTTGCTGCCTGGGGGCGTCGTCAGCAAACACGCTTGGCGTCATGGCCACCTCGATATCGGCGCCGACCTGCCAGGGCCATCAGACGGCCCTGGCATATCGTCTAGTGAGGGTGCGCTTGACGGTGATCCTTAACCCATCCGCCTGGCACCCATTACCGAATCAAGCTATCCACATGAATACCACTCTTGCGATACAAGAACTACGAAAAGACAGTTTTTCCTACAGCTCCGCCCACCTATTCCGACTTGACGCAGGCGAGCTAGAGGGATAGCGGATTGTCGTAATTCTTGTATTTCCCCTCCTCTCCCCCGGCGCTAAATTGCGCCCCACCCCAAGAGGGCAATCCGCCAACTCACCTGGCGGCCAACTATCCGAACTGACCCGACGCCCAACCGCGCCTCTTTCTGCGCTGCGGTGAGCTGCACCCGTCAGTTGATCCAACACCGAGACAATACAACCATGAACAAGCACCTGATCGCCGTCGCCAGCGCCCTGCTGATCACTGGCACCGCCCCCGCCTTCGCCGCCAGCACCGTGGACCTGACAGTCAAGGGCATCATCACCCCGAATGCCTGCACGCCGAGCCTGTCCAGTGGCGGGGTCATCGACCACGGCAAGATGTCGGCCAAGGACTTGAACGCCACCCAGATCACCCTGTTGCCGAAAGTCACGCTGCAAATGACCGTGACCTGCGATGCGCCGGTGATCTTCGCCCTCAAGGCGACCGACAACCGTATTGGCTCCGGCAGCGGCAGCGGCTTCGGGCTGGGCTTTATCAACGGCACGCAAAAGCTGGGTTCCTATAGCTTGACCCTTGGCGCCAACGGTAGCCCGCCCCAGGCCGACGGCGAAACCGTGCAAGCCATCGGGTCTTTCGACAATGGCGTCACCTGGGAGCGTTGGAACAGCTTTGAAACCGGCACCTATCTCTCGGTCGCCACCCTGGCAGACGCCAGCACCCCGCGTGCCACCCAGCAACTGGTCACCCCCGTGGCCTACAGCGGCTACATCAACCGCACCGACGGCCTGGACCTGAGCAACGAAGTCAATATCGACGGCTCGGCCACCATTGAAGTGCTCTACCTGTAACCCACCTTCGCCCCTGACCTGCAACCAAAAGGTGCTGCTCGATGATGAATTCCTCACCCGCTGTCTTTCTCGCCACGTTGCTGCTGGCCCCCACCGTCCTGGCCGCCAGCAGTACCGACTTCGCCGTCACGGGCACCATCACACCCAATGCCTGTGAACCCATGCTCTCCGGCGGAGGCGTGGTGGATTACGGAAAAATGCCGGCCAAGGAACTCAACACCGACAGCCCGACCTCACTGCAGCCGCAGACCATGCAAATGGAAGTCCTGTGTGAAGCGCCAACGTTCATCGCGCTGAGCACGATCGATAACCGCGCCGGCACTTCGGCAATTAACGACTACTGGCATGGCCTGGGGCTGACGGACAGTGGCGAAAAACTTGGCGCCACCGCATTCGGCCTGCTCAACCCGGTCGCGGACGGCGTCACGGTCAAGACGATCAACTCGACCGATGGCGGGGTGACCTGGCTCCCGTCGATTTACCTGGGCCACTACACCCAGACCTCGGTCGCCACCAACGGCGGTGCGAACACCCCGATTGCGATACGGCAATTCAGTGCCGACCTGCGCGTGTACACGATGGTCGACGGCACCGACCGCCTGACCGTGCTCGACGAAGTGCCGCTGGACGGCCATGCCACCGTGCAACTGAAGTACCTGTAACCCTTTATTCAACCGGCCCCACTCGAAAGGAAACGTGTGCCCCATGAAACTTACGCTCAATGCCCTGGCCACCGCGCTGCTGCTCAGCACCAGCGCCTCTGCCCTGGCGGCGTCCACCGTCGACCTGACTGTCAAAGGGGTGATTACCCCCAACGCCTGCACACCTGGCCTGTCCGGCGGAGGGATGGTGGACTACGGCAAGATCTCCGCCAAAGACCTGAACCTCACGACCCCCAAACAACTGCCACGCACCACCTTGCAACTGACCATCACCTGCGACGGCGGCACCCTCTTTGCCGTCAAGGGCACCGACAACCGCGCCGGGTCCAACTCCAGCGGCGGCACCTACGGCCTGGGGTTGATCAACGGTACGCAGAAGCTGGGGGCCTACGACCTGATGCTGAATAACGCAGTCGCAGACTCTGTCGCCGTCACGGTGCTGGAATCCGGGGATAACGGCACGACCTGGGCAGAGTCGGCGGACGCGATCCTGCCACCCAGCGCATTGGCGGCTTTCGGCGATAGAACCTCGGGCACCTGGCTGCCGGTGCCGATCCAGCAAGTCGTCAGCGACCTGGTGGTGTACGCGCAGATCGCCCGGGCCGACAGCCTGGACCTGAGCGATGAACACCCGATCGACGGCTCGGCCACGCTGGAAGTGAAGTACCTGTAAACCCGCGGCCTCGCCGTTCGCAGCGAGGCGCCTTACTTGCACCGAACACATTGAAGACCGAATGATGAACAGAACCCTACGCCTGTGCACGGCGCTGTTATTGCTCAACACCGGCTCTAGCGTGTTTGCCAGCACCGCCACCGAGATGACCCTGTCGGGCCTGGTCACCCCCAGTTCCTGCACCATCGCGCTCTCCGGCAGCGGCATCATCGACCACGGCACCATCCCTGCCCATCTCCTCAACCAGGTGGTTCCCACCCCGTTGCCCACCCAATGGCTGGAGGTAGAGATCCACTGCAGCGGCCCCTTGTTGTTTGGCCTGATTGGCCTGGACAGCCGCGAAGATTCGTCCGCCGCACCGGACACTACCTACGGCCTGGGGAGAAACCCCAACGCGCCCGCGGAGCAGTTGGGTTACGTCGACCTGGCGTTCGAAGCGGCGCAAGGAGACGGCCAGGCCATGCAGTCACTTGTGTCAAACCCCGAAGGCGGCCTCTGGGCTCCCCAACCGGCCATCCACCCCAAGACCCTCATGGGCTTTGCCCGGCCCGGCCGACCGTTTCCGGAACCCATCGTCACCCTGACCACCCGGATCCGCGCACAGACCACCATCCACCCGGCGAACCGTCTGACCCTCAGGCAAGACGTTCCCCTCGATGGCTCACTGGTCCTGGATTTGCGTTACCTCTAAGCCCTGTGATCATTTTAGGAACTGCGTCATGAAGACCTATCCAACCTTGCTGGCCCTGGGCTGGCTGCTGAGCACCCAGGCGTTTGCCGACGGCATGGTGCCCGACACCTCGGTGGTGATCGTCAACGAGGCCGACGGCGAAGCTTCGGTGTCGGTGACCAACACCGACGGCAAACTGGCCCTGCTGCACGTCACCCTGGAAGACATTCCGGAGGACACCGAATCGCTGCTGTTCGTCACCCCGCCCCTGTCCCGGGTCGAGGCCGACAAAAGCCAGCTGGTGCGCTTTATCCTGCGCAACCCCACGCCCCTGAAAACCCAACGCCTGAAGCGGGTGATCTTCGAAGGCATGCCCAAGGACCGTGACGCCGCCCAGGCTGGCCATGCTCGGGTGGGCGTGACCGTGCGCCAGAACCTGCCGGTGATCATTCATCCCAAGGGCCTGGCGCCGAACCGCACACCCTGGACCGGGCTGACCTGGTCGTTGAACGCCGGTCACCTGAACGTCGCCAACCCCACGCCTTACGTGGTGCGCCTGGCCCAGGAGCTGCAATTGCTGCCCGGCAAGCAGAGCCTGGTGCTGCCGCGCACTTATGTGTTGCCCGGCGAAACCCTGCGGCTCAGCACGCCCCACACCGCCACGGCCGTACGCCTGCAACCGGCCACCGTGTACGGCTTTGCCGTCGCCGCCTATGAAGCACCGATAACCGCCGCAAACGCTGAATAACGAAGTGACAGCCCTGTGACTGTCACCGGGAAGCCCGCCAACCGTTGCCGGCTTCCATAACCTGAGTGCCTTTACGTGAACACAGTAACCACTGACCCGGCTGGCGAAGCCGTGCCCGACTGTCCTTTACGCCCCGCCCGGATGCGGGCCGCGCTGCCACTGACCATGGCGTTGCTGTCGGCCGATGCCTGGGCCGACGCCTTCGACGCGCAAACCCTGCACCAGCGCGGCATCGACCCGGAACTGGCCTACCTGCTGCTCGACGCACCGCGCTACACCAGCGGCCGCCATGCCGTGAGCCTGACGGTGAACGGCCAGCGCCGTGGCCGCCTCGATGTGCAGTTCGACAGCCAGGGGGCGCTGTGCTTCGACCGCCCGCTGCTGGACGCCGCCGACCTGGTGATACCGGCCCCGCTGGCCGACAGCCGCTGCCATGACTTCCTCGGCGAATACCCGCATACCGTGGTGGAGCAAGACCCCGCCAGCCTGAGCGTGAGCCTGATGGTGCCCACCGATGCCCTGCGCCCGCGCCAACGTGAGCTGTCCGGTTATGAAACCGGAGGGTTCGCCGGCTTGCTCAACTACGACCTCACCGGTTTGTACAACCGTTATGGCGACGACGCCAGCCGCTTCGGCTCGGCCAATACCGAGCTGGGCTTCAACGCCGGCGACTGGATCGTGCGCAGCCGCCAGGTACAGACCTGGCAAGACTCCCGGTCCCGCAGTACCCACCTGGAAGCCTATGCCCAGCGCACCTTCGCCGAGCAGCAGGCGGTGTTGCAGGCCGGGCAGATCAACCTCTACAACCCGGTGCTGTCGTCCGCGCAGATCACCGGCATGCAACTGTTTACCGAACAGGCCCTGCAGGACCAGGAACAGGGCTCGACCATCAGCGGCATCGCCAACAGCCCGGCCCAGGTCGAGGTACGCCAGAACGGCGCACTGATTCACTCCACGGTGGTGCCGGCCGGGCCGTTCTCCCTCACCGACGTACGGCGCCTGAACACACGCTCGGACGTTGAAGTGACGGTCAAGGAAAGCACCGGCGAAGAGCGGCGCTTCACCGTGCCGGCGGCGATGCTCGGCATCGGCTTGCCAGCCCCGGGTTACTCGTTGGGAGCAGGCCGGGTGCGCAATATCGGCGATACACGGGGCGACGATCCATGGGTAATCAGCGGCGGCTGGAGCGGTGCGTTGAACCCGCGCCTGAGCCTGGGGGCCGGCGCACTTGCCGCCGAAGACTACCGTGCCACGGGTGCCAGCCTCGGCCTGTTGCCGTGGCCAGACGGCCAGGTACAACTGTCGACCCAGATTGCCGATGCCCAACGCCTGGGTGAACGCGGCGTACAGACCGACCTGAGCCTGTCCCAGCGCCTGGGCCGGCAATGGTCGATCACCGCCGGCGCCTCCCACCGCACCATGGGCTACCGGGAGCTGGAAGACGCCGCCTACTACGACTCACGGGACGACGAAGGTCGCCTCACCCGCTATCGCGACCAGCAGAGCCTGGCCCTGGGCTGGGCCCATCCATGGCTGGGTGCCTTCAATGCCGGCCTGTCGCGCACCACCACGTTCAACGGCGAAAACAGCAGCCGTGCCCTGGCCTCATGGGGCACCAGCGTGCGCGGCGTGTCGCTGTCGGCCAGTGCCGAGTGGCAGGTCAGCGGCCGGCAGAATAACGAGAACGCGGTGTACCTGAACCTGAGCGTGCCACTGGGTGAGAACCGGCGTGGGCGCTCCTGGGTGCGCAACTCCGGTGGCGAGCATCGCATCGGCCTGGGGGTGAACGAGCAGGTCAACGATCAACTCAGTTACCGGGTCAGTGCCGAGCACGACAGCCGCGACCAACAAGTGGAATCCACCCTCGGCGTGTCCTATCTGCCGCGCTATGCACAACTGGACATGAACTACAGCCGCTCTGACGCCGAGCGCTCCAGCTACCAGGGCGGTGTGCGCGGTGCGGTGGTGGCCCACAGCGGTGGCGTGACCTTCTCGCCTTATCCGGTGCGCGACACCTTTGCGCTGGTGTCTGTCGGCGATATGGCCGGGGTCAAGCTCACCACGCCCAGCGGCCCGGTATGGACCGACTTCCAGGGCCAGGCCGTGGTACCGCAGGTGTCCGCCTACGGGCGCAGCCCCGTGGAAGTGCAAACCCAGTCGCTGCCGCGCAACGCCGATATCAGCAACGGCCTGGCCGTCATCAGCGCCGGGCGCGGCGCGGTGGATCGCGTGGAATTCGGCGTGGCCCTGACCCGTCGTGCCTTGCTCACAGTGACCACCGACCACGGCACGCCGCTGCCCCGTGGCGCCACGGTGAGTACCGTCGATGGCGAGTTCGTGACCCTGGTGCAGGAAGGCAGCCAGGTGTTCCTGCCGAACGTGCTGGACCCACGTCCCCTGTGGGTCAAGGCACCGGGCATGAGCCGCTGTGAACTGCAGGTTGAACTCGCGGAAAAAGCCGACCCGCAGGTGTATTTCGAAACCGCCCCGGCCCGCTGTGTGACGCCATGAGGAAGACTGTGATGAAGCGATTGTTACTGCTGGGATTGGCCCTGGGCGCCATCGTCCAGAGCCGGGCGCACGCCGACGAATGCCAACTGACCCTAAGCCAGTCGCGCCTGGATTTCGGCGTGATGAACCGCGCCGTGCAGCGCAACCCCGGCGCAGAAATCCTGCTGGGAGAACGCCGCCTGAGCCTCAACCTGAACTGCCCGACGCCCACCGATATGCACGTGTTCTACCGAGCCCTGGCCGCGACCGCCGAGCGCTACCGCTTTACCGAGCGTGGCAGTTACCGCGTGCACATCAGCGATGCGGTACTCGACGGCCAGGCTGTTGAACTGGGGTTGACCAGCGGGCAAGGCCAGGCGCCCAGTGCCAGGGGCAGGACACTCGATTGGCGGCCCGACCAGGCCATCGTACCGTTGCGCGACGGTGCGCCGACCACCGGCAGCAGCTTCTCGGCGCAATTGCTGGTCAATGCCTGGGCGCAGGCCGACGCCCTGCAAGTGCGCGACGCGGTGACCTGGGAAGCCACCGGCTTGATCGACGCCGTCGCCACCGGCCGCGCCCGGGAGCTGTCGCTGCAAGCCGGCTTCGCTCCGGCGGCCTGCGAGACCACGCTGTCCAACGGCGGCATCATCGACTTTGGCCGTATGTGGTCCAGGAGCCTTAACACCGACAAGGAAACCGGGCTGGTCTCCCGCAGCCTGCTGCTGAGTATCGGCTGCGACGGTCCGACTCATTTCGCCTTGCGCATGCATGACAACCGCAAAGGCTCGGCCACCGGCGGCATCGACGAAACCGCCTACGGCCTGGGAGTGGACGACAGCCGTAATAAAATCGGCCGGTACTTCCTCTATTTCGACCCCTTCGACCTGCGCGCCGATGCCCTGCCCCAGGTATATCGCACCGACTCCACCACCGGTGGCGTGGCCTGGAGCAGCTCCAGCGCCTACCCCATTCCCATCGGCAGCAGCAGTTTGCTCGGCTTTACCGCTCTACCCGGCAGCAATGCCGGCCCCACCGCGATCCAGAACCTGAGTGGGCAGATCAGCGTGCGCGCCGTCCTGTCCCCCATGAACAGCCTGGACCTGCGTACGGAAGTACTGCTCGACGGTTCGGGCACGATTGAAATCATCTACCTCTGATCAAGGAGTATGGTCATGCACCTACGCCAGCGTTCTCTCGCAACACTTGCCCTGCTGACCCTCAGCAGCGGCGCCACGGCAGCCTCCAGTGTCGAACTCGGCGTCACCGGCTTGCTCACTCCCAGTGCCTGTACACCGGCGCTGTCGAGCAACGGGCTGATCGACTACGGCAAGATTTCCCAACAGGAGTTGAACATTGATCGCGGCAAACGCCTGCCGGTGCGCTACCTGAGCGTGACCATCAACTGCGAGGCAGCGACTCGCTACGCCCTGCGCATGAGCGACAACCGCGACGGCACCGCCAACGTCAACAGCGAAATCTACTACGGGCTGGGACTGGACCCGAGCGGCAACAAGATCGGGCTGTACTCCCTGACCTTCGACCCCAAACAGACGGTGATCGACAGCCTGCCGGAGGTTTACGGCACCGAGTCCACCAGCGGCGGGATCGCCTGGCGCACCGCCAACAGCAACCCGATCGACATCGGTTCGCGCAGCTTTCTCGGCTTTACCGACACCGTCGGCAGCACCAGCGGGCCGACGGCCTTTCAGACGCTGAGCAGCCTGGTCAGGGTCGATACGGTGATCGCTGCCAAGAACAATCTCGACCTCAGCAGCGACGTGCATATCGATGGTTCCAGCACTATGGAAGTGCTGTACCTCTAGACCTTTTCGCTGGTCACGCCGACATACCGCGCACGCCCGGCGCCCAACCCCGCGATGATCGCGCCCAGGCCGATCACCGCGAAAATCCAACCGGTGGCGTTCCAGCCACCGGTCCAGTCATGCACCAGCCCGACCGCGAACGGCCCCATGGACGCCAGGGTGTAGCCGATGCCCTGGGCCATGCTCGACAGGTTGGCGGCTACATGGGCGTCCCGTGAACGCAGCACGATCAAGGTCAGCGCCAGGCTGAAAGTGCCACCCTGGCCCAGGCCCAGCAGAATCGCCCAGCCCCACAAGCCGTCCAACGGTGCATACAGGCAACCGAACAGGCCGCCCAGGGTCAGCACCATCACCACCACGATGGCCAGGCGCTGGTCCTTGCCGCGGGTGGCCAGCCAGGGCGCAGCCAGGGAACTGGCCAGTTGCACAATCACCGAACCGGAAAGCACCAGGCCCGCCTGGGTGGCGCTCAGGCCACGGCCGATCAGGATCGACGGCAGCCAGCCAAACACAATGTACGCCAGGGAGGATTGCAGGCCCATGTACAGGGTCACCTGCCAGGCCAGCGGATCACGCAACAAGCCCTTCACGCGATAGGCCACCTGGTGCGCGCCGTGTTTCTGGCCAACTTGCGGCAACCAGAACAACGCCGCGACCAACGCCGGGAGAATCCAGAACCCCAGGCCGATGTTCCAGCTGTCGCCGAAGTAATGACTCAGGGGGACCGTGGATCCCGCCGCCAGCGCTGCACCCAGGCATAAGGCCATGGTGTACACGCCCGTCATAGTGCCGGCCTGTTTGGCGAAATCGCGTTTGACGATGCCGGGCAACAGCACCCCGATGATGCCGATACTCGCGCCCGCCAGCAGGCTGCCCGCGAACAGCCCGGCCTCACCCAATGAGCTGCGCAGGATGATGCCGCCGGCCAGGGTCAGCAGAATGCCCAGCACCACCCGCTCGGCGCCAAAACGTCGGGCCAGGATCGGAGCCAGTGGCGCGAACAGGCCTAGGCACAAGACGGGCAGCGTCGTCAGCAACCCGGCCTTGGCCGCCGAGAGACCCAGGCTGTGGGAGACCTCAGCGAGCAGCGGCGCCATGCTCGACAACGCCGGGCGCAGGTTCAGCGCCACCAGGATCAGGCCCAACAGCAACAACCACGGACGGCTTACCACCGGCGGGCTGTGCTGGACCTCATCGTCATCGGCTTCGGCGTCGATCAGCAGTTCATCAAGGGCATTTTCTGAACGGGGCATGGTGGTCTCGGGTTCAAGGTTCATTGATCAACTGCCGGGACAGGGCCTTGGCGCGTTCCGGGTCCTGTTGCTCCACGGCATCGAGCAAGGCGCCGTGCAGGTCGAATACCGCTTGCCGACGCGGCTGGATATTCAGGGTCTGGCGCAGTTGCGCGCCGACAATGCTCGAGAAGTACTGATACAGCTCGCTCAAGGCCGGGTTGTGGGCCGCGTCCACCAGGCGTTTGTGGAACACCAGGTCGCAGCTGATGTAGTGCTCAAGATCACCGTGGTAATGGTCGCCGCTGGCGTTGAGGGCCGCGCGCAAAGCGACCAGGTCTTCATCGGTGCGGCGCAACGCGGCCAAGCCGACTGCCTCGACTTCAAGAATCTGCCGCGTCTCCTGCGCCTGAGCCAGGGTGCAGTGGGACAAGGCTTTCATCGCGCCCAGTGGGTCGGTCATGGAGCGCAAATAGCTGCCGTCGCCCTGGCGGATCTCGATCAACCCGGAGAATGCCAATACGCGCATGGCTTCACGCACGGTGTTGCGGCTGATCCCCAACTCGGCAGACAACTCGGGCTCGGTGGGCAGGCGTTCGCCGATGGCCCATACGCCTTGGGTGATGCGCTGGCGCAACTGTTCGAGGGCTTGATCGACGAGGGAGCGTTTGATCAGGGGGGCGATGTCTGTCATGGGTTTCGTCCTTTCATCCAATCATAGGATGAATTTTCCCACAGCCTATTCGGAGTTGCCTACAAAGGCAACGCACTAGGGTTCTTGGGCAGGCAAAGGAGCAGTATTTTCGATTGGTAAAATTACCCTCAGAGGGTAATTATTGGACTCAGGTGTCTTATGGAAAAGTACACACCTCATTACGATCTGGCGGTGATAAAGGCGGATGTCAGGCGGCTTGGAAAGCAAGCATTTACTCAAAGCGCACGCCGTTGCGGCGAGGATCTTGATTTAAGCATCGAACAAATGCAGGCGGTCATTTTCGAGTTGAAAAACACGATGTTGTACAAGTCGATGACCACTCATGACGACCATCGAGTTTGGCAAGATGTGTATCACATTCACTCATATGATCTGGAGATCTACATCAAGGTGACCTATCGCACGGATGGTAAACCTCCGGTGATCTCCTTCAAGGAGAAAAACCCATGAAAACAGAGCAATGCTTCAGCTGCGGCAGGCATGACGGAATGCATCACTTCTCAGGACGTAGCGAAACATCGGAAGTCAAAGGTTTGCATCGCCGTATAGACGATCTGTCTGGATGGGAGTGCCAGGCATGTGGAGAGGTGATCCTGGACCCCGAAGACGCGGAACGCTATTCAGACCACTGCGATGAAATCGTTCACAGTTTCAGGCAGATGGTCGGCACCGAGATGAAGCGCATACGCCGCAAACTGCACCTTTCACAAAAAGAAACGGTACAACTGCTATCGGGTGGCGGCCACAACGCCTTATCTCGCTACGAGCGCGGTGAGGTATTGCCCCCCAAATCCCTGGTAGTCCTGATGCGTTTGCTTGAGCGTCACCCCCACTTGCTGGTCGAAGCAAAAATCCTGAGTGAAGGCGCAGATCTTCGCAATTCCGTGCATACGGTACATAAAGAGCACGAGACCCTGACGACAACTTGATTGATGGCAAAAATAAACCCGGCACCAGGCCGGGTTTATTGTTTCAAGCATCACTCATCGATCAATGCAGAATCTGGCTCAAGAACAACTTGGTCCGATCATTCTGCGGGTTGTCGAAGAAGTCATTCGGCGCCGCCTGTTCAACGATCTCGCCCTTGTCCATGAAGATCACGCGGTTGGCCACGGTGCGCGCAAAGCCCATTTCGTGGGTCACGCAGAGCATGGTCATGCCGTCTTCCGCCAGGCCGATCATGGTGTCCAGTACCTCTTTCACCATTTCCGGATCGAGCGCCGAGGTCGGCTCATCGAACAGCATGATTTTCGGCTTCATGCACAGCGCACGGGCAATCGCCACGCGCTGTTGCTGGCCGCCGGACAACTGCCCCGGAAACTTGTGGGCCTGCTCCGGAATACGCACGCGCTCAAGGTAGTGCATGGCAATTTCTTCAGCCTTGCGCTTGGGCATCTTGCGTACCCACATCGGGGCCAGCGTGCAGTTCTGCAGGATGGTCAGGTGCGGGAACAGGTTGAAGTGCTGGAACACCATGCCGACTTCGCGGCGGATCGCTTCGATCTGCTTGAGGTCGTTGGTCAGTTCCACGCCATCGACCACGATGCGGCCCTGCTGGTGCTCTTCCAGGCGGTTGAGGCAGCGGATGGTGGTGGACTTGCCGGAACCCGACGGGCCGCACAGCACGATACGCTCGCCCTGCTTGACGTTCAGGTTGATGTCTTTCAACACGTGGAACTGGCCGTACCACTTGTTGACGCCCTGCATCTGAATAATGCCTTCAGGGCTCACAGGCTGTTTGATCGCTTCACTCATCACAAAACTCCTAACGCTTGTGGCCTGTGTCCAGCTTGTGTTCCAAATGAATGGAATAGCGGGACATACCAAAACAGAAAATCCAGAACACCAGGGCGGCGAACACGTAGCCTTCAGTGGCCATGCCCAACCATTTCGGGTCGGCGGCGGCTTGCTTGACGCTGTTGAGCAGGTCGAACAGGCCGATGATGATCACCAGGCTAGTGTCCTTGAACAACGCGATAAACGTGTTGACGATGCCCGGGATCACCATCTTCAGTGCCTGGGGCAAAATCACCAGGCCCATGCTGCGCCAGTAACCCAGGCCCATCGCGGCCGCAGCCTCGTATTGGCCCTTGGGAATCGCCTGCAAGCCACCGCGCACCACTTCGGCTACATAGGCCGACTGGAACAGGATCACGCCGATCAAGGCCCGCAGCAATTTGTCGATGCCCATGCCTTCCGGCAGGAACAGCGGCAACATTACCGACGACATGAACAGCACCGTGATCAACGGCACGCCGCGCCAGAACTCGATGAAGGTCACGCAGACCACACGAATCGCCGGCATGTTCGAACGCCGACCCAACGCCAGCACAATGCCCAGCGGCAAGGCCCCGGCAATGCCGACGGTGGCGATCACCAGGGTCAGCATCAAGCCGCCCCACTGGCTGGTGGCCACGTTGGTCATGCCGAAGATCCCGCCGTGCAGCAGGAAGTAGGCAACGATCGGGTACACCACCAAAAAGCTCAGGCCGTAGACCGCCTTGCGCGTGAAGCGCGAGATGAACAACGGCGCCACACCCACGATGGCCAGCCACACGGTCAGGTCGACGCGCCAGCGCAGGTCGCCGGGGTAGTAGCCGTACATGAACTGCCCGAAGCGCTGTTGGATAAACACCCAGCAGGCGCCCTCCTTGGTGCAGTCGGCGCGGGTGGTACCGACCCAGTTTGCATCGAGGATCGCCCAGTGCAGGATCGGCGGCACGACCAGGTAGATCAGGTAGAACGCCAGCAATGTCAGCAGGGTGTTGAGCCAGCTGGAAAACAGGTTGGCGCGCATCCATGCCATCGGCCCGAACACTTTGTTCGGTGGCGGCATATCAGGTTTGAAAGTATGCGTACTCATGCAGGTTTCCTCACCGCTCGATCAGCGCAATGCGCTTGTTGTACCAGTTCATCAGCAGGGAAATGCTGATGCTGATCGCCAGGTACACGCTCATGGTGATGGCAATAACCTCGATGGCCTGGCCGGTCTGGTTGAGCACCGTGCCGGCAAACAGCGAAACCATTTCCGGGTAACCGATACCGGCCGCCAGTGACGAGTTTTTCGCCAGGTTCAGGTATTGGCTGGTCAGCGGCGGAATGATCACGCGCAGGGCTTGCGGGATGATCACCTTGCGCAGGGTCGGACCGTTGCGCAGCCCGAGGGAACGCGCCGCTTCGGTCTGGCCGTGGCTGACGGACTTGATGCCTGAACGCACGATCTCGGCGATAAACGCCGCGGTATACACGGTCAGGGCCAGGGTCAGCGCCAGCAACTCGGGAATCAGTACCCAGCCGCCGACGAAGTTGAAGCCTTGCAGCTTGGGCATTTCCCAGTGCAGCGGCGCGCCGAACACCAAAGCGCACAGCGCAGGGATCACCACCAACAGCGCCAGGCCGGCCCAGAACTTGTGGAACGGAACACCGGTGGCTTCAAAGCGTTTATTTGCCCAACGGGCCATCAGCACAATGGCGATGATTGCCACCACGACGCTGATCACAAACGGCCAGAAACCCTCCGCCATCAACGCGGCGGGCATGTTCAGGCCACGGCTGCTGACAAAGAACGTGTCGCCGAAGTTGTGGCTGTTGCGCGGCCCCGGCATCGTCAGGAATACCGCGAAGTACCAGAACAGGATTTGCAGCAGCGGCGGAATGTTGCGGAACACTTCCACATACACCGTGGCCAGCTTGTTGATCATCCAGTTGGGCGACAAGCGCGCCACACCGATGATGAACCCGAGGATGGTCGCCAGGACCACACCGATCACCGTCACCAGCAGGGTGTTGAGCAGACCGATCACAAAGACCCGGGCATAGCTGTCCGATTCGGTGTAGTCGATCAGGTGCTGAGCGATGCCGAAGCCGGCACTGCGCTCAAGAAAGTCGAAACCCGAGGTAATGCCCCGGTGTTGAAGGTTGGTTTGCGTGTTGTTGAACAGGTACCAGCCCAACGAGACCACCGCCACAATCGTGATGATCTGGAATAGCCACGCACGCACTTTTGGATCACTGAAGCTGAGCTTCTGTTTTGGTGCGCCGATTTGATTTTGCATTAAGTGCCCCAGAAATAATGGAACAGAACATCACCCGGCGGTTGGCCCACCGGGTGATAGAACCATCAGCGATCAGCGCACAGGTGGTGCGTATTGAATGCCACCGTTGGTCCACAGAGCGTTCAGGCCACGATCGATTTCCAGAGGCGTGCTCTTGCCGAGGTTTTTCTCGAACACTTCGCCGTAGTTACCGACCTGCTTGACGATCTGTACGACCCAGTCCTTCTTCACTTTCAGGTCTTTGCCGTATTCGCCGTCAGCACCCAGCAGACGGGCAACGTCCGGGTTCTTGGTGGACTTGGCTTCAGCTTCGACGTTTTTGGAGGTGATACCGGCTTCTTCGGCGTTGAGCATGGCGTAGCCAACCCAGCGCACGATGGCCAGCCACTCGTCGTCGCCGTTACGCACGACAGGGCCCAGTGGTTCTTTGGAAATGGTTTCCGGCAGTACCACGTAGTCTTTCGGCGAAGCCAGCTTGCTGCGCTGTGCGTAGAGCTGGGACTTGTCGGAGGTCAGTACGTCGCAACGACCGGATTCCAGCGACTTGGCGCTTTCATCGGAGGTGTCGAACGTGATCGGGGTGTACTTCAGGTTGTTGGCGCGGAAGTAGTCGGAAACGTTCAGCTCAGTGGTGGTACCGGCCTGGATGCAGATGGTTGCACCGTCCAGTTCCTTGGCGCTTTTAACGCCCAGCTTGTTGTTCACCAGGAAACCAACACCGTCGTAGTAGGTGATGAAGCCCGGGAATTTCAGGCCCATGCCGGCATCGCGGGAGCTGGTCATGGTGGTGTTGCGCGACAGGATGTCGACTTCGCCAGACTGAAGCGCGGTGAAACGCTCCTTGGCATTCAACTGGCTGAATTTGACCTTGGTTGCGTCGCCGAACACGGCAGCGGCAACAGCACGGCACACGTCAGCGTCGATCCCGAGGATCTTGCCGCTGGCGTCCGGCACCGAGAAGCCCGGCAGACCGTCGCTCACGCCACACTGCACAAAGCCTTTCTTCTGCACGGCATCCAGCGTGGCGCCAGCCTGGGCGAAACCACTGACACCCAGTACGGTAGCCGCGGTCACGATGGCCAGGGTGGATTTCAATACCTTCATTCAAACCTCCAGTTTTGCTCTTGTTGTGTCGGAGCTCGAACCCCACCGCACCCTTATGAGGCGACATCGACCCGTGTTGGCTTTTTTTGGGGTCAAACAGCATGAGGTTTTTGCTTTAAGTCCAGTTGCTATCCCACAGGCGCCAGTCACTGATAGTGTTACCGCCTGGGGTGAGCCTTGACATCGGGTTTCACATAGCAAGCCCCGTACCAGACTGATGGCTGAGTCGTTTCAGCCCATGGTCAAGAGCAAAAGATTCAACCTTGCGACATTCTCTTAACAGATCAACCTGTCGCGCACCGTTCCGACGCACTCAATCGGAGCGCACGCACATTTATGGAGCAGACATGACCGAACCCTTGATTCTTCAGCCCGCCAAGCCCGCAGACGCCTGCGTAATCTGGTTGCATGGCCTGGGTGCCGATCGCTACGACTTCCTGCCCGTGGCCGAAGCCCTGCAGGAAAAACTCCTGTCGACGCGCTTTGTCCTGCCCCAGGCGCCGACACGCCCGGTGACCATCAACGGCGGCTATGAGATGCCCAGTTGGTACGACATCAAGGCCATGAGCCCGGCGCGTTCCATCAGTGTTGAAGAGCTGGAAGCCTCGGCAAAAATGGTTACCGACCTGATCAAGGAACAAAAAAGCAGCGGGATAGACGCCTCGCGGATTTTCCTCGCCGGTTTTTCCCAGGGTGGCGCCGTGGTGTTCCACACCGCGTTCCTGAAATGGCAGGGCGCCTTGGGTGGCGTGATCGCCCTTTCCACCTACGCTCCCACTTTCGGTGACGAACTCGAATTGTCGGCGAGCCAGCAACGGATTCCGGCGCTGTGCCTGCACGGCGAATACGACGACGTTGTGCAGAACGCCATGGGTCGCAGCGCCTATGAGCATTTGAAGTCGCGCGGTGTCACCGTTGCATGGCAGGAATACCCAATGGGCCACGAAGTGTTACCCCAGGAGATACACGATATCGGTGACTGGTTGGCCGCCCGCCTGGGCTGAAAACCACCCATTGTGTAGCCGCATGACCAACGCACTACGCCGCGCCCGATTCTTGCATTACACTGGCCGGCGTACATTCCTTAACCAATTGATGAGATGACCGTGCTCAAAGCACTCAAGAAGATGTTCGGTAAAAGCGAGGCTGAGCAGCTCGCGCCAGGTTCCAGTGCCCCCGCCCACGTTCAAGGCAGCCGCAATGACGGCCAGCAGCCTGGCCGGACCGCACCTGTAGCCTCGCCAAAAAAAGAGCCGGTGACCACACCCGCCACGGTTAACGTCGCTGAAGAGCCAGCCGCCGACCAACCACGCCAGGAGCCACGCCAGGAGAAGCCGCGCCGTGAACGCGCGCCCAAACCTGTGGTTATTCCCTGGAAACTGGAAGACTTCGCCGTCGAACCCCAGGAAGGCAAAACCCGCTTTCATGATTTCAAGCTCGCCCCGGAACTGATGCACGCCATCCAGGACCTGGGTTTCCCGTACTGCACGCCGATCCAGGCGCAGGTATTGGGCTTCACCCTCGCCGGCAAAGACGCCATCGGTCGCGCCCAGACCGGTACCGGCAAGACCGCCGCCTTCCTGATCTCGATCATTACGCAGTTGTTGCAGACCCCACCGCCAAAAGAGCGCTACATGGGTGAACCCCGCGCACTGATCATCGCCCCGACCCGGGAGCTGGTGGTACAGATCGCCAAGGACGCCGCCGACCTGACCAAGTACACCGGCCTCAACGTGATGACGTTTGTTGGCGGGATGGACTTCGACAAGCAGCTCAAGCACCTGGAAGCGCGCCACTGCGACATCCTGGTGGCCACGCCGGGGCGCTTGCTGGACTTCAACCAGCGCGGCGACGTGCACCTGGACATGGTCGAAGTGATGGTGCTGGACGAAGCCGACCGCATGCTCGACATGGGTTTCATCCCACAAGTGCGTCAGATCATTCGCCAGACCCCGCCGAAAAACGAGCGCCAGACCCTGCTGTTCTCCGCGACCTTCACCGAAGACGTGATGAACCTCGCCAAGCAGTGGACCACCGACCCGTCCATCGTCGAGATCGAGGCACTCAACGTCGCCAGCGAGAACGTCGAACAGCACATCTATGCCGTGGCCGGTGCCGACAAATACAAGCTGCTCTACAACCTGGTCAACGACAACGGTTGGGAGCGGGTCATGGTGTTTGCCAACCGCAAGGACGAAGTGCGCCGCATCGAAGAACGCCTGGTGCGTGATGGCGTGAATGCCGCGCAACTGTCCGGCGACGTGCCGCAGCACAAGCGCATCAAGACCCTGGAAGGTTTCCGCGAAGGCAAGATTCGCGTGCTGGTGGCCACCGACGTGGCCGGACGCGGGATTCACATCGATGGCATCAGCCACGTGATCAACTTCACCCTGCCGGAAGTGCCGGACGACTACGTGCACCGGATTGGCCGTACCGGCCGCGCGGGCGCGGCGGGCGTGTCCATCAGCTTTGCCGGTGAAGACGACTCGTATCAGTTGCCGTCGATCGAAACCTTGCTGGGTCGCAAGATCAGCTGCGAAACGCCACCGACGCATTTGTTGCGTCCGGTGGAGCGCAAACGCCCTTAAGTTGGAAGACCTCAGGCCGAATTCCATTCGGCCAGGATGGGTTGGCGAACACGCGAGGCCTCCTGCGAAAAGGCCTCATGGAAAGTGAAGCTGCTGCCCGACATATCGACAAGGCGATGGGCCTGAGGCTGGGGTTGCGGCTGCCCCAGTGGCTGCTGCAAGTTCTCGGCATCGCCCCCGATAGGCGCTGCCGGCTGGCGCTTTCTGATCCGACCGTCGACCGAGCGGTACAGATTGACCACGCGCAAGCCAAAACGCGTCACCCCCCAGGCTTGGCTTGGCAGCGTGATGTCATTGAAGAACTTGTAAGAAGCACCGGTCAGCAACTTGCCAGCGGCCTGCAATCCGGCCCTTGCTTGGGAACTCAATAGACTGAAGCTTCGGACCGCCGGGCTTGCGGCGACTTCAACCGCCCGGGAAGCGCCCGTCGCCGCTATGCCTGCGCCCCCTAAACTGGCCGCGACACCCACCGCTGCAAAGGTCAGCGATGCCCAGTTCAGGACGTTGATTTGACTGGAGCGATCCCAGCCCATCTGATTGTCGACCGCCTCAACGCTCAGTGCGGCAATCCCCAACGTCCCACCTACCGAGGCCGCGCCTGAGGCTACCAACAGCGCGCTCTTGCCGGCAATGGTCAGTGCAGCGGCTTGAGCGCCGATGGCAGCGAGCAAGCCCGCGGTTGCAAGCCCAGCGGTGACCACCGACATGCCCAGTGCAACACCGGTCAGTGCCCACCGGGCCCATGTTGGAAAACTGAAGAGGCCGCTGGGGTCCGACCAATTCACCGGGTCACCGCCACAATAGGCGTAGCTGTTGATCCCGCCCTCGTCAAAAGGACTGAGGGGATCAGGAGAGAGAAACACCATCAGTTCGGGGTCATAGGCACGGCGCCCATTACCCAGGTGATAGAGGTTGACCGGTACGTCCAGCCGCTCGCCGTTGTAGGCGGGCAATTGCATTTCCATCATCGTGGGCGACACGTCATCCCGCAACTCGATCCTGGCGTCACCGTAGGGTGCGTAATGCCGGCGCACCTGGTCCGTGATCGGTGCCACCACACCGCGGACGCTGCCAGCGCCGTCAAGAACCAGTAGTTTCTGGTAATTACCACTATCTCGGTAGGCCACCACCTGGTCACCGTCGCGCACGTAACGTGCCCGCATGCTGACCTGCGCCAGCGTGTCGAGCCGATCCCCGGCATAGGCCAGCATCACGGGAGCTTCGTTGCCTCGCGCAGCAAGCACCTGGCGTGCTTCGCCGTCGTACTGGTAGCTGTACTTGTCTGTGGCGGTCTGTACAGCAGTGAGCTGGTCAAAACCGTTGTACGTGAAACCGCGACCGAAGGTGCCCTGTTGCAAATTACCGGCGGCGTCATAGCTCAGGGTCAGGTTTCGTACCGGGTTTGTATGGGTCAGGTGCGTCAGGCAGGCAGGGTCCTTACCCTGGAAAAACCGCTCGCTGCGGTCGCTACTGCCATCGATAAACGTTGTCCGCACTTCAGTCATATTATCGAGACCGTCATAACTGAAACGCTGTTCCTTGATCGCCCGATCCAATTTATCCATCGGGTATTGCGTGCCCTCGCACACATAGGATTTGAGTCGCGAATAACCATCGTAAGTGAACGTCTCGCCCGTGACCACGGCGTCATTCGCGTCTTTCAACGTGCGAGTGGCCAGCAGGCCATCGTCGTAATAGGTGCTGACAATGTTCTGCAGTAGCGCACCGTCCTGTTCCAGCTTGCGTTCCGACTCACGCCCCCATGCGTCAAAGGTCACCGAGTCGGTAAGACGCATTTGATAATTGAGGGTTCGCGCCGAAAGGCGGCCCAGACTATCGTAAGTCCGGATCATGCGGACGAAACCGGTGGTGGTCTGTTGGAGGCGTCCGAACTGGTCATATACGAGGTCACTGTGCTGCCCATCCGCCGCGGAGTGCCGCAACAGCCGCCCACCCGGCGAATAACTCGTCAGGCTAGTCAAGGGCTGGCTGCCCAGCGTCTGGACTTCCTTGGCGAGATAGCCGTTCTCGTCGTAACTCATCTCATGCTTGAGCCCGGCGGTGAGTGATTGTCGCATCGCTCCACTGATGGGGTCGTACTCAAGGTCTATCGGTGCATGCCCTGCCATCTTGACGCTCGTTAATGTCTCCAGCTCAGGATCATGACCGTACTCTTGACGATCACCGCGCGGCGAAGTCACCGCCACTGGCGCAACCTGGTTGGGCTTGTACTCCCAGGTCGTGGCTGTTGCGCTGCCGCGCGCCTGGGAAATGACGCGGTCCAGACTGTCGTATTCACGCGTGCCAACCAGCTTGCTGTCTACGGTGAGGGTGCGCACCATTGGCTCGCTGGTGCCAAGCGCATACGTCGTCAACCGCTCACGGGGCGGCGTTCCGTCGGATGGGGTTTCCAGGCTGCGCACCACACGATCAAAAATGTCATAGGCGTATTCAGTCTTGGTCTTCCTGGCATCGATGCGCTCCGTGCAGCGGCCCAGCCCGTCATAAGTACGGGTTTCCACCACAATGCGCGCACCGCCAACGCTCACCCGCTCAACCCGTGCCGGTTGATTGTGTTCGTTGAACCAGGTTTCCAGTTGCGCGTCACCTTGCACCCCCGTCACCCGGCGGTTGAGGAGCGGGTCATATTCATCGATCAATACCCGACCATCGGGTTGAGTTACCGTCCACGGGTTGCCCCAAATGTTATAGGCGTGGCTGGTTTTCAATGTACGCGGCCCATCACCCAGATAATCCAGACGGGTTTGCTTCACGAGCCGCCCGAGTGCGTCGTACGCCCAGGAACCCAGAAGCCTGTCATTGTCCGCGATGCCATCAAGCGATTGCGCAGCAGAGAGCTGGCGTCCCATGCCATCGAAATACGTGAAGAGCACGGTGCCTTGTGCATCCGTGGTGACCAAATGGGCCATCTTGGCCCCGGCCGAAAAGTGATAGGCATAACGACGTCGGGCCATCTGGAGCGTGGCTGGCGCGGCGGTTTCCGATGTCAGCCGCCCACTGACATCGTACGTCATCGCCAGGCTGCCGACGGCATCACGTGTCATGTCGAGCAGACGCTGATTGGTCAGTGACCACGTGCGCGCGGACTCGAGCCATTGACCAGGCTCACGCCCCTTCAAGCTCCGGACTTCGGTGATCGAGTCGCCATTGAAGGTGCAGGTGAAATCGGAGACCAGAGAGAGCTTGTCGATCGTCGTCGTGGAGCTTTTCAAGCGACCATGCAGGGCGGGGTTGGCGGCCACAGAATGATAGGTATAAGACGTATGGGTGCCCCCTTCAAGGTTGATGGCAAGCGGCATGACGAAGTAGCCGCCCCCCGTTATCGAGACGTCGGTGTGGGAATGTTCAGTGGTCCGAGCCGCAGTGGTCGATCTGGCCGGGAAAAGCTTTTCCAGCTTCAGGTAACGTTGAAAGAGTCCATGGGGGTCGGCAGGGCATCTTCGGGGCTCGCCGGTCACCGGGTAATAAGTGTATTCGGTGCGTACGCCGGAGGCCTCGGTGCGGCTTAGTTCGTTGCCGAAGTCATCGGTGGTGATACTGACCACTTCCGCCCTTGGGGGTTTGCCACCCTGAGGATACAGCTCAAAGGTCTTGGTGATGCGGCTCGGAAGTTGGAGATTGGCGGGCTGATTTGGAAACTGGACGCCCCGAACTTCATTGTAGACAGTCTCGGTTTTGACCTGGCTGCCATTGGCTAGCATTAATTCCTCAGTCAACAGGTGAAAACGATTATAAGTGGCGCGGGTAGACCGCAGGGGCTTGCCATTATTATCAACGTAAGTTTCTTCCGCCCAATAAGCGTACTCGCTATCCACCCGATACAAATTATCCTGGCCCTGGCGAAATCCGCCATTAAGAGGATATCCCGTGAAGTTACGGTTGGGACTGTAGTTATAAGAGCGGACGACTGAGGGCTGCCCGCGTCCGGGGTTTTGCTCCCAGTAGGTGACGACCGGAATATACAAACGGGCATCGTATTGATGCCCATTTGAGTTATACCGAATTATCTCCTGCCCCCCCATGGGTGTCATAACCTGCGAAATAGCTACCATTGCATCAGGCAACCTGAGGTACTGAAACGAATAGGCCTCACTTGCGACTGGCCCGGCCAAGTCATAAGGAACCGTGACCTTGGTCAGTTGATTGTCGATATGAGTATATTCAAATCGCGTACGGGCATAACGATTACCATCAATTAGTGTATCGGCGGTTACCAGCGATCCGGCGGAATACTTCAACATCAACAGGTCGGTTTCTTTATCGTCAACAATGCTCTGCAATAAGTTATTACCGCCATACCGGAAGGTCAGCCGCTCGCCATTTTCGAACTGGATGGCACTGATCTTATAGGGACCGGGAATGCTGAGGGGACGCAGGATTTCGACAGTGCCATCCTTGTAAATTACGTGCAGCGTATTTTGCGCAACCCGTTTTATGGTGAGGTCCTTCAACTTATGGTCGGTAATAACAGCATTGTCCCCTACGGAGGGCAGCCCTTGGGTTAGATATTGTTCACCGTTGAGTAGCGTAAGCTTGAAGCTGTTCGGGTCAAATTCGGTATTCGACAAGCTCCAGCCTTTACCGTAGCCACTGTTGCGGGTATCCATCATCGAGAACGCCAAGGCAATCTCTCGGCTGATCTCTAACGGCCCTTTTGGGCTCAAGACTGCCAAACGAACCAGACACCCATACTGCCCGGTACGCAGGTCAACCGAACCGCCGAGGTGGGCACTGAAATTAAACGCGTTCGAATAGATGTCCATAGGTCCACCGCTTCGCACTTGGAGAGGGGATGAAATGCCTGGAACGTCAGGGTTTTGAAGTGGCGCGCAGCACCATCACATTGTAATTGTCGGTCTCGGTCAGGTAATAGTGATGCGAGCAGCCATAACTATCGACCATTGTCCAAATACTGGCCCCTTGTTGATCGGTGTTGGGGTTATCCAACCAGGCCTTGACTCGCGCAGCACGCATGATGGTATTGCGCTTGTTCGCAGGAATTGGGTCATTTCCCCCTGAAGATTTTTTCAGCAGGCTATTCATTGTGATGTTTCCAACAGTATTACCCCGTATGACACCGCCGATCTGTCTAATACCGTGCCCAATGTCCCGAGTGTAGTAAATATCAAAGTGATCCCCCTGAACAGATGAATCTTTTAATTTTACGGGATCAGTCGGAGGTATATTCTCGACAAATCTCAACCCAAGGGGGGGCGTCCAATAATAAATATCCACATCCACACCCTGCACTGAAAAGGCGTCGGTATCAGCCCAATGATCGAGCCGCTCAGCAGACAATGTATAGGGCTCTTGACACTTAACAGTGACAGATGATTGATAATTAACATTATCTCTCTCCATATTAGTTGTATATGTTTTACGTCCCACCGTAATTTTTGCCATAAACTGCTGATTACCACTTGATCTCAGATCACACCTCAGGTATCGCTTCTCATTTTCGAGCGGACCAATACCGGGCATCGGCTGAATAATAGGGTTAGAAGGGGCTGTAGCCATGCTGGGTTCCTCAAGCACCCCCGACCACCGACCCATGTTAAATTCGTTCCTTTTTGTATCACAATACCATCCGGCCGGAATTGTCGCTTCTGGGTTTGTGGAATACTCAACCACCGTGGCACTTTCAAGCTCCGTCGCCTCAAAGGCTGCCAGCTCCCATATACCTTCAGCGTTTCTCCTCTCCTTTTGGACAATTATATTGACTTGACATTGCTGTTTGCCACCCAGATACACCTCATTATTAACTACATTGCCACCATCGCGAGGGAATTCAATATCAAACGTTTTTAAACGAACATTGGGATCTTCCGCTTTCATTTCCTTCTCCTTATCCAACATAGAGAACAGTTATCATCAACGCCACATCTTGTACCGGCCTGATGCAAGTAAGCGCTTTATAGAAGGGACCGCCTACTGTTAGAAATAACAGTTTTTCCGGAATTTTCAGGTCAAAAGGAAATAGCGATTTCCTGCTTTATCGCCAGGCTGAATATAAATGTGAAAGCGGGCTTGTGGAGGAGCAAGCAAGCCTGCACATTTGGTTTCAGCATTTTTCAAATCCAGGAGGAACACATGAACCAGGCCGACTACCTCATCATCGGCGGTGGCATCGCCGGCGCATCCGCCGGCTACTGGCTGTCACACCATGCCCGCGTCATCGTGCTGGAACGCGAGTCGATGCCGGGTTACCACTCCACCGGCCGTTCCGCCGCCCTGTACATCGCCGCCTATGGCACGCCCCAGGTCCGCGCACTGACGCTGGGCAGCCGCGCCTTCTTCGATCAGCCGCCCGCAGGCTTTGCCGAACACCCCTTGCTCACCCCACGGGGCGAATTGCTGGTGGACTTGATTGGCGACCCCGGTGAGTTGCAGCGCCAGTACCTAAGTGCCAAAGCCCTTGTGCCAGAAACGCGACTGCTCGACGTCGAGGAGTCGATGGCCATGATGCCGATCCTGCGCCGGGAAAAAGTCCATGGCGGGATCTACGACCCGACCGTGTGTGACATCGATACCGATGCGCTCTATCAAGGTTACCTGCGCGGCATTCGGCGCAATGGCGGAGAAATCCACACCGACAGTGACGTGCAGAAACTGACCCGCGACGGTCAGGGACTGTGGCAAGTGCGCACGGCCCAACAACACTTCAGCGCCCCGGTGATCATCAACGCCGCCGGCGCCTGGGCCGACCATATCGGCGAGTTGGCCGGTGCACAGAAAATCGGCCTGCAACCCAAACGTCGCAGCGCGTTCGTCTTCTCTCCACCCGCCGAGCTGAACATCCACGCATGGCCGGAGCTGGCGGCCCTCGACGGTTCGTTCTATATGAAACCCGACGCCGGCATGTTCCTCGGCTCACCGGCCAATGCCGACCCGGTGGAGCCCCACGATGTGCAACCGGAAGAGCTGGACATCGCCACGGGCATCTATCACATCGAGGAAGCCACCACCCTGAGCATCCGCCGGCCTGCGCGGACCTGGGCCGGGCTGCGCAGTTTCGTCAGCGATGGTGATCTGGTCTGCGGGTTCGATCCACAGGTGGAGGGATTATTCTGGATTGCGGCTCAGGGCGGCTACGGGATCCAGACGTCTCCGGCGATGGGCCAGGCCAGTGCGGCGCTGGTGCGCGGCAAGCCTTTGCCGGATGCATTGGCGGCGTTCGGGTTGACCGAAGCGATGCTGTCGCCCCACCGGCTGCAAGCCTCGACCTGACCTGTGTGGCGGGGGAGCTTGCTGTGGCGAGGGAGCTCCCTCCCACAGCAAGCTCCCTCGCCACACGTTATTTCCAGCGGTCAGCGGCTGCGTGATCGCTGTCGCGCCCTTCCACCCAGCGTGGCCCTTCGCTGGTGTTTTCCTTCTTCCAGAACGGAGCCCGCGTCTTCAGGTAGTCCATCACAAAGGCGCAGGCATCGAACGCGGCCTGACGATGGGCGCTGGCCGCCGCAACAAACACGATCGGCTCACCCGGCTCCAGGGCGCCAATGCGATGCAACACTTCCAGCTTGAGCAGCGGCCAGCGTTGCTCGGCCTCCACGACGATTTTGCCGAGGGCCTTTTCAGTCATGCCCGGGTAGTGTTCGAGGAACATCCCTGCCACATCCAGGCCATCATTGAAGTCGCGCACATAGCCGACAAAACTCACCACCGCGCCTACGCCCACATTGGCCGCATGCATCGCATTGACCTCGGCGCCGGGATCAAACGCCTCGGCCTGCACCCGAATCGCCATGGTCAGCCTCCGGTCACGGGCGGGAAGAATGCCACTTCGTCGCCAGCCTGCAGCGGCTCATCAAGGTCGCACAGTTCCTGGTTGCGAGCGCACATCAGGCTGGTCTCATTGAGCACCGCGAATTTCGGGTCACCGGCCAATGCCTGGCGTACAGCGTCGACCGTCGCGAAATCGCCTTCCATCTCCAGGGAGTCCAGACCAATCGCTTCGCTGTAGCGCGCAAAAAACAGTACGTTGATGCTCATGCCTGGTCCGCCTTGAAATGCCCGCTCTTGCCGCCGAGTTTCTCCAGCAGCCGAATCGTTTCGATGGTCATGCCACGGTCCACGGCCTTGCACATGTCGTAGATCGTCAGGGCGGCAACACTGGCCGCGGTCAACGCTTCCATCTCCACGCCGGTCTGCCCGGAGAGTTTGCAGCGGGCGACGATGCGCACCGCGTCCAGGCCATCGGCACTGAGCTCGACCTTGACCCCGGTGAGCATCAACGGGTGGCACAGGGGAATGAGATCACTGGTTTTTTTTGCGGCCTGGATCCCGGCGATACGGGCCACGGCAAACACGTCGCCCTTGGGGTGGGCGCCGTCGACAATCATTTTCAGGGTCTCGGGCAACATGCGCACCCGCGCTTCGGCCACGGCTTCACGGAACGTCACGGCTTTTTCAGTGACGTCGACCATGTGGGCGCGACCTTGGGAATCGAGATGAGTCAGCACAGGGATACTCCTGATCAGGAGCTCCGATTGTAAACCCAACGCCGATCAAATGTGGGAGCTGGCTTTTGTGGGAGTCGGGCTTGCCCGCGATGCAGGCACCTCGGTATGTCAGTTACACCGAGGTGATGCTATCGCAGGCAAGCCAGCTCCCACATTGACCGTGGTTACAGGTGAGATTCGGCGTATTCGGCCAGAATCGAACGAGGGACACCTTGCAAGGCGATGTGCACGCCGTTCGGGAAGTCCTTGAAGCGTTCCGTCAGGTAAGTCAGCCCGGAGCTGGTCGCGGACAGGTAAGGGGTGTCGATCTGTGCCAGGTTGCCCAGGCACACCACTTTGGAACCGGCGCCGGCACGGGTGATGATGGTTTTCATCTGGTGCGGCGTGAGGTTCTGGCATTCATCGATCAAAATCAGGCTCTGCTGGAAGCTGCGACCTCGAATGTAGTTGAGGGATTTGAACTGCAACGGCACTTTGCTGAGGATGTAGTCGACGCTGCCATGGGTGTTTTCGTCATCCATGTGCAAGGCTTCGAGGTTGTCGGTGATCGCCCCCAGCCACGGCTCCATTTTTTCCGCTTCGGTGCCGGGCAGGAAACCGATTTCCTGGTCCAGGCCCTGCACGCTGCGGGTGGCGATGATGCGGCGATAGCGTTTGGTAACCATGGTCTGTTCGATGGCGGCGGCCAGGGCGAGGATGGTTTTCCCCGAACCTGCGGCGCCGGTCAGGTTGACCAGGTGGATGTCCGGATCAAGCAAGGCATACAGCGCCAGGCTCTGGTAGATATCACGCGGTTTCAGGCCCCAGGCTTCCTGGTGCAACAGGGGTTCCTGATGCAGGTCGAGGATCAGCAGCTTGTCGACCTGGATCTCTTTGATCCAGCCCACAAAACCCTGTTCGTCGATGATGAATTCGTTGATGTGCACAGCCGGCAGGTTGTCGATCAGCTGTACCTGGTGCCAGGTGCGGCCATGGTCCTGACGGGTTTCGACCTTGCTGACGCGATCCCAGAACGAGCCGGTCATGGTGTGATAACCACGAGACAGCATCGACACGTCGTCAACCAGTTGGTCAGTACTGTAGTCCTCGGCAGCGATCCCACACGCTCGTGCCTTGAGGCGCATATTGATGTCTTTGGTCACCAGCACCAGGCGCAGGTCCTTGTCGCGTGCGTGCAGGTCGATCAATTGGTTGATGATTTTGTTGTCGTTCAGATTTTCCGGCAGCAGGCTGTTGGGCTCGCTGCGCTTGCTCATCAGAATCGACAGCAAGCCCTTGGGCCCGCTTTTGCCACGCTGGATCGGTACGCCCACCTCGACGTCGTCGGGGGAGGCTTCGCCGAGGGTCTTGTCGATCAGGCGGATGGCCTGGCGGCATTCGGCGGCAACGCTGTGGTGCCCGCTTTTGAGTTTGTCGAGCTCCTCAAGCACGATCATCGGGATGGCGACGTGGTGTTCTTCGAAGTTGAGCAGTGCGTTTGGATCGTGAATCAGTACATTGGTATCAAGCACATAAAGGATTGGCTGGTCGGAAGAAGGGTTACGTCCATGATCATCCATACTCGGTCACCTTTGTGGGAGCCAGTCGACGCAATACCGCGACAGTGCTGCGCCTCGATTCGACCGTCGAACGCACTTGAGGGGCGTCAAGTGCGGTGCACACAAGAGGTGTCTTGGAAGACGCCACCTGTGTTGCAGGTTTCGGCTGTCTGTCTTCGTAATACCGCAAAACACATGACAGGAAAAAGCACTTTGACGCTTTTTTGAAGTTTATTTTTCAGGATGACGAATAGCACTAGGCGCGCCGGCATTGCACCGTTAAAGTCGGAAGTCCGCCTGTATCGAAATACCTCCCAAATTCCCCCCTGAAAAACCTCAGCCCCAACAGGGCCGGGCTTTTCGTGCTTTTTCAGCGAAACGCTTCGCGGCAATCCTGCCAGCCGAGTCCACTTTCTGCCGTGGCGTGTAAAAGCCAGGGTAAAGCGATGCGCGCCTTGTCCTGGGTGTCGTGGAAGACGATCACCCCGCGCCGCCACAACAGCATCAGTGTGAGCACGCGGTTCGCCGACTCATCAGCCTTGAGCTTGCCGGGTTCGTCTTCCGAGTCGATGTCCCACAAGGCCACTTGCAGCCCTTGTGACTGGAAAAATCCCTGGCTGTCGGACCGGCGCTGACCGTACGGCGGGCGGAACAGCGGCAAGTAGTTTTCCGGCATCAGGTTTTGCGCCAGGGAGGCGCTGCGGGTGATGGACGACTGCCAGTCGACCCAGTGGCTATGGGAGCGGTACTGCCAGCCCTGGATGCCGACGCACTGGCCCTGGTACAGCGCCTGCACATCGGTGGCCGAGCTTTTCTCGACGCGGGTTTGCAGGCTGTTGCCCAGCACGAAGAAGAGGCTGTGCATTTTCTGTTTGCGCAGGTAGTCGGCGAGCCAGTCGGTATTGCCGCTGACCGGGGACGGTCCGCTGTCGAAGGTCAGCAGGAACATCCGGTCGTTGAGTTCGTCGCCGTTGCGTTCGTGATCGCCGAAGCGCGCGATTTCGCTGCTGATCTGGGGGAACAGGGCGGCCTTGCGCAACTGTTCATCCAGGTAGCGTTCGTGGAATGCGCGGCTGGGGCCGGCCCAGCCTATATAGAAGGAGTTGTCGCTGACTTCGAATTTGGCGGCTTGTTCGCGCAGGTCGTCCATGTTTTCCACCAGGTAGCAGAAGGAGGCGTCCTGTTCGCAGCTTTGTTGGGCGAAGGTGTAGTTTTCCAGTAGCCGTTGCCAGAGTTGGCGGCGCAGGTCGTCGATCGAGGCCTGGTTGATGATCTTCAGGCCCAGGCGCTGCTTGAGGGCGGGCTCGTCGAGGGATTCGCTGGCGAGCAGGGTGTGGGCGAACATCAGGATTTCTGCGCGTGAGGCGACGTCGAACAGGGCGGGGCTGCTGAGGCGTTCGGGCCAGGTGCCGCGGTCCAGGGTGGCGACGTCCACGGGGGCGGCTTGGGCGCCCAGGCAGATGAGCCAGGCTGACAGTAAAAGCGCAATTCGCACGAAGGGTCTCCCTTTCCAGAGTCGTCGGGCACTATAGCCGATCGTGTGGGGGCGCTATTGGGTTGGTGTGTATATGCGTTATTTGAGTGATGGCTTGTATTGGTTCCGCTCTTACAGCGGCTCACTTTTGAACGCTTTTGCAAAGTGACTCGCTGTAAGAGCGAAACCATAAGCCGCCGTAACCGCAGAAACGGATATGCCCCCCAACGACCGCACAGCTATCTATCACCATCATAGGTGGAGTCAAACCGCCCTACCCCCTAGAATCCCCCCACGATTAAAGGAGACGACTTCATGCTGACGGTGATTTCCCCCGCCAAAACCCTCGATTTCGAGTCAAAGCCGGTCACCCCGCGCTTCACCCAGCCGCAATACCTCGACCACTCCCAGGAGCTGATCGAACAACTGCGCGAACTCAGCCCGGCGCAAATCAGCGAACTGATGCACGTCTCCGACAAAATCGGCGGCCTCAACGCCGCACGCTTCGGCAGCTGGACCCCCGCCTTCACCCCCGCCAACGCCAAACAAGCCCTGCTGGCATTCAAGGGCGACGTCTACACCGGCCTCAACGCCGAAACCCTCAAGGACGCCGACTTCACCTACGCCCAGGACCACCTGCGCATGCTCTCCGGCCTGTACGGCCTGCTGCGGCCGCTGGACCTGATGATGCCGTACCGCCTCGAAATGGGCACCAAACTGCCCAACGCCCGTGGCAAGGACCTGTACGCTTTCTGGGGCACCCGCATCAGCGAGTGGCTCAACGAAGCCCTGGCCGAACAAGGCGATGACGTGCTGCTCAACCTCGCGTCCAACGAGTACTTCTCGGCAGTCAAACGCCCGGCATTGAAAGCGCGGATCATCAACACCGAGTTCAAGGATCTGAAAAACGGCCAGTACAAGATCATCAGCTTCTACGCCAAGAAGGCCCGGGGCATGATGAGCCGCTTCGTGATTGAAGAACGCATCAACGACCCGGCCAGGCTCAAGGAGTTTGACGTGCAGGGTTATCGCTTCAATGCGGAGCAGTCGAAGCCGGATAACCTAGTGTTCCTGCGGGATCACGCACCGGAATAACCTGACAACGAAGATCCAAATGTGGGAGCGGGCTTGCTCGCGAAAGCGGTGGTTCAGTCGATGCCTTTATTGCCTGACACGCCGCTTTCGCGAGCAAGCCCGCTCCCACATTTTGTTTGCATCCAACTCCGAATTCGTCATTTATTTGGCGTCAAAAATAATTCTTCAGATTCCCTAACATTTATTTCACTCGACATTCGTCAATTTTTTTCGTAGTGGCACCACTTTTTTAAAACAGTAGTGGCACAAAACTATTCACCCCTCGCAACTCCCCGCAACTACTGGCCTAAATAGCAAGTGCTATCAGAATAGTACTAGTGCCATCTTTCCTAATATTTCAAGAAATTTCCGGAAACAGGATGAGTGGACAGGAACTATGTCCTAAAGCACCGCTCATACCACCGGTAACGATTATCTCTGAAGATGTAAGAGATGACTTACGTGGCGACCAAGGGAAGTAGCAAAGTTGTCATATAACTTTGACTCAATGGTCAAATCATCAACTGATTAGTTGAAGGCGGACGCAAAGGTTTCACTACTTTCTCCGACAAGGCCAAGGCTGAGCTCACCTGTATGGGTCAGTGAGACAACCCAAGCCGTTGATATATAAGGGCTCAAAGCCCCTGTCAACGCCTTGCGGCACTGGCGCCAGGCCCTTCCCCAGGAAGGCTGGCTGCATTTCAGGGCAAGCCCCAACAATAAGGCCAAGTTGCGCACAACTTGAGTGCATTAGTTAGTCACTCGACTTTTAGTATGCCTGCACTGGATATACCGACGTTTATTCGTCGCACTTCCCAGTGCCTGGGTGACGCTTCAAAACATGAACTCCGGCCATCTAGTGGCACGATTAACAATGAGGTAAATGCGATGCGCATCAGCATATTTGGTTTGGGTTACGTCGGCGCGGTATGTGCCGGTTGCCTGTCTGCACGGGGCCATGAGGTCGTTGGCGTAGATATCTCCAAGGAAAAGATCGACCTGATCAACGCGGGTAAATCCCCCATCGTTGAACCGGGTCTGGGCGAGCTGTTAAGCCAGGGCGTTCAAACCGGCCGACTGCGCGGCACCACCAATTTCGCCGAGGCAATCCGTGATACCGACCTGTCGATGATTTGCGTCGGCACGCCGAGCAAGAAGAACGGCGACCTGGAACTCAACTACATCGAATCGGTGTGCCGCGAGATCGGTTTTGTCCTGCGTGACAAGACCTCCCGTCACACCATCGTGGTCCGCAGCACCGTGCTGCCAGGTACCGTGGCCAATGTGGTGATTCCGATTCTCGAAGACTGCTCGGGCAAGAAAGCCGGCGTCGACTTCGGCGTCGCCGTAAACCCTGAGTTCCTGCGTGAAAGCACCGCCATCGCCGACTACGACCTGCCGCCGATGACCGTCATCGGTGAATTCGACACCGCTTCCGGCGATGTTCTGCAGTCGCTGTACGAAGAACTCGACGCGCCGATCATCCGCAAGGACATCGCCGTCGCCGAGATGATCAAGTACACCTGCAACGTCTGGCATGCGACCAAAGTGACCTTCGCCAACGAGATCGGCAACATCGCCAAGGCGGTGGGTGTCGACGGTCGCGAAGTGATGGAAGTGGTCTGCCAGGACAAGACCCTCAACCTGTCCCAGTACTACATGCGCCCGGGCTTTGCCTTCGGCGGTTCCTGCCTGCCCAAGGACGTGCGCGCCCTGACGTACCGCGCCGGCTCCCTCGACGTGGATGCGCCGCTGCTCAACTCGCTGATGCGCAGCAACGAGTCCCAGGTGCAAAACGCTTTCGACATCGTTTCCAGCCACGACAAACGCAAAGTCGCCCTGCTGGGCCTGAGCTTCAAGGCCGGCACCGATGACCTGCGCGAAAGCCCGCTGGTGGAACTGGCAGAGATGCTGATCGGCAAGGGTTTCGACCTGAGCATCTACGACAGCAACGTCGAATACGCTCGCGTGCACGGCGCCAACAAGGACTACATCGAAGGCAAGATCCCTCACGTGTCGTCCCTGCTCAACTCGGACTTCGACGAAGTGATCAACAACTCCGACGTGATCATCCTGGGCAACCGCGATGAGAAGTTCCGTGCCCTGGCGCACAACGCCCCCCACGGCAAGCAAGTGGTCGACCTGGTGGGCTTCATGTCCAAGGCCACCAGCGTGAGCGGCCGTACCGAAGGCATTTGCTGGTAACAGCAACGGCAAGTTTCAAGCGGCAAGCGTCCTGATCCCCAGCGCTTGCTGCTTGAAGCCTCCTTCACCTGCGGAATGACGCCTATGTCCAAGTTAAAACACGTACTCCTCCAATCTGCCGGCTGGCTGTTTTTCCTGAGCCTGCTGATGGGACTCGCCCTGCTGTTGCCGGCGAGTACGTTCGACTCAGAGTCGAAGAATTTTATTTTCCTGATTGGCGCCGTCGGTATCTGGCGCTACTCGATGGGTGCTACGCATTTCTTTCGCGGCATGCTGTTCCTGTACGTGGTCTACCCGCACCTGCGGCGCAAAGTGCGCAAGCTGGGCAAGGCAGCAGACCCGTCCCACGTATTCCTGATGGTCACCAGCTTTCGGATCGACGCGCTGACCACGGCCCAGGTCTACAGCTCGGTGATCCGCGAGGCCATCGAATGTGGCTTCCCTACCACCGTGGTCTGCTCCCTGGTGGAAATGTCCGATGAGCTGCTGGTCAAGAGCCTGTGGGCCAGGATGAACCCGCCCGACCACGTCAAACTGGACTTCGTGCGCATCGCCGGTACCGGCAAGCGTGACGGCCTGGCCTTCGGTTTTCGCGCCATCTCCCGCCACCTGCCGGACGACCGTGCCGTAGTGGCCGTGATCGATGGCGACACCGTGCTCGCCGAGGGCGTAGTGCGCAAGACCGTGCCGTGGTTCCAGCTGTTCGGCAATGTCGGCGGCCTGACCACCAACGAGTTCTGCGAAGTGCGCGGCGGCTACATCATGAGCGAGTGGCACAAGCTGCGCTTCGCCCAGCGCCACATCAACATGTGCTCCATGGCCCTGTCCAAACGCGTGCTGACCATGACCGGCCGCATGTCGGTATTCCGCGCCAACGTGGTCACCGACCCGGGCTTCATTGCCGATGTGGAAAGCGACTCGCTGCAACACTGGCGCCTGGGCCGCTTCAAGTTTTTGACCGGTGACGACAAGTCCAGCTGGTTCAGCCTGATGCGCCTGGGCTACGACACCTTTTATGTGCCGGATGCCGCGATTCACACCGTGGAACACCCGCCGGAAAAGAGCTTTATCAAGGCCAGCCGCAAACTGATGTTCCGCTGGTACGGCAACAACCTGCGCCAGAACTCACGTGCCCTGGGCCTGGGTATGCGTCGCCTGGGCCTGTTCACCAGCATCGTGCTGTTTGATCAACGCGTGTCGATGTGGACCTCCCTGCTGGGGCTGACCGTGGCGATCATCGCCACCTTCAAATACGGCGGCGCGTTCATCCTCGCCTACCTGCTGTGGATCGGCATCACCCGCCTGATTCTGACCCTGCTGCTGTCGTGCTCCGGCCACAAGATCGGCCCGGCTTACCCGGTGATTCTCTATTACAACCAGATCATGGGCGCGCTGGTGAAGATCTACGTGTTCTTCCGCCTTGATCAACAGTCCTGGACCCGCCAGGACACCAAACTGACCCGCGATTTGGCCAGCTTTCAACGTTGGTTCAACACCTGGTCGTCTCGGACCATGACCTTCTCCGCCGGCAGCATTTTCGTCGCCGTGTTGCTGATGATGGTTTGACCCTGCCAAGCCTGAATTAACTAGGAACTAAACACCATGAATAGCCCAGTAAACGCCAACGTTGTCCACGAATCCGAAGCCCAGCGCCAACACGCCCGGGTCAAAATCCCGGCCAAGCTGCGCTTCTTCGGCGCCGATCAAACACCGATGGAAGTGCGGGTGATCGACCTGTCAGCCGGCGGCCTGGCCTTCAACGCCCCGCAGCAGCCGCTGAAAGTCGGCGATGTGCACAAGGGTCGCTTGCAGTTCGTGATCGACAACCTGGGCCTGGCGATGGACGTCGAGCTGCAGATTCGCTCCTACGACCGCCAGACCGGCCGCACCGGTTGCCAGTTCCAGAACCTCGATGCACAAGACATCTCCACCCTGCGCCACCTGATCACCTCGCACCTGGCCGGTGACATCGTGACCATGGGTGACGTGCTGGCAACCCTGCAACGCGACAACTTCACCAAGGCGCGCAAGGTCAAGGACGGCGGCAGCAACATGAGCGTCGGTGGCCGCCTGCGGGCGGTGACTTTCAGCCTCGGGATCTTCGTGGTGGGCCTGGCGGCATTCGGCTTCGTGGTCAAATCGGTGTACGGCATGTACTTCGTCAGCCACGCCACCTCCGGCCTGGTGAGCGTGCCCGGGATGAACGTGACCATGCCCCGCGATGGCACCGTGCAAAGCCTGATCAAAGGCGATGCGGTCGCCGCCAAAGGCGCGCCATTGGCAACCTTCAGCACCAGCATGCTCGACGTACTCAAGGGCCATCTGGACGAAGACCAGCTGCAACCGGCCAAGGTCGAAGAGCTGTTCGGCAAGCAAATGACCGGCACCCTCACCTCCCCTTGCGACTGCGTCGTGGCCCAGCAACTGGTCGCCGACGGTCAGTACGCCAGCAAGGGCGACGTGATCTTCCAACTGGTGCCACGCGGCAGCCAGGCCAACGTTGATGCACGTTTCTCCTATCGCCAGTTTGCCGACGTTCGCCCGGGCACCCGCGTGAACTTCCAGGTAGCGGATGAAGAGCAGGTACGCACCGGCACCATCGTCAGCAGCACCAGCCTGAACAGCAGCGAAATGTCCTCCGACATCCGCGTGCAGATCAAACCCGACGCCCCGCTGGACAGCACCTACGCCGGTCGCCCGGTTGAAGTGACCAGCGATCGCGGCCCGTCCCTGAACTGGCTGATCGACAAAGCCATGGCCAACGGTCTGTAAGCAGAGGACATGCCTGTGATGACTCTCTCAAAAACACCGCAATCCCTGTGGGAGCGGGCTTGCTCGCGAAAGCAGTGTGTCAGCCAACACATGCATCAACTGACAGGGCCCCTTCGCGAGCAAGCCCGCTCCCACATGGGAACTGTGGCGTTGCTGGCTGTTGCGGTCAGCCTCGCCGGTTGCGCCGGTCTGCCCGACCAACGCCTGGCCAATGAAGCGCTGAAACGTGGCGACACCGTCACTGCCCAGCAGAACTACCAGCAGCTCGCGGATTTGGGCTACAGCGAGGCCCAAGTGGGCCTGGCGGATATCCAGGTCGGCACCCGCGACCCCGAGCAAATCAAGCAGGCCGAAGCGACGTACCGCGCGGCCGCCGATACCTCGCCCCGTGCCCAGGCACGCCTGGGCCGCCTGCTGGTGGCCAAGCCCGGCGCGACCGAAGCCGAACACCATGAAGCCGAAGGCCTGCTGAAAAAAGCCTTTGCCAATGGCGAAGGCAACACCCTGATCCCGCTGGCAATGCTCTACCTGCAATACCCGCACAGTTTCCCGAACATCAACGCCCAGCAGCAGATCAGCAAATGGCGCGCCTCGGGTTACCCGGAAGCCGGTCTCGCCCAGGTGCTGCTGTATCGCACCCAGGACACCTACGACCAGCACCTGGATGAAGTGGAAAGCATCTGCAAGGCGGCGCTGAACACCACCGATATCTGCTACGTCGAGCTGGCCACGGTCTACCAGAAAAAAGCCGAGCCGGAAAAACAGGCCGACCTGCTCAAGCAGATGGAAGCCGGCTACAGCCGCGGCACCGTCACCGCCCAACGGGTCGACAGCGTGGCTCGTGTACTGGGTGATGCAAGCCTGGGCAAGACCGACGAAAAAACCGCCCAGGCCCTGCTGGAAAAAATCGCCCCCGGCTACCCGGCCTCCTGGGTCAGCCTGGCGCAACTGCTCTACGACTTCCCGGAACTGGGCGACGTCGACCAGATGATGAAGTACCTCGACAACGGCCGCGCCGCCGACCAGCCCCGCGCCGAACTGTTGCTGGGCAAGCTCTACTACGAAGGCAAGTGGGTCCCGGCTGACGCCAAGGCCGCCGAAGAACACTTCCAGAAAGCCGTCGGCCGCGAAGTCGCCGCCGACTACTACCTCGGCCAGATCTACCGCCGTGGCTACCTGGGCAAGGTCTATTCGCAAAAGGCCCTGGACCATCTGTTGACCGCTGCGCGCAACGGCCAGAACAGCGCCGACTTCGCGATTGCCCAGCTGTTTTCCCAAGGCAAGGGCACCAAGCCCGACCCGCTTAACGCCTATGTCTTCAGCCAGTTGGCCAAGGCCCAGGACACGCCGGAAGCCAACGACCTGGCGACCCAGCTCGAAGCGCCGCTGACCCCGGAACAACGCGCCGAAGGCCAACGCCTGGTGCAACAGGAACTGGCCGTGCGCGGCACCCTGGCCCAAAGCACGCTGCAATTGCACGCCCTGCAAGAAGAAGACGGCGAGGAATCCCTATGAAGCTCAACCCATTCGTCAAGGCCGGCATCGGCCTGACCTTCGCCCTGCTGTGGTCGTGCCCGACCCTGGCGGCGCTGACCGAAGCCAAGAACTTCGGCCTGGAAGTCAAAGTCACCGGCCAGTCCGAAGATGACCGCGACCTGGGCACCCAGAAAGGCGGCGACGTCAACGGCATCGGCCTTGACCTGCGCCCGTGGATCTACGGTGAAAGCGGCAACTGGAGCGCCTACGCCATGGGCCAGGCCGTGACCTCCAGCGACATCATCGAGACCGACACCCTGCAACAGTCCTCGGATGACGCCACTCAACAGACCAGCAATGACGACCGCAAGAGCAAGAAGAACTACCTGGCGATGCGCGAGTTCTGGGTCGCCTATGGCGGCTTCACGCCCTACCCCGGCGAGATCCTCAAGCTCGGTCGCCAACGCCTGCGCAATGACGACGGCCAATGGCGCGACACCAATATCGAAGCGCTGAACTGGACCTTCGACACCACCTTGCTCAAGGCCAATGTCGGCGTCGCCGAGCGCTTCAGCGAATACCGCACCGACCTCAAGGAACTGTCGCCCAAGGACAAGGACCGTCAGCACCTGTACGCCGACGCCGCCTACCAGTGGACGCCAGGCCAGTGGATCGGCCTGCGCGCTCACCACACCCATGATGACGGCAAGCTCGACTACCCGGAACCGGGCGTGGCCACCGACTCGCTGGACAAGCGCGAGAACGGCGACCTGACCTGGCTCGGCATCGAAGCCAACAGCGACGCCTACAACTGGCGCAACACCAACACCGTCAACTACTGGGCGAGCGTCACCGGCATGCAGGGCGACCGCGACACGGTCAACGCCTTGAACGCCGACGGCACCCGCCCGGCCAACGCCAAGCGCAGCGATGACGTGAATGGCTGGGCCACCGACCTGGGTGTGCGCCTGCGCCTCGACCCGCAGTGGCAAGTGGGCGCCGCCTACTCCCGCGCCAGTGCCGATTACGAGCAGAACGGCCTGCAAAGCAACCGTTCGAACTGGACCGGTACCCAGTCCCGCGTCCACCGCTTCGGCGAAGCGTTTCGCGGCGAGATGAACAACATGCAGTCCATGAGCCTGTTCGGGTCCTGGCAGTTGCGCGAGGACTATGACGCAAGCCTTGTGTACCACAAGTTCTGGCGCGTAGACGGCAACAAGCCGGTGGGCAGCAACGGCATCGATGCCGTGCAGAACAACACCGATGACGTGACCGGCGCGATCCTGTCCAGCACGTCCCTGCCGCTTGAAGACGGCAAGAAAGACCTGGGCCAGGAGATGGACCTGGTGGTCACCAAGTACTTCAAGAAAGGCCTGCTGCCGGCCGGGCTCAGCCAGTCGATCGACGAGCCGTCGGCCCTGGTGCGCTTCCGTGCAGGCGTGTTCAAGCCGGGCGACGCCTATGGCAGCCAGGTCGACTCGTACATGCATCGCGCCTTTGTCGACGTGATCTGGAAGTTCTGATGGGAGCCTGCGCAATGAAGTCTCAACGCCTGCTCGTCGCGGCCATGCTGTTGGCCAGCGCCTCGGCCTTCGCCGACAAAGCGCCGACCATCGCCAAAGAGCTGCAACAGGCCAAGACCTACACCATCTCCAGCCCGCCGACCGAGCCGCTGGAGATGGCCAAGCCTGCGCTGCCGGACGTGTCCGGCTACACCGCGGCCAATATCGCGAAAAAGATCGTGCGTACCAAGCCAGGCAAAATCAGCATCCGCCGGATGATGCAGGAAGACGCCCTGAAGGACTTCATCGGCGGCGACAACAAGATGGCCGAATGGGTAGTGCGCCAGCACGGCATTCCCCAGGCGATCTTTGTCGACGACGGCTACATGAACCTCAAGGACCTGCTGAAGAAAGTGCCCAAGCAGTACTTCAGCGAAACCTCGCCGGGGGTGTTCCTGGCCAAGTTGCCGATCGTAGTGGGCCGTAAAGGCATCCTCGAAATCGACAAGCAGACTCAAGAGCTGCGACTGTCCCAGGAAGCCGGTTCGTTCCTGATCAACGACGGCCAGCTGTTCGTACGTGACACCAGAATCACCGGCTGGCGCGAGAAGACCAACGGCCCGGCGACCTTCCAGTCGCCCAAGGAATTCCGCCCGTTCCTGCTGGCCTGGGGCGGCACCGAGACCTACATCGCCAATAGCAAGATGGCCAGTTTCGGCTACGCCAACAGTAAGTCGTATGGCGTGAGTATTTCCCAATACACGCCGAACATGGCCAAGGTGCTCAAGCGTCCTGAACCGACGGGCTGGATCGTCGACTCCGAGTTCTCGGACATGTGGTACGGCTTCTACTGCTACGAAACCACCGGCTTTGTGCTCAAGGGCAATACCTACAAGGACAACATCGTCTACGGCATTGACCCCCACGACCGTTCACACGGCCTGATCATCACCGACAACACCGTCTACGGCACGAAGAAGAAGCACGGCATCATCATTTCCCGGGAAGTGAACGACAGCTTCATCTTCAACAACCGCAGCTTCGACAACAAGCTCTCGGGCCTGGTGATCGACCGTAACAGCGTCAACAACCTGATCGCCGACAACGAGATCTACCGCAACCACACCGACGGCATCACCCTCTATGAGAGCGGCGATAACCTGCTGTGGGGCAACAAGGTGATCAGCAACCGTCGCCACGGCATCCGCGTGCGTAACAGCGTGAACATTCGCCTGTACGAGAACGTTGCCATGGCCAACGGGCTGACCGGCGTGTACGGCCACATCAAGGATTTGACCGACACCGACCGCGACATCGCCCTCGACCCGTTCGACACCAAGGTCTCGCTGATTGTGGTGGGCGGTGAGCTGGCCGCCAACGGCAGCGGGCCGCTGTCCATCGACTCGCCGTTGAGCGTCGAGCTGTACCGCGTATCGATGCTTGCGCCGACCAAATCCAGTGGCATCAGCTTCTCGGGCGTTCTTGGCGATCGCCAGGAAGAGATCCTCGACTTGCTGGTACGCCAGAAGAAAGCCGTGCTGATCGACCCTGTCGAACGCCAGACCGAAATGCAGGACTGAGGATGACCTTTATGCACCCACACATGATCAAACTGCTCAGCCTTTCGGGTTTGACCCTCGGCCTGCTCGCGGCCAGCCAGGGCGTGCGCGCCGACGAAATCAAGGCGCCAACCTTCACCGCCGAACCGTGCTGCAGCCTGTGCCCGGCCGCCCACGACGCGAAGAACTACACCACGCGCTACCAGCAGAACTTCACCACCCTGGTGCAAGCCCAGGGCGATTGGCTGTTCCGGACCCAGGAAGACCTGCGCACCGAATTCGACACCAGCCCCGCCGGCTACAAACGCATGCAGCAGCTGCACGATGCGTTCAAGAGCAAGGGCGTGGAACTGGTGGTGGTCTACCAGCCGACCCGTGGCTTGGTGAACCGCAACAAGCTCAACCCTGAAGAAAAAGCCAGGTTCGATTTCGACAAGGCCCTGGGCAATTACAAGACCATGCTCGGGCGCTTCGCCAAGATGGGCTACGTCGTGCCGGACCTGTCGCCGCTGACCAACGAGCAACTGCCGGACGAGTTGCCGGCCCACGATTTCTACTTCCGCGGCGACCAACACTGGACGCCATACGGCGCCCAGCGCACCGCCAAAATCGTCGGCGCGAAAGTGCGGGCGATGCCTGAATTTGCCGGCATCCCGCAGCGCGAATTCGAGACCAAACGGTCCGGGCGCATGGGCAAGACCGGCACCCTGCACAACATGGCCGGGCAACTGTGCGGCACCAGCTACGCGATCCAGTACATGGACCAGTTCACCACCGAGCCCAAGGGCGAAGCGGCAGACGGCGACCTGTTCGGTGATTCCGGCAACCCGCAGATCACCCTCGTGGGTACCAGCCACAGTGGCAAGAACTACAATTTCGCCGGCTTCCTGGAACAGGAAATCGGTGCCGACATCCTTAACGTCGCCTTCCCCGGTGGTGGCCTGGAAGGCTCGATGATCCAGTACCTGGGCAGCGAAGAATTCCAGAAGACCCCGCCGAAGATCCTGATCTGGGAATTCTCGCCGCTGTATCGCCTGGACCAGGAGACCATCTACCGCCAGATGATGTCGCTGCTGGACAACGGCTGTGAAGGCAAGACCGCCCAGATGAGCGCCAGCACCACGCTGAAACCCGGCAAGAACGAATTGCTGGTGAACAGTTCGAACAAAGACCTGCGCAACAGCAGTCACCAGGTCGACATCCGCTTCGCCGACCCATCGGTGAAAACCCTGCAAGCCACCCTCTGGTACATGAACGGGCGCCACGAGGACATCAAGATCGAGAAACCCGAAACATCCGATACAGACGGGCGTTTCGCCTTTGAACTGCGCACCGATGAAGACTGGGCCACGCAAAACCTGCTGGCCGTGGAAGTGCAGGGCCCTGAAGCGGGCCAGGCCGCGCAGAAAGTCGAAGCGAAAATTTGCACACGCAACGTATTCCCCGCCGGTGGTCAACAGACTGCTTCAACGGGGCAATGAGGTTACTTATGCAGAAGTTATTGATTCCAACGCTGCTGGGCCTGGCAATGTTTGCCGGCCAAGTCAACGCCGCCGCACCACTGCGTCCGCCCCAGGGTTATTTCGCCCCGGTAGAAGCATTCAAGACCGGCGACTTCAAGAATGACTGCGACGCCATGCCCGCGCCGTACACCGGCTCGCTGCAATTTCGCAGCAAGTACGAAGGTTCGGACAAGGCTCGTTCCACCCTGAATGTGCAGTCCGAAAAAGCCTTTCGCGACAGCACCGCCGACATCACCAAGCTGGAAAAAGACACCAGCAAGCGCGTGATGCAATTCATGCGCGACGGCCGTCCGGAGCAGTTGGAATGCACGCTGAACTGGCTCACGAGCTGGGCCAAGGCCGATGCATTGATGTCCAAGGACTTCAACCACACCGGCAAGTCCATGCGCAAATGGGCACTGGGCAGCATGGCGTCGGCCTATGTGCGCCTGAAGTTCTCCGACTCTCATCCGCTGGCCAACCACCAGCAGGAGTCGCAGTTGATCGAAGCCTGGTTCAGCAAAATGGCCGACCAGGTGGTGAGCGACTGGGACAACCTGCCGCTGGATAAAACCAACAACCACTCCTACTGGGCTGCCTGGTCGGTGATGGCGACCTCCGTCGCCGTGAACCGCCGCGACCTGTTTGACTGGGCCGTGAAGGAATACAAGGTCGGCGCCAACCAGGTGGATGCCCAAGGCTTCCTGCCCAACGAATTGAAGCGTCAGCAACGGGCCCTGTCGTACCACAACTACGCCCTGCCGCCGCTGGCGATGATCGCCAGTTTTGCCCTGGTGAACGGTGTGGACCTGCGCCAGGAAAACAACGGCGCGTTGAAACGCCTGGGTGACAAGGTGCTGGCCGGGGTGAAAGACCCGGAGATCTTCGAGCAGAAGAACGGCAAGGAACAGGACATGAAGGACCTCAAGGAAGACATGAAATTTGCCTGGCTTGAGCCCTTCTGCACCCTCTACACCTGCGCCCCGGATGTGATCGAGCGCAAGCACGGGATGCAGCCGTTCAAGACGTTCCGCCTGGGGGGTGACCTGACCAAGGTCTTCGACCCGGCGCATGAGAAAGGCAACAAAGGCAGCTGACGAAACGCACTTCAAATGTGGGAGCGGGCTTGCTCGCGAAGGCGCTGTGTCAGTCGCCCTCTGTGTTGAATGACACACCGCATTCGCGAGCAAGCCCGCTCCCACATTTTGAGCCGGTTTCGTCAGTGGGAATGTAATACCGCCCCTCTCCGTTTTCGGTGGGGGGTTTGGGGGGGCCGTTGGCCCTTGACTGTTGGTTAAACATGGAGAGATCGGGATGGTTTTCTCGTCCAATGTGTTCCTGTTCCTGTTCTTGCCGATCTTCCTCGGCTTGTACTACCTGAGCGGGCAACGCTATCGCAATCTGCTGCTGCTGGTTGCCAGTTATGTGTTCTACGCCTGGTGGCGAGTGGACTTCCTGGCGCTGTTCGCCGCCGTGACGCTGTGGAACTACTGGATCGGCCTCAAGGTCGGTGCGGCAGGCGTGCGCACCAAGCCGGCCCAGCGCTGGCTGCTGCTGGGCGTGGCGGTCGATCTGTGCATCCTCGGCTACTTCAAGTACGCCAACTTCGGTGTCGACAGCATCAACCTGATGATGAAGTCGGCCGGCCTTGAGCCTTTCATCCTGACCCACGTGCTGTTGCCAATCGGGATCTCGTTCTACATCTTCGAGTCCATCAGCTACATCATCGACGTGTACCGCGGCGACACCCCGGCCACCCGCAACCTGATCGACTTTGCGGCGTTCGTGGCGATCTTCCCGCACCTGATTGCCGGCCCGGTGTTGCGCTTTCGCGACCTGGCCGACCAGTTCAACAACCGCACCCACACCCTCGATAAATTCTCCGAGGGCTGCACGCGGTTCATGCAGGGTTTCATCAAGAAGGTGTTTATCGCCGACACCCTGGCGGTGGTCGCCGATCATTGCTTCGCCCTGCAAAACCCTACGACGGGTGACGCCTGGCTCGGCGCACTGGCGTACACCGCGCAGCTGTACTTCGACTTCTCCGGCTACAGCGACATGGCCATCGGCCTGGGCTTGATGATGGGTTTTCGCTTCATGGAAAACTTCAAGCAGCCGTACATCAGCCAGTCGATCACCGAGTTCTGGCGGCGCTGGCACATCAGCCTGTCCACCTGGCTGCGTGACTACCTGTACATCACCCTGGGCGGCAACCGTAAAGGCACGCTGACCACCTACCGCAACCTGTTCCTGACCATGCTCCTCGGTGGCCTGTGGCACGGTGCGAACATCACCTACATCGTGTGGGGCGCCTGGCACGGCATGTGGCTGGCGATTGAAAAAGCCATCGGCCTCAACACCGCACCGCGCAGTTTCAACGTTGTGCGCTGGGCCTTCACCTTCCTGCTGGTGGTGATGGGCTGGGTGATCTTCCGCTCGGAAAACCTGCACGTAGCCGGCCGTATGTACGGCGCGATGTTCAGCTTCGGCGAGTGGTCGCTGTCGGAACTCAACCGCGCCAGCCTCACCGGCCTGCAAGTGGCAACCCTGGTGGTGGCGTACGCAACCCTGGCGTTCTTCGGCCTGCGGGACTTCTACAGCAACCGCCCACCGGAAAAAACCAAGCCTGCGGTGAACACCCAGGCCGATGGCCCGGCGACTGCGCAACCGGGCTTGATCAAGGCCGTACCGGGCGACAACCCGGGCAGCATCCATGAGCCCGGCTACACCGTGGGCACCGAGGCCACCGTGCAACCGGCCTACTGGAGCGCCACCTGGCCACGCTACGCCATGCGCGCCGCAGTACTGCTGCTGTTCGTGGCGTCGATTCTCAAACTTTCGGCGCAGAGCTTCTCGCCGTTCCTTTACTTCCAGTTCTGAGGGAGCCGACCATGACCCGTTCATTACGCGTCCTCTACATCGCCTTGTTCCTCGCCGTGCTGCTGGCGTTGGGCGCCTGGTCGATGCGCAGTTTCCTGGGCTTCAGCACCAACGCCGACGCCACCGTGCTCAACGGCCGCTGGACCAAGGCCGTCGAGACCCACTACGACGACCAGTTCCCGATCAAGCGCCTGGGCACCAACCTCTGGGCAGCGCTGGACTACAAGCTGTTCAACGAAGGCCGCCCTGGCGTGGTGATTGGCCGCGACCACTGGTTGTACAGCGACGAGGAATTCAACCCGATCGTCAACGAAGACCAGAACCTGCAAGGCAACTACGCCTTGGTGGAAGGCGTGCGCCAGAAGCTCAAGGCCCAGGGTATCCAACTGGTGATGGCGATCGTGCCAGCCAAGGTGCGGCTGTACCCGGAACACGTGGGTGAAGTGCAGCCGGCGAGCATCCGCGCCGGTCTGTACCAGGACTTCCATGCCCGCATGGCCGCCGACAAGATCGTCGCCCCCGACCTGATGGGTCCGCTGCAACAGGCCAAGCTGCACGGCCAACAAGTGTTCCTGCGCACCGACACCCACTGGACCCCGGACGGCGCTGAAGTGGCGGCCAAAGAATTGGCCAAGACAATTGCCAACAAAACGCCCCTGAGCGGCGAGCCTCAACGCTTTGTCACCGAAGCCGAGAAGACCGAGCCACACAAGGGCGACCTGCGCCTGTTCCTGCCGCTGGACCCGCTGTTCGAAAACCTGATGCCGCCCAAGGAGCCACTGCAAAAACGCGTGACGCACCTGGCCGAAACCAAAGGCGACGATGCACTGTTCACCGACAGTGAAACCCCGGTGGCCCTGGTGGGCACCAGCTACAGCGCCAACCCGAACTGGAACTTTGTCGGCGCGCTGAAGCAAGCCCTGGGCAGCGACGTCATCAACTACTCCGAAGACGGCCACGGCCCGATCCTGCCGATGCTCAGCTACCTGAAAAGCGACGACTTCAAGAACAGCCCGCCACAGGTGCTGATCTGGGAGTTTCCCGAGCGTTATCTGCCTGTGAACAACGAAATCGGCGATGCCGACCCGCAGTGGGTTGCGCAGCTCAAACAAGCCGGTATGCGCCAACAGAACATGGCTATCAACACCCCCACCGTTAAAAACATGAACTCCGAGACGCCCGACCGGGCGCAAAACTGAAAGAGAGGTAACTCACATGACTTTCACTACTAACCTCGCAAAAACTTTTGCCCTCGTCGCCGGCATGAGCGTTGTTTCGATGTCCGCCTTCGCCGGTGGCGACGCCGCCCTCTACGGTCCCGTCGCGCCAAAAGGCTCGAGCTTTGTGCGGGTGTACAACGCCAGCAACCAGGAAGTCAGCGCCACCGTCGGCAGCACCAACCTCAACGAGGTTGCACCGCTGGCCAGCAGTGACTTCAGCTTCATGCCGGGCGGTGACTACAGCGCCAAGGTCGGCAGCCAGACCCTGCCGGTCAAGCTCGCCGCCGACCACTACTACACCCTGGTCAGCAGCGGCAGCGGCCAACCGCAACTGATCGAAGAACCGCCGTTCAAGAACAAGCAGAAATCCCTGGTGCGCGTGCAGAACCTCAGTGACAAGTCGCTGACCCTGAAAACCGCCGATGGCAAGACCGACGTGGTCCAGGCCGTGGCCGCCAAGGGCCGTGGCGAGCGCGAGATCAACCCGGTGAAGGTCAGCCTGGCGCTGTATGAAGGCGATAAAAAAGTCGGCGACGTGAAGCCGGTAGCTCTGGAACGCGGTGAGGCCGCAGTGCTGTACGTCACCGGCACCGGCGCCAACCTGTCGCCAGTGTGGGTGAAACGCCCTGTGTCGACCCGCTGATTAGATTTTCAGATTGACGCTGCCCCCTGTGGGAGCTGGCTTGCCTGCGATGCGGACAACTCGGTGTATCAGGTACACCGAGGTGATGCCATCGCAGGCAAGCCCGGCTCCCACAGGCTCTAACCAAATTTGATTCAAGGAGAAACACCATGATCCCAGTAATCCTTTCCGGTGGTAGCGGCTCACGTCTTTGGCCGCTTTCGCGTAAACAGTTTCCCAAGCAGTTCCTGGCCCTGACCGGCGAGCACACCTTGTTCCAGCAAACCCTGGAGCGCCTGGTGTTCGACGGCATGGACGCGCCCATCGTGGTGTGCAACAAGGACCACCGCTTTATCGTCAACGAGCAACTGGCTGCCCGCAAACTGGAAACCCAGCGCATCCTGATGGAGCCGTTCGGCCGCAATACCGCGCCGGCCGTGGCCCTGACGGCGATGATGCTGGTCAACGAAGGCCGCGACGAACTGATGCTGGTGCTGCCCGCCGACCACGTGCTGGATGACCAGAAAGCCCTGCAACGCGCCCTGGCCCTGGCCACTGTGGCGGCTGAGCGTGGCGAAATGGTGCTGTTCGGTGTGCCGGCCACCCGTCCGGAGACCGGCTACGGCTATATCAAGTCGACCAACGATTCGCTGCTGCCCGAAGGCGTCAGCCGCGTGCAACAGTTCGTGGAAAAACCCGATGAAAAACGCGCCGCCGAATTCGTCAAGAGCGGTGGTTATTTCTGGAACAGCGGCATGTTCCTGTTCCGTGCCAGCCGCTTCCTCGAAGAGCTGAAAAAACACGACCCGGACATCTACGACACCTGCCTGCTGACCCTGGAACGCAGCAACCAAACCGCCGACACCATCGACATCGACGAATCCACCTTCGCCTGCTGCCCGGACAACTCCATCGACTACGCCGTGATGGAAAAAACCCAACTGGCCTGCGTGGTGCCATTGACTGCCGGCTGGAGCGACGTGGGTTGCTGGGCATCGCTGTGGGACGTGAATGAAAAAGACGCCAACGGTAACGTCAGCAAGGGCGACGTGGTGATCCAGGACAGCAAGAACTGCATGATCCACGGCAACGGCAAGCTGGTGTCGGTGATTGGCCTGGAAAACATCGTGGTGGTGGAAACCAAGGACGCGATGATGATTGCCCACAAGGACAAGGTCCAGGGCGTCAAGCAGATGGTCAACACCCTCAACGAGCAGGGCCGCAGCGAAACCCAGAACCACTGCGAGGTGTACCGTCCATGGGGCTCGTACGACTCGGTGGATATGGGCGGGCGCTTCCAGGTCAAGCACATCTCGGTGAAACCGGGCGCGTGCCTGTCGTTGCAGATGCACCACCACCGCGCCGAACACTGGATCGTGGTCAGCGGCACCGCCGAAGTCACCTGTGACGAGAACGTGTTCCTGCTCACCGAAAACCAGTCCACCTACATCCCGATTGCCTCGGTGCACCGTTTGCGTAACCCGGGCAAGATTCCATTGGAGATTATCGAGGTGCAGTCCGGCAGCTACCTGGGTGAAGACGATATCGAACGCTTTGAAGATATCTACGGTCGATCCACGCCAATCGAGCGTGGCGTTTCGGTGAAAACCATCGCGCAGTAAACAGAGCAGCACAACAAGCCCCCGCCCCACCGACTGCGTCCCCTATCCGCAGCCGGTGGGCCGGGGGCTTTTTCTTTGGGGCCGGGGAACCCGAAGATGGTCAACTCCACCTACGCTTGGTTAGGATGCCCGTTCCGTTTTCGAGGTTGTTGCCATGTTCTTTGGTGTCTTGCTGATTATCACCTGGCTGATCCTCTTGCTGCGCTACCCCGCCAGGGCGTTGCCGGTTTCCCTCGCGGCCGCCGTCGGCCTGGGCCTGGTGGCGGTATGGGTGGTGTGGCTGGACAACCGCGAGGCCCAGCAATTGGCACGCCTGGAACTGCGTACCGTCTACGCGCCGAAAGAATGCCCCGCAGACCGCCCGCTCAAGCTCACCTTGAACAACGGCAACAACGTACCGCTGACCGAACTGCGTTGGCGCATCGCCGCGTATGCGCCGGGCGATACGGTCAACCTGGCAGACAACGTGTACGCTGCCCCGCGCTATCGCGGCCCCGGCGAACTGCAGGCCGGCGCCACCTGGGAAGACTGCCTGCCAGTGCCGCCGCTGCGCCCCGGCTACCGCCCGCAAACCCTGGAATTTCGTGCCGAGCATTTGCAAGGCAGCTTCTCTGACTGATAACGACAAAGGACTGATCCATGCCCAACGTACTGATCACCGGGTGCTCCAGTGGCATTGGCCGTGCCCTGGCGGACGCCTTCAAGCAAGCCGGCTTTGACGTGTGGGCCAGCGCCCGGCGCAGCGAGGATGTGGCGGCACTTGCCAGCGCCGGCTTTAACGCGGTGCAACTGGACGTCAACGACAGCGCTGCACTGGCGCAGTTGGCCGGGCAGGTCGGCGAGCTGGATGTGCTGATCAACAACGCCGGCTATGGCGCCATGGGTCCGTTGCTCGACGGCGGCACCCAGGCGATGCAGCAGCAATTCGAGACCAACGTATTCTCAGTGGTCGGCGTGACTCAGGCGCTGTTCCCGGCCCTGCGTCGCCGTAAAGGGTTGGTGGTGAATATCGGCAGCGTGTCCGGCGTGTTGGTCACACCGTTCGCCGGTGCGTATTGCGCCTCGAAAGCCGCAGTGCATGCCTTGAGTGATGCGTTGCGCATGGAGCTCGCACCGTTTGACGTGCGGGTGATGGAAGTGCAGCCAGGCGCCATCGATACAAGTTTTGCAAAAAACGCCGGCACCCAGGCCGAACTGTTGATCAATGAAAAGTCGCCCTGGTGGCCACTGCGCGAAAGCATCCGCGCCCGGGCCAAGGCCTCCCAGGATCGGCCTACGCCCGCCAGCCAGTTTGCGGCAGACGTGCTCAAGGCCGTGCAACAGGGCACGCCGCCGCGCCTGTTGCGCTCGGGTAATGGTTGCCGGGCACTGCCGTGGATGGCGGCGCTGTTGCCCAAGGGCTTGCTGGAGACTGTCTTGAAAAAGCGCTTTGGCCTGAGCGGCCAGCTCTAAGAGCCCCCGCCTCCCCGTGGCGAGGGAGCTTGCTCCCGCTGGGCTGCGCAGCAGCCCCAAAACCACCCATCCAAGTTTCCTGAAAGAATGCGCTGACCTTTTCAGGGGTGCTTCGCCCCCCAGCGGGAGCAAGCTCCCTCGCCACACGGTTTCTCGGCTGATCAGCCTTTCATGAAATCAATGAAGGCCCGCACTTTCAGGGGCAAATGCCGGGTATCCGGGTACAACGCGTACACCCCCTGCGGCGCAAATCGATACCCCGGCAGCAACCGCACCAAACGCCCCGCATCCAGGTCTTCCTGCACCAGCCACTGGGGCAGGATCGCCACGCCATGCCCGCGCACGGCAAACGCCTGGAGAATCGCGGCACTGTCGGCAACCAGTGAAGCCTTGCCGGGGCCTGGACGGTACAGGTGCTCATGGCCGGCCGGGTCGAGCACCGTCAACTCCGTCAGCCGCCCGTGCCCCAGCTTGGGCAGTTGCTCCAGTTCTTCCAGCGTGGCGACCCCGGCAAACCCCGGTGCAGCCACGGCGAGGATTTCGTAGCTCGACAGCTGCACCGCCCGATGATTGGAGTCGAGCATCCGCCCCAATCGAATAGCCACATCGAAGCGCTCGGAGATCAGGTCGGCGTGGCTGGAGGAGGTGGATAACTGGATGTTCAATTCCGGGTGCAGGCCGCGAAAGGTTTCCACTGCCGGCACCACCACCGCCAATCCGTATTCGACGGTGGTGGTGATCCGCAATGTGCCCTTGAGCTGGCTGTGCTCCGAACGGGCTTCTTCCACCGCCAGGCGCGCTTCTTCCAGCATGCGCGTGCAGCGCAGGTAAAAGCGTTCGCCCGCATCGGTCAGTGCCAGTTGCCGAGTACTGCGGGTCAGCAGGGTCACGCCCAGCTCGGCTTCCAGGCGCTTGAGGTTGAAGCTCACCACCGCTCGCGTCTGCCCGAGGACATCAGCGGCTGCCGTCAACGATCCGGCCTCGACCACGGCCTTGAAGGTGTCGAAACGATCCAGGCTGACCATATGCCACGCGCTCCTTTGTCAAAATATTTTTGACAAACTAACAGTCAAACCGCTGTTTCCCAAGTGCCCGCACCCGCCTACCCTGCCGCCATCCACAGCAGGAACCGCGCAATGACCTACCGCTCGAAAGTCACCTGGATCTTTCTACTGGGCTTCGCCCTCGACCTGGTGAACATGTTTGTCGCCACCATCGCTTACCCGGACATCGCCCGCGAGTTGCACGCCTCGGTCACGCAACTGGCATGGATCGGCAACGCCTACATGCTCGGCCTGACCGTGGTGATTCCCCTGAGCGTTTGGCTGGCGGCGCTGCTGGGGGAGCGCCGGTTGATTGCCGTCAGCCTGTTGCTGTTCGGCGTAGCCTCGGTGCTGGTGGGCCAGGCCGCCTCGATTGAAGCGCTGATCGGCTGGCGCCTGTTGCAGGGCTTGGGTGGCGGCTTGTTGATTCCGGTGGGGCAAGCCTTGGCCTATCGGCATTTTCCGCCGGCAGAACGCAGCCAACTGACAGCCAGGGTCATGCTGGTGGCGCTGCTGATTCCGGCGTTGTCGCCAGCATTGGGTGGCCTGGTGGTGGACAGCGTGTCGTGGCGCTGGATCTTTTTCGCCAACCTGCCGCTGGCGCTGATCACCGTGATGCTGACCTTGCGCTGGCTGGTGGCAGACACGCCCGCGTCCACACGCCCGGCGCTGGAGCTCGGTCACGTATTGGGCCAGGCTCGCCGCCCGATGCTGCGGGTCGCGATGCTGGTTTACCTGTTCATCCCGGGCGTGTTTATCGGCACCAGCCTGGTGGCGATTCTTTATCTGCACGGTCTTGGCTTTACCGCCAGCCACATCGGCGCGCTGATGCTGCCGTGGGCGCTGGCCTCGGGGCTGGCGATTGCCTTGAGCAAAAAACTGTTCAATCGCTGCGGGCCGAGGCCGCTGCTGCTGGCGGGCATGCTGCTGCAAGCCCTCGGCATCCTGTTGCTGATCGAGCCGCACCCGGTTGTCGTGGTGCTCGCCTACCTCCTGATGGGCCTGGGTGGCAGCCTGTGCAGCAGCACCGCGCAAACCCTGGCCTTTCTCGACATTCCGGCCGAGCGCATGGGGCATGCCAGCGCCTTGTGGAACATCAATCGGCAATTGAGTTTTTGCCTCGGTGCCGCCGTGCTCAGTGGGGTGCTGGCTGCGCTGGACTCGTTCACCGTCACCTTCGCGATTGCCGCAGCGTTGACCCTGTTTCCGTTATTTGCCGTACTGTGGCTGGATGCGTCCAAGGTACGGACACTGCTTCACCCTGCCAGCGAGCCCACACGATGATTGACTACCGCGATTTTTTTGATGAAGTGATCCAGGCCCATGTCGAAATCGAACAATGGTTTGCCGGCACAGCCCCCGAGGGAACACTGGAGGTTTTGCTGAGGCGTTTTTCGCCGGACTTTTCCATGATCACCCCGGCGGGCAAACAACTGGATTTTGCACTGCTCAACCAGCTGTTCAGCCAGGCTGGCGGCAAGCGGCCCGGGTTCAAGATCAGCCTCAGCGAGTTTGCCGGGATTGACCGACATGCCCGTGGCGCGACGGTGAGTTATCGCGAGCAGCAGGTGGATGGCAGCGGTGCCCAAACCGATCGGCGATCGACCGTGGTGTTTGAAAAGCAGGCCAGTGGCGCCCTGCTGTGGCGCCACTTGCACGAGACGTTTCTACAGGCCTGACACGGTCAAAATGTGGGAGCGGGCTTGCTCGCGAATGCGGTGGATCAGTCGATATTTTCGTTGACTGACACACTGCCTTCGCGAGCAAGCCCGCTCCCACATTCAGTTCTGTGTTTGATTGACGATCACGGTGCAGGTGATCCCCGCCGCCAACAGCACACCTTCCGGCACTTCATCGATATGAATCCGCACCGGCACCCGCTGGGCCAGGCGCACCCAGTTGAACGTCGGGTTCACATCGGCGATCAACTCGCGGCTCTCCGGGTTGTCCCGGTCGTAGATGCCGCGCGAAATGCTTTCCACGTGGCCCTTGAGGGTTTCGCCGCTCATCAACTGCATGTCGGCCTTGTCCCCGACTTTGACGTGGGGCAGCTTGGTTTCTTCAAAGAAGCCGTACACCCAGAACGAGTTCATATCCACCACCGCCATCTTCGCCTCGCCGATGCGTGCATAGTCGCCGCGGTGCACGTTGAGGTTGGTGACGTAGCCGTCGACCGCCGCCACCACCTGGGTGCGCTTGAGGTTCAGTTGCGCCGCTTCAAGCTGGGCCAGGGCATGTTGGTAGTCGGCCAGGGCCGAGTCGGCGATGTTACTGGCGTCGTCGCGGTTTTCCTTGGAGATCACCAGGGCGTCGAGGTCGGCGCGGCGGTGGGCGTTGACCTTGCGCATCTCCCAGGTGGCCTTGCGGGAAGCCACCAGGGATTGCGCCTGCTTGACCGCAATCTGGTAATGCTCAGGGTCGATCTGCATCAGCAGGTCACCCTTTTTCACCAACTGGTTGTCACGCACCGGAACGTTGACCACTTCGCCGGTGACGTCGGCGGCGACGTTGATGATGTCGGCGCGCACCCGGCCATCGCGGGTCCAGGGAGTTTCCATGTAGTGCACCCACAACGTGCGGCCAATCCAGATCGCCAGGGCCAGTACCAGCAAGGTCGCGAGCAGGCTGAAAAACTTTTTCATCGGGGCATTCTCAACGGTAGACGGTCAGCGCCAGGGCGCCGAACAAGCAAGCGAACAGGCTCAGGCGCAGCAGCGCCGGGTGCCAGAAAAAACGGTACAGGTCAAAGCCGGCCAGGAACCGGTCAAGGGCCCAGGCCAGGCCCGCCGCGATCAGAAACATCAGGGTCATGGTGGGCATGTAGACGCCGTGGAAGGCGATTTCACGAGGCATGGGCGGGTCCTTCGGGCTTGAGGGCAGCCAGGGGTGATTGCGGGTCCAGCAATGAGGTGCGGATAAAGTGCAGGTAGCTTTTCACCCGGCGCAGGGCCGAGGTGTCGAAGTGCGGGGCGAAGGGTTCGTCGGTGGCCTGCACCCGGCTGATGGCGTGGTCCACGGCGATCAGGCTGCGCTCCAGGTTGCTGGCGCTGGGTTGCAGGAACAGCCGCACCAGCGAACGGCCCATCACCCGGATCGCCTGGCGCCACGGCTGGGACTCGGCATACGCCGGATGCACCGGCAGGATCGCCTGTTCCTTGCGCAATTCGATGATTGCGTGGCCGACTTCCAGCACCACGAACATCCAGCGCAGCAGGTTGCGTTGCACCTGGGGTTGCCCGGCGGCAAAGCCGTAGGCCTGGTGCAGCAGGTCGCGGGTGCGGCTTTCGAAACCCGAAGCCAGGCCCTTGAGTTTACCGCTGATGGCGAACACCACTTGCTCGCGCAAGTCCTGCTCCAGCCGACGCCACAACCAGCGGCTGTTGGGCGGCAGGATGATCGCGCCCGCCGCCGCACACACCAGCATGCCGATGACCATGGCGATGTAGTCGTTGATGAAGGTGTAGGGGTTGTAGATCGTGAGGTTGTCCGGCACCGAGCCGGTGCTGAAGAAGATCAGCAACCCGACGCCGACTCCCGCGTACTGCGGGCGCGAAGCCAGGAACGAACCGAAGATGATCACCGGCGCGAGCATCACGCACAGCAACGGGAAACCGTCGATCCAGGGGAACACGAAGAACATTTCGACAAAGCCCACCAGCGCCCCGATCAAGGTGCCGCAAGCCATTTGAAAGGCCATGCGCTTGGGGTTGGGGGTGGCGGCCGACAAACCCACCGTCGCCGCGGCGATCAGGGTCATGGTGGCGCCACTGGGCCAGGCCGTGGCCACCCAGTAACTGCCGAGCACGATCAGGATAAACGAGGCGCGAATCCCCGAGGCGGCGCAGGCCAGCCAGTTGGTTTTGGGGGTGTAGGGTTCGTCCCAGTGTTCGCGCTCGTGGCTGTGATCCGCCAGGGATGCGTGGGTCTGGGCGTAGTTGTGCAAGTCGTCGACGAAGCGGTACAGCAGCTCATAGGCGGTGTGAAAGTCCAACAGTTCGGCGTCGCTGGGGGCGCTTTCCTGGAAGCGGGTGCGCAGGCTGCGCACCTTGGCGGGCAGGCCTTCCTTGTAGGCGTTCAACTGATTGGCCAGGCGCGCCGCATCGGGGCTGGTGAGCGCACGGCCGGAAAAACCGTCGAGCAGTTCCGCCAGGTCTTGCAGGCCCGGCTTGATGGCAGCCACCACGTGATCGGCCTCCTGGCTGCGCAGGCGCTCGAGCAATTGGTGCAAGGCGTTGAAGCGCGTGGTGATGCCCATGAACTCGCTGTTCAAGCGCGTCAGCCGGCCATTGCGCCGACGCATGTGCGGGTCTTCGAACACGGTGATGCTGCGCAGCCCTTCCAGGCCCACGGCTTCGGCGATAAAGCGCACGTTGCTGCGCTCAAACCCTTCACGCTCACTGCGACCGCGCAGGCCATCGGTGACGAACAGCGCGAACACACCGAAGCGCTGGTACAGGGCGTTGCGCATCGCAGCGCTGGAGGTTTGCGGCAGGATCGCGGCGCTGACCAGCGTGGAGCAGACAATCCCCAACGAGATTTCCAGGACTCGCCACACCGCCGCCATAAACGCGCCGTCGGGATGGGCCAGGGCCGGCAAGCCGACCATCGCCGCGGTGTAGCCGGCCAGCACAAAACCGTAGGCGCGAAAGTTGCGATTGCGGGTCGCGCCAGCAGTGCAGATGCCGACCCAGATCGCCAGCGAACCGAGGAACAGTTCAGTGTTCTGCGCAAACAACGCGATCAGGAACACCATCACCGCCGAGCCCGCCAGGGTGCCCAGGAAGCGGTAGAAACTCTTGGCGAATACCTGGCCGCTTTGCGGCTGCATCACGATAAATACCGTGATCATCGCGGTACGCGGTTGCGGCAATTCCAGGCGCATCGCCAGCCACAGCGTCAGGAAGGCCGCGATCAGCACCTTGAAGATATAGACCCAGGTCACGCCATCACTGCGTGCCCAATCGAAGAAACCGCGGCGCCACTCAAGCGAGTGCAACCAGCGCAGCGGTGCAGGCAAGGGAGTCATCGCATCCTACTCAGTGATCAAACACGGCGAGGGCCGCCGGGGTCTTGCTCGGTAAGGTCTGGCTGTCCTGAGGCACGTCGCTGCCGGCACCGAGGCCACCGCCCAACGCGGTCACCAGTTCGGCGTGGGCACTCAGGCGTGCAGCCTGGACCTGCTGCTGCACCTGCTGTTGGCGGAACAACAGGCTTTGGGCATTCAGCACGTTGAGGTAGTCGGTGAGGCCGCGCTGGTAGGCGATCATCGCGATGTCATAGGTCTTCTGCGCCGAAGCCACCGATTCGGCGGCGAAGGCTTGCTGCTTGTCCATCGACTCGCGGCGGATCAACTGGTCGCTGATGCCCTTGAGCGCGTTGACCAGGGTCTGGTTGTAGTGCGCGACGGCGATGTCGTAGCCGGCGCTGGCTTCACCCAGTTGCGAGCGCAGGCGGCCACCGTCGAAGATCGGCAGGCTGATGGCAGGGCCGGCGGTGTAGTTGAGTTTCTTGCCGGTCAGGAAACTCAGCATTCCGCCGCCGGTGGCGACGTAGCCGAGGCTGCCCACCAGGTCGACGTTGGGGTAGAAACCGGCGTGGGCCACATCAATGCCACGGGCCTGGGCCGCCACTTGCCAGCGGCTGGCGACCACGTCCGGGCGCTGGCCGAGCAGTTCGGCCGGCACGCTCGACGGCAGTTTCAGCGGCGCGGCCAGGGACAAGGTGGGCCGCTGCAACTGCGCGCCCTCCCCCGGCCCTTTGCCCGCCAGCGCGGCCAACTGGTTGCGACTCAGGGCGATCTGTTCATCCAGGGCGTCCAGCTGGCGATGGGTTTCCGGCAGCGGCGTCTCAGCCTGGCTGACTTCGAAGTGGGTGCCGATCCCGCCATTCAAACGCTTTTGCGCAAGGTCGAGAATCTGTTGTTGCTGGGCCAAGGTGGCGGCCACGATATCGCGCTGGGCGAAGTGCAACGACAGCTGGATATAGGCGCGCACCACGTTGTTCTGCAATTCGAGCTGCGCCTGGCGCGCTTCGGCGGCGCTCATGTGGGCCATGTCCACGGCGCGCTCGGTGGCATTGCTTTCGCGGCCCCAGAGGTCGAGGGCATAGCTCAGCCCCAGGGACGCGTTGTTGTCCCAGGTGGTGGAATTGTCCAGCGCGCCTGGGCCGTAGAATTGGTCGCTCGGCCAGTTATGGCGCTTGAGCGTGGCATCACCATTGATCTGCAACGACTCGGCCGACTCGGCGATCCCGGCCATGGCCCGGGCTTCACGCACACGTGCAGCGGCCATGGCCATGCTCGGGCTGCCTTGCACGGCGAGGTCGATCCAGTGGTTGAGTTGCGGGTCGCCGTAGGCTTGCCACCATTGCGCGGTGGGCCAGTGGGCGTCCTGGGCGGCGCTTTTGATCGCCTCGTCGGTGGCCAATGAACTGGCGACGAGTGACTGGCCTTGAGGGGCAATTCCTCCGGTTCCGATGCAGCCGCTGATTGCTAACGATAAGGCCCAAACACTGAGAGTCTTCAGCTCTCTGCTGATGCGACGCGGCACTGCTGCGAATTCCTGAGAGGGTGTTGCGGGGAAGGTGGCGCAATTCTAAGGGGCGGGCCGGATGGCGATAAGGTGGGATTCTTGTGAATCTTTGTTACCGTTCAGGCGATAATCCGTTCGTAGGGATCACTGGATCCTGCAACTTCGTGTCACAATTTGCCATCTCCCCTGAGAGCACCTTAATGGACACCTTGCAAAACATGCGCGCCTTCAGTTGTGTGGCCGAAGCCGGCAGCTTCACCGCCGCCGCCGTGCAACTGGATACCACCACGGCCAACGTCTCGCGCGCGGTCTCCAACCTTGAGGCCCATCTGCAAACCCGTTTGCTCAACCGCACCACCCGCCGCATCGCCCTGACCGAGGCCGGCAAGCGCTATTTGCTGCGTTGCGAGCAGATCCTGGCGTATGTCGAGGAAGCGGAAGCCGAAGCCAGCGATGCCCACGCCCGCCCGGCCGGGCAGTTGAAGGTGCACACCATGACCGGCATCGGCCAGCACTTCGTGATCGATGCGATTGCCCGCTACCGCCGCACCCACCCGGACGTGACCTTTGACCTGACCATGGCCAACCGCGTGCCGGACCTGCTGGATGAGGGTTACGACGTGTCCATCGTGCTCGCCAGCGAGTTGCCGGATTCGGGGTTTGTCTCGCAGCGCCTGGGGATAACTTACAGCATCGCCTGTGCCTCGCCGGCCTACGTCAAGGCCAACGGCTGCGCGCAACGGCCCAGCGACCTGCTCAACCACGCGTGCCTGCGCCTGGTCAGCCCGGTGATTCAGCTGGATAAATGGTCGTTCAATGGCCCGGAAGGCCAGGAAAGTGTGGCGATCAACAGCTCACCGTTCCTGGTGAACTCGGCCGATGCGATGAAGACCGCGATCACCAGCGGCATGGGCGTTGGCCTGTTGCCGGTGTATGCGGCGATTGAAGGGCTGCGCAACGGCACCCTGGTGCGGGTGATGCCCAACTACCGCTCCCAGGAGCTCAACCTGTACGCCATCTACCCGTCGCGCCAATACCTGGATGCGAAGATCAAGACGTGGGTGGAATACCTGCGCAGTTCCCTGCCGGAAATCATGGCCGCGCATCAGGCGGAACTGGCGGCCTATGAGCTAAGTGGCAGTTTGGGCGGGGTACGACTGAGTAACTGAGGGGGGCGGCCGCTACACCGGCAGCGTAATGCCAAAGGTGTTGCCGCCGCCCTCGCTGCGCACAAACACATCTCCGCCGTGCATCAACGCGATCGCCTTGACGATCGCCAGTCCCAACCCGTGATTCGCCCCGCTATTGCTGCGGGACGCGTCCACCCGATAGAACCGCTCGAACAACCGGGGCAGGTGCTCGCTGGCAATCTCATCGCCCGGGTTGGTCACCCCGATCGCCACGTGATTCGCCAGCACTTCGATCTTCACCTCGATCACCTGGCCAGGCGCCGTATGCTGCACCGCATTGCTCAACAGGTTGATCAACGCCCGGCGCAAGTGCGCCTTCTCGATCTGCACCTGGGCATCGCCGGTCACACGCACCTGCACCTGGGCGTCCTCGAGGATAAAGTCCAGGTAGTCCAGGGTGGTCGCCACTTCATCCGCCAGCGAACTGGTGATCAGCTTGGTGGCCTTGCTGCCCTGGTCTGCACTGGCCAGGAACAGCATGTCATTGATGATCGAGCGCAGCCGTTCCAGCTCTTCGAGGTTCGATTGCAGCACCTCGAAATAATGCTCGGCCGAACGCCCACGGGTCAGCGCCACCTGGGTCTGGCCGATCAGGTTGGTCAGCGGCGAGCGCAGCTCATGGGCCACATCGGCGTTGAATGACTCCAGGCGCGAATAGGCCTGTTCCACCCGGTCGAGGGTCGAGTTGAAGGAGTTGACGAACTGCTTCAGCTCCGGCGGCAATGGCGACAATTGCAGGCGCCCGGAGAGTTTCGGCGGTGCAAGTTTCTGCGCCTCGTCCGACAGTTTGATCAGCGGCTTGAGACCGATGCGCGCCACCCAGAACCCCAGCAGCGAGGCCAGCAGCACGCCGACAAACGCCAGGCCGATCAGCGCCACCAGCAGTTGATGCTGGGTGGCGCGGAAGTTCTCGGTGTCGACCGCAATCAGGAAACGCAGCGGCGGGCGCTGCTCCTTGGCTGGAAACTGGCTGACCAATACTTTGAACGGGTAGGCATGGCCCGGCAGGCGCAAGTCGCGCTTGCCGGTCGGGCCGGCGGCAAAGGCGCGAATCTGCGCGTCCGGGTTGCCGTATTCGTAGGTCGGGTCGCTGCTCACCACCCAGAAGCGAATGCGCTTGTCTTCCTCTCCCAACAACTTGAGCTTGGCGGTGATCTTCGCCCAATGGTCCGGCGTACCGAAGCGATTGACCGAAGACTCCAGCACGCTGTAGCGCGCATCCAGCTCGGCCCCGGGCAGCAGGCCCAGGCCTTTGTCCACCTGCTGGTACAGCGCGCCGCCGATCAACAGGAAGATCAGCAGCGCCACCAGGGTGAACATGCCGCTCAGGCGCAGGGCGATGGAGTTAGCCGACACTGCGGTTCTCCAGCACGTACCCCATGCCACGGATGGTGTGCAGCAGTTTCTGTTCGAACGGTCCGTCGAGCTTGGCCCGCAGGCGTTTGATCGCCACTTCCACCACGTTGGCGTCGCTGTCGAAATTGATGTCCCAGACCATTTCCGCAATCGAGGTCTTGGACAGGATTTCACCCTGGCGCCGGGCCAATACGCTGAGCAGCGAGAACTCCTTGGCGGTCAGGTCCAGGCGAACGCCGTTGCGACTGGCCTTGCGGCTGATCAGGTCGATCCACAGGTCGGCGATGGTCACCTGCACCGGCTCATGCCCGCCACTGCGACGGGTAAGGGCTTGCAGGCGCGCCACCAGTTCGAGGAACGAGAACGGCTTGCCGAGGTAATCATCCGCGCCTTCGCGCAGGCCGCGAATACGGTCTTCCACGCGCTCGCGGGCGGTGAGCATGATCACCGGCGTCTGCTTGCGCGCCCGCAGCGCGCGCAATACACCAAAGCCATCCAGGCCGGGCAGCATCACGTCGAGCACGATGACCGCGTAATCGTTCTCCAGGGCCAGGTGCAACCCTTCGACGCCTTCACGGGCGACGTCGACGGTATAGCCTTGCTCCGTCAGGCCGCGGTGCAGGTAGTCGGCGGTTTTTTCTTCGTCTTCAATAATCAGTACACGCATGAGCCTTTTGTTCCAGGACGGGGCCTCAGCCTCAGTGTGTGATTGCCAGCTGGGGAGCTGGTTTGGGTCTGTGGAAAAACTTCTCGAGGTACAAGTATATGACCGGTGTGGTGAACAGCGTCAGCGCCTGGCTCACCAGCAACCCGCCCACCACCGCGATACCCAGCGGCTGGCGCATTTCCGCGCCGGGGCCGGAGCCCAGCATCAGCGGCACCGCACCCAGCAGGGCGGCCAGGGTGGTCATGATGATCGGCCGGAACCGCGTGACACACGCCTCGTAAATCGCTTCCTCGGGCGGCAGGCCGCGTACGCGCTGGGCGTCCAGGGCGAAGTCGATCATCAGGATACCGTTCTTCTTCACGATCCCGATCAGCAGCACCAGGCCGATCAACGCCATGATCGAAAAGTCCTGGCCCATCAGTGACAACATGATCAGCGCCCCCAACCCCGCCGATGGCAAGGTGGAGATGATCGTCAGCGGGTGCACGAAGCTCTCGTACAGCACACCCAGGATAATGTAGACCGCCACCAGTGCCGCGAGGATCAGCCAGGGCTGGCTGGCCAACGAACTCTGGAACGCCTGGGCCGCGCCCTGGAAGTTGCCGATGATGGTAGTCGGCATGCCGATTTCATTCTTCGCCTGGTTGAGCAGGATCACCGCATCGCCCAACGCGACGCCGGGTGCCAGGTTGAACGACAGGTTGGCCGCCGGGAACATGCCGTCATGGCTGATGGACAAGGGCCCGACGGTGGGCGGGTCGACCTTGGCCACCGCCGACAGCGGTACCATCTCGTTGGTCAGCGGCGAGCGCAGGTAGAAGTAGTTCAGGCTTTCGGCCTTGCCGCGTTGCTGGGTGTCCAGTTCCAGCACCACCTGGTACTGGTTGATCTCGGTCTGGAATTCGTTGATCTGGCGCTGGCCGAAGGCGTCGTACAGTGCCTGGTCCACATCGGTGGCGGTGAGGCCAAACCGCGCGGCGGCCTGACGGTCGATGCTGATGTGGGTGATGCTGCCGCCCAGCTGCAAGTCGTTGGACAGGTCGCGGAACGCCGGGTTGGCCCGCAGTTTTTCGGTGAGGCGCTGGGTCCAGGTATTCAGGGTCGGGCCGTCATTGCTCTTGAGCACGTACTGGTACTGGGCGCGGCTGGGGCCGGAGCTCAAGTTGATGTCCTGGCCGGCCCGCAGGTACAGGACGATGCCCGGCACTTTCGCCAGTTTCGGGCGGATCCGGTCGATAAACTGGCTGGCCGACACGTCGCGATCCCCGCGATCTTTCAAGGCAATCCAGAACCGGCCGTTGGCGATGGTCTGGTTGCTGCCGGTCACACCCACCGAATGGGAGAACGCTTCCACCGCCGGGTCATCCTTGACGATCTCGGCGATTGCCTTGTGCTTGGCGACCATGTCCGGGAACGACACGTCGGCCGCCGCTTCGCTGGTGCCGAGGACGAAGCCGGTGTCTTGTACCGGGAAGAAACCCTTGGGGATAAACACGTAGCCGACCACGGCCAGGGCCAGGGTCACCATGAAGATCGCGGCCATGGTGCGTTGATGGGCCAGGGCGCGGCGCAGATTGCGCGCATAGCCGGCCAGCAGGCGTTCGCTGAAACCGGGTTTGTCGTGGGCATGATGGGTTGGTGCGCGCATGAACAACGCGGCCAGGGTCGGCGCCAGGGTCAGCGAGACCACCACCGAAATCAGGATGGTCGAGGTGGCTGTCAAGGCAAACTCCTTGAACAACCGTCCCACGACACCGCCCATGAACAGCAGCGGGATAAACGCCGCCACCAGTGAGAAGCTGATGGAGACCACGGTAAAACCGATTTCACCCGCGCCCTTGATCGCGGCTTCGCGCTTGTCGAGGCCCGCTTCCAGGTGGCGGTGAATGTTCTCCACCACCACGATCGCATCGTCCACCACAAACCCCACGGCGATCACGATCGCCACCAGGGTCAGGTTGTTCAGGCTGAAGCCCATCAGGTACATCAGGGCAAAACTGGCTACCAGCGACACACCGAGCACGCTGGACACGATCAACGTGGCCGACAACTGGCGCAGGAACAGCGCCATCACCGCCACCACCAGCAGGATGGCGATCAGCAGGGTCACTTCCACTTCATGCAGGGACGCGCGGATGGTCTTGGTGCGGTCGGTCAACACGCTGACCTGCACCGAGGCCGGCAGCATGGCTTGCAGGCGCGGCAGTTCGGCTTGAATGCGGTCCACGGTCTCGACGATATTCGCGCCGGGCTGGCGGGAGATCACCAGGTTGACCCCTGGCGTGTCGCCGGACCAGGCCTGCACGTAGGCGTTTTCCGAGCCGTTGATGACTTTGGCGATATCCCGCAGCTGTACAGGTGCCCCGTCCTTGTAGGACACGATCAGTTGGGCGTAATCCTCGGGGTGGAACAACTGGTCGTTGGTCGAGAGGGTCGACACGCTGTTTTCGCCGTAGATCGCGCCCTTGGCCAGGTTCAGGCTCGATTGCTGGATCGCCAGGCGCACGTCCGCCAGGGTCAGGCCGATGGCCGCGAGTTTATCGGCCGACGCCTGCACCCGGATGGCCGGGCGTTGCTGGCCGGTAATGTTGATCTGGCCGACCCCGTCGATCTGGCTGATCTGCCGGGCCAGCAGGGTTTCCACGTAGTCGCTCAGCTCGGTGCTGGGCATGCTGTCCGAGCTGACGCTGAGGATCAGCACCGGGCTGTCCGCCGGGTTGACCTTCTTCCAGGTCGGCAGGCTCGGCATGTCGCTGGGCAGTTTGCCGGACGCGGTGTTGATCGCCGCCTGCACTTCCTGGGCGGCGGTGTCGATGCTCTTGGTGAGGGTGAATTGCAGGGTCAGCAGGCTGGAGCCCAAGGCGCTGCTGGAAGTCATCTGGGTCATGCCGGGGATGGCGCTGAATTGCACCTCCAGCGGCGTTGCCACGGATGAGGCCATGGTGTCCGGGCTGGCGCCGGGCAGCGTGGCGCTGACCTGGATCGTCGGAAATTCCGCTTCCGGCAGTGGGGCGATGGCCAGGCGTGGAAAGGCAATCATCCCGAGCAATACCAAAGCGAAGGTCAGCAGCAAGGTGGCGACCGGGTGGTCGACGCACCAGGCCGACGGCGAACGACTGCCGCTCATGGCTGCACCTTGGCATCAACGGTCTGGATCACCTGCGGCGGCTCCTTGAGCACATCGACCTGGGCGCCCGCCTTGAGCCGGGACTGGCCGTCGCTGACCAGCACATCGCCGGCCTGCACACCCTGGAGGATGTTCATGTCGCTGTTCTGGTACAGCACCTGCACCGGCACCACCTCAACCTTGTCACCCTTGAGCCGGTACACGAAGTGCGAATCCAGGCCGCGTTGCACCACGGTAGGCGGCACCACCAGGGCATTCTTGTGCAGGGCGGTCTGGATGCGGATCGTCACCAACTGCCCCGGCCAGAGTTTCTGAGCGCCGTTGCTGAACTCGGCCTTGGCGCGGATGGTGCCGGTGGTGCCGCTGATCTGGTTGTCGATCAGGCTCAGGCGGCCCTCACCCAGCAGGTCGCCGGTCTGGCCGTCGGTGTCGGCGCCCATGTAGGCGTTGACGTCGGCGGGCAGTTGCGCGGCGATCAGGCCTTGCAGGGTCGGCAGCATCTGTTGCGGCAGGGAGAACTCGACAGCAATCGGGTCGATCTGGGTCACGGAGAACAAGCCCTGGGTGTCGCTCATGCGCAGGAAGTTGCCTTCATCCACTGTGCGAATCCCGACGCGACCGGTAACCGGCGAGCGAATCTGGGTGTACGAAAGCTGCACCTGGGCCGAATCAATCGCGGCCTGGTTGCCTTGGGCCGTGGCCTTGAGCTGGTTGACCAGGGCTTGTTGCTGGTCATAGGTCTGCTTGGACACGCCGTCGTCGATGCTCAGTTCCTTGTAGCGCTTGAGGTTGACCAGCGCGACTTGCAGTTGCGCCTGGCTTTCCCCGAGTTGCGCCTTGGCCTGGTCCAGGCTGGCGCGGATCGAGCGGTCATCAATGGTCGCCAGCAGGTCGCCGGCCTTCACCAGTTGACCTTCCTTGACCAGCAATTTGGTAAGGATGCCGTCGATCTGCGGGCGAATCACCACACTGTGCAACGACAGCACCGAGCCGATGCCGCTGACAAACCGCGGGATGTCCTGCTGTTTGACGCTGATCACCCGCACCGGGATCGCCGACGATGCGGTCAGTTTGGTCTTGGCCGGGCGGGTCACCACCCAGGCAACCACGGCCAGTACCACAAGGACGCCCACGATCAAGGCAGGTTTTCGTTGAATGTGCATGGGGTGAGGCGCCAGGGCAAAGGATCGGAAGAATGAAGGCTCTTTATAGCCCGCCAACCGGGTCAGCAAAGTGACTGCTAACTGACAGCGCCGTCAGTAAAGTCCGACCATTCGTACGAGCAGTGGTTAAAGATCCGAGGCGCGCAGGTATACTGCGCGGCGGTGTGGCCTGCAAGTCGGGCCCGCGTCATTTTCAGTACTCCCCGGAGCTTCCATGAATTCCCCGACACAACCCGCTGTTGAAGCGGTCGACATCGACCAACAGGCCAACCCTGACAGCGTCGAAGGCGAAACCAAGGCCGAGATCCCGGCGTTCAAGTTTCCGTTCAAGCCGGGCGAACTGGCCGGGGCGAAAAACGCCAGCCAGCCGTGGTACAAAAACGGCGCCAAGAACGGCCACACCAAGAGCCCGGGCATGGCGCCTCCCGGCACCCGTCGCTCGATGGGCAAGCGCTGACCGGTAATAAATCCTCCGTAATGGAGATTTATGCCTACAACAGTTACTGACGTTTCGCCTTGTAGGCCTGCGGCCAATTCTTGAAAGCTTGCATGACACCCGCTTGCCCCGACTCTTTCGCTCGGGGCTGGACGTGGTAAAGCTGGTTTTCTGGAAAAGGACGTCCCCTGTGGTTCTGATACGCAACTGTGTCGTGCTGTTGTTGTCGCTGATGGCCAGCGTTTTCTCCACCACTGCGGCCAGCGGTCAACCACGGCATGAAATTCGTTTCGCCGTTGCTGCGCAATTTCCACCCTTCCAAAGCCGCAATCAACATGGCCAGCTTGCAGGGCTGAACATCGAGCTGGGCAATGCCCTGTGCATACAGCTCAATGTGCGGTGTACCTGGGTCGACCAGGTCCTTGTGGAAAACTTCCCCGCCCTTGAAGCCAGGCAATTCGACGCGATCATGGGCATGGCCCCTACACTGAAACGGCGCCAGCGGGTGAATTTCACCGATAACCTTTATCCGATCACCACGCGCCTGGTGGCCCGCAAGACATCAGGGTTGAAGCCGACCCCACGGTCACTGAAGGGCAAGCGCGTGGGCGTTCTGGTGGGCAGCAACCGCGAAGCCTTCGCCCTGTCGAAGTGGGCGCCCAAGGGGGTCATCGTCAAGGCATTCTGGCGCAATGACGAGTTGATCCGCAGCCTGCTGGCAGGCGACATCGATGCAACATTGCAAGGCACCGTGGAAATCCGTGAGGCGCTGCTCGACACCGCTGATGGTCAGGTTTTCGACTTCCTCGGCCCTCACGTCTCCACCGAACTGCTGGGTAACGGCGTGGCGATCGCACTGCGCAAGCCCGACACCGCCTTGCGCAGCGCCCTCAATCACGCCCTCGAGCAACTGAAGCAGAGCGGCGAATACCAACGCATCATCGAGCCCTACCGCCTGGACGCGCCGCTCTCCAGACCGTAATGGCCAATTAATTGCGCGGAACATGAGCTGGATCAGTATTTGCCCAACCGGTGCGCTTAGAGTCGACGCCCTGCCGACTCCTCCAACAATCACGAGCGCGCTTTTTCATGAAGATCAATCTGCCGGTCACCGGTCGAAATGTGGATTTTGCCCCCGACGCCAATATCCTCTCGACCACCGACCTGACCAGCGCAATTACCTACGCCAACCAGGACTTCATCGATATCAGCGGCTACACCCGCGAGGAGCTGCTGGGCACGCCGCACAACCTGCTGCGTCACCCGGACATGCCGGCCGCGGCGTTTGCGCACATGTGGCAGGTATTGAAAAGCGGTCGCTCGTGGATGGGTATGGTGAAAAATCGCTGCAAGAACGGCGATCACTATTGGGTCAGTGCCTATGCCACGCCGGTCACCCGGGACGGCGTGACGGTGGAGTATCAATCGGTGCGCACCAAGCCCGATGCACGGCGGGTGCATCGGGCCGAACGGGCCTATGCCCGCCTGCGTGCCGGCACTCGGCGAGCACGGCCCGTGGTGGGCATGACCTTCAAGCTGTCGGCATGGGTCCTGGTGGCTTGCGCCACAACCTGGGCATTGGGCCTTGGGCTGGCGCCTTATTCGCTGACCTGGCAACTGCTGGCGGTAACGGCGGCCTGCACCGCGGGGGTAGCGGGTGTGCATGGCTTGTTACGGCCCCTGGCACAGTTGAACCAGCGGGCACGGCTGATTGCCGATAACCCGCTGAGCCAGGCGATCTACACCGGGCGCAAGGACGAGTTCGGACGCATCGAGTTTGCCATGCAGATGCTGGAGGCGCAGGTGGGCGCGGTGGTCGGCCGGATTGGCGATGCATCGCAACGTCTGTCCGGCCATGCCGCGGCGCTGGTGCAACAACTGGACAGCAGCCACACCAGCAGCCTCGGCCAACAGACCCAGACGGATCAGGTCGCCGCCGCGATCAATCAAATGGCCGCCAGCGTGGCGCAAGTCGCCGAGCACGCGCTGCAGGCGTCCAGGGCCGCTGACCAGGCCGGCAGCGAAACCCGCGAGGGCCATCAACGGGTGGATGAAAGCCGCGACGCGGTGCTGCGTTTGTCCGAGGAACTGGCGCGGGCCACCGCAGTGATCCATCAACTGGAAAGCCACAGCGGCGATATTTCCGGGGTGCTGGAAGTGATCCGGGCGATTGCCGAACAGACCAACCTGCTGGCGCTGAATGCCGCCATCGAAGCGGCGCGGGCCGGGGAGCAAGGACGCGGGTTTGCCGTGGTGGCCGATGAGGTACGAGGCCTGGCTCAGCGTACGCAGGATTCGACCAATGAGATCCAGCGCATGATCAGCACCCTGCAAGGCGGCGCCCGGGATGCGGTGCAGGCGATGGCGCAAAGCAGCCAGCATGTCGAGGCCAGCGTCGATCAGGCCCAGCGCGCCGCTGCCGCACTGGATGGGATCAGCCAGCGAGTGACCCGAATTACCGCCATGAGCCAGCAGATCGCGGCGGCGGTGGAAGAACAGAGTGCGGTGAGCGAAGACATCAACCGCAACATCATCGGCATTCGCAATGCCGGGGAAGTGACGGTCAGCGCTGGCCAGCAGAGCCAGCTCAGCTCAGGGGACGTGGCGGGGCTGGCGGATGACTTGCGGCGGTTGGCGGAGGAATTCTGGGGCAAGCGGCGCTAGCGCTTAAGCCGCCCGCAATGAAATGAAGGCGTAGTTCGCCGGCACCTCGGTGGCAATCCGGGCGCCGGCATCCAGCAGTTGCTCGGCAATGTCCATCCCGGACACATGAAACACCCACTCATTGGCCTGCACGACTTCTTGCGTCGCCAACTCGATCGCCTGGGCAAACAGGCCCATGTCGGGCAAGTACGCGGTAAACCCATCGCCCTTGAGCGCCGTGGTATGGATGCCCAGCAACCCGCACACGGCTTCCTTGGCCTGGATATCATCGCGGTCAGCCTGGCGTGAGCGGCGGATCAACTCGGCCAGCTCCTTGTCCATCAACTCGCCCCCCACGATCAGCGCCGGCCCCTGCTCCCAGGATTCCGGCGGGCAGTCCTTGGCTGCCGGGTTCAACGGGATGTGCGGATTGATCTCCATCGGGTAGATGCGGCACACCAACGGCCGCCGCTCGTAAATGCGGCAACGGTCGTCTTCGTCAAGATTCCGGCAGCGCCCGGCGTTATAGGCGGCAAAGGTGATTGCCACATACGCCTCGGTATTGCCGCTGGGCACGATGGCGGAACGGCGTTGTGCGTGGTCACGTTGCAACTCGGGCAGCCCCAGGCCACTGCCCAGGAAACCTTCCACCAGCACGATGACATTACCGCCGTCAGCCGCCCAGCTGCGGGCTTCTTCGAGGGTCAAGGGCACATGGTGGTCGGTGCAGCATTTGCCACAACCGACGCAGGAAAAATGGGTATTCATGGAGGATCTGTCACCAGGCAAGGTCAGAAGGCACTCATGAACGGTGGCGGGTTTTTGCCTCTGTTCACCGTTCTGCCTCTGTGCAAAGCAAGTTATGCGCCAGCGCCGTCAGTCCTCGGGGACAAGGTCGCGAAGCACAAACACCATGCCCGCACGTTCATACAACTGCCGTGCCCGCAAGTTGGACTCCAGCACCTTGAGGTCGACAAACGCTTCGCCGCGTTGCTTGAACACCTGGAAGGTGTGCAGCAATAACGCACGGCCCAACCCCATGCCCTGGGCACAGGGGTGAATGGCCAGGTTCTTGATGTAGGCGCTGGTCCAGCATTGGGACACACCCAGGATGCCGCTGGCGTTACTTGCCACCAGGCACAGTTTTGGGTCGAACTCGGCATCGGTAACGAACTGCTGGCGCCAGTGCTCAAGGGAGCCGACCCGTCCGCCGCCTTGTTCCTGGGCCAGGCTCAATACCGCGTGGATCGCCGGGGCCATGGCTTCGCGGTAATGATCCAGCTGGATATCCGCCGGCCATTGCGGGGCGGGCAGGCTGCCGGTGAGGTCGCGGCGCAGCAGCTGGAAATATTCACCCACCGGTCACAGGCCCTGTTGCGCCACGGTCTGGGCGGCTACCACCAGGCACTTGGTCAGTTCCGGCGAAGAAAACTTGGTGAGTACCGCATTGGCGCCGGCCAGGCGGGCTTTTTCGCTGTTCATCGCACTGTCCAGGGAGGTGTGCAGCAGCACATAGAGGTCCTGGAAGTCCGGGGTTTCCCGCAGGGTGCGGGTAAAGGCGTAGCCGTCCATTTCGGACATTTCGATGTCCGAGACCACCACGTTGATTTGCTCGACGGTGCCTTGCAGCTCCAGCAAACGGTCAATGGCTTCCTTGGCACTGCGGGCGGTGTGGCAGGTGAGGCCGAGGTTGCGCAGGGTGTGCACCGACTGCTGCAGCGCCACCTGGCTGTCGTCCACCACCAGGATTCGGGCGTTGCCCAGCACTTCGGCTTCTTCCATGGTGAGGTCGGTGGGCGCCGCTTCGATCTGCGCCGGGGCGATGCCGTGGATGACTTTCTCGATGTCCAGCACTTGCACCAGGGCGCCTTCGACCTGGGTCACACCGGTGATAAACGAACGCGTACCGCCGGAACCAAACGGCGGCGGGCGAATGTCGGTGGTCAGGCAGTGCACGATCTTGCTTACCGCCTGCACATGCAGGCCCTGCTTGGAACGGCTTACATCGGTGACGATCAGGCAGCCGCCGTCCGGGTCTTGCAGGGGCATTTCCCCCAGGGCGCGGCTCAGGTCGATCACCGACAACGCGGCGCCGCGCAAGGTGGCGATGCCTTTGACGTGGGGGTGCGACTCCGGCAGCTTGGTCAGCGGCGGGCAGGGAATGATTTCACTGACTTTCAGCAGGTTGATCGCCATCAGCTTGCCGCTGCGCAAGGTAAAGAGCAGAAGCGAGAGTGAATCTGCGCGGGCTTTGGTGGTGGACATAAAAACCTTCTGTGGATCAGGGATGACGATCTATAGACCGTTATCGACTTGCGCGCGAAAAACTGTAGGAGCGAGCTTGCTCGCGAAGAACCTGAGGGCGCTGTGTTTATCCAGGCTGCCCGCGTTATCGTTGACGCTTTTCGCGAGCAAGCTCGCTCCTACCTACAACAAGCAGTCGTCAGCCCTTCCACACCTGCGGGTTTACCAGATCCTGCGGACGCTCGCCCAGCAAGGCGCTGCGCAGGTTTTCCAGGGCGCGGTTGGCCATGGCTTCGCGGGTCTCGTTGGTGGCCGAGCCAATATGCGGCAGGGTCACCGCATTGCTCAGCTGGAACAGCGGCGACTCGGACAGCGGCTCCTGCTCGTACACATCCAGGCCGGCACCACGGATGGTCTGGTTTTGCAGGGCCTGGATCAGCGCCGGCTCATCCACCACCGGGCCACGGGAGATGTTCACCAGGATCGCACTGGATTTCATCAGGCCCAGCTCGCGATGGCTGATCAGGTGGCGGGTTTTCTCGCTCAGTGGCACCACCAGGCAGACGAAGTCGGCTTCGGCCAGCAACTGGTCGAGGCTGCGAAACTGCGCGCCGAGTTCCTGTTCCAGTTCGGTCTTGCGGCTGTTACCGCTGTATAGAATCGGCATATTGAAACCCAGGCGACCCCGACGCGCCACGGCCGCGCCGATGTTGCCCATGCCGACGATACCCAGGGTCTTGCCGTGTACATCACAGCCAAACAACGGCGCGCCGACGCTGGCTTTCCACTGGCCGGCCTTGGTCCAGGCGTCCAGTTCGGCGACGCGGCGGGCGCTGCTCATCAGCAGGGCGAATGCCAGGTCGGCGGTGCTTTCGGTGAGCACATCCGGGGTGTTGGTGAGCATGATCCCGCGCTCATTGAAGTACGCCAGGTCGTAGTTGTCGTAGCCCACCGACACGCTGGAAACCACTTCCAGTTTGCTCGCACCTTCCAGTTGCGCGCGGCCCAGTTTGCGGCCTACGCCGATCAGGCCGTGGGCATGGGGCAAGGCTTCGTTGAACTGGGCGTTGATGTCGCCCTGCTTGGGGTTGGGGGCGATGACATCGAAATCCTGTTGCAGGCGTTCGATCATTTCCGGGGTGACGCGGCTGAAGGCGAGGACGGTCTTTTTCATGGAAGGCAGGCTCATCGACTACGTGGGAATGGCAAGCACGCTAACATTCTTGGGTAGGGCTTGTCAGGCCGGCCCTCACACCCCACAGCCAGACTGTTGCGATTTGGGCAACAGTCATTATCTTGTTACACTCTGTATCGCACCGCTCACCTGCGCTAATTTGTCGCATCGATGAGCGCAGCGGTTAAGACCGACCCGCTCTCCCCCGATTTCCCTCGACTTATTTCCAGGGCTCTACACTGGGGATCTGTCTTAAAGCCGCTGAGTTCAGCGGCTTTTTTTTGCGCTGAAAAAAGGCCAGGAACCCCAACAACACTGGCCGGTTTCGATTGACCCAAAGGAGCTCCACCGGTGAAAACCTCGCTGACGTTCACCCCGTTATTCCTCGCGATTGCTGCAACGATCGTTCCCCTTGCCCACGCGGCAGACACCCCGGCCACCGACGGCTTCGTCGAAGGTTCCAGCTTCAAGATCAACACCCGCAACTACTACATGAACCGCGACCGTCGCGACATTCACACCGATGACAGCAAGGAATGGGGCCAGGGCTTCATCGGCATCTTCGAATCCGGCTACACCCCCGGCATCGTCGGCTTCGGCCTGGACGCCAACGCCATGCTCGGCCTCAAGCTCGACGGCGGTGGCGGCACCGATGGCTCGAGCATCCTGCCGGTAAGCTCCGGCAACGGCAAAGCGCCCGGCTCGTTCTCCACCGCCGGCGCCACCCTGAAAATGCGCGCCTTCGACACCGAACTGAAAGCCGGCGACCTGTTCCTCAACAATCCGGTGATTGCCGGCGGCATGACCCGCATGCTGCCCCAGACCTTCCGCGGCGTGAGCCTGACCAACCACAGCCTGGACGGCTGGATGTTCGAGGGCGGCCAGGCCAGCTTCACCAAGCTCTACAACCAGAGCGGCCATCGCCGCATCGGCACCAGCTACGGCGCATTGCCCAATGGCGAAGACAGCCGCCACCTGGACTGGGCCGGCGTGTCCTTCAGCGGCGTGCCGGGGCTGACCAGCAACCTGTACGCGTCCGAACTCAAGGACATCTGGAACCAGTACTACTACGACCTCGACTACACCTGGCAGTTGAACGAGCTGGTCAGCCTGAACCCGGGCCTGCACTACTACCACACCCAGGAGACCGGCAAAGCCTTGCTGGGCAACATCGACAACAACACCTACAGCCTGCATTTCACCGTGGGCGTGGGCAATCACAGCGTTACCGCCGCCTACCAGCGGGTCAACGGCAACACGCCGTTCGACTACATCAGCCAGGGCGACAGCATCTACCTGGACAACTCCCAGCAATACTCCGACTTCAACGGCCCCAACGAGCGCTCGTGGAAGCTCAAGTACGCCTATGACTTCGTCGGGCTGGGCCTGCCGGGCCTGACCTCGGCGGTGTCGTACATCAGCGGCAAGACCGACCTGACCACGGTCGATCCGGACAGCCGTGGTTACTCATCCTGGTACAGTGCCGACGGCAAGAACGCCAAGCACTGGGAACGGGACATCGACCTCAAGTACGTGGTGCAAGGCGGCAAGGCCAAGGACCTGGCCGTGCGCCTGCAATGGGCGACCAATCGCGGCGGCAATGGCTACGCGGCAGTGGACCGGGACGTGGATGAGTACCGCGTGATCGTCGACTATCCGATTGACGTTTTTTAACCTTCAGGCTTTCTTTTAGCGGCGACGACTTATTTTTCACAGCATGGAACTAAACTGCCAGCATCTTGAGTGCCGAAGCCAGTCCCATGAGTCAACGCCGCGCCTTCACCCTGCCTGCACGCCCGGAGCTTTTGCTGATTCTGGGCAGTGGCCTTACTGTCGTGCTGATCGTGGTCATCGTTGCCGTACTGCTGATCCGCGAACACGCCAGCGCCTTGCAGGCAGCCAAGCGTTCCACCAGCAATATCACCCAACTGATCAATGCCGATGTGCTGCGCAACGTCGAGCTCTACGACCTGGCGCTGAACGGCCTGATCACCGCAACCACTCGCGATGACCTGCCCCAGGTTTCCGCCGAAGTCCTGCATATGGTGCAGTTCGACCAATCCACGGCCGCCCCTTTCAAAGGCGAAGTCCTGCTGCTGGACAAAACCGGCGCGGTCACCGCCGACTCCTCCACGCTGACCCCCACGCCACGTAATTTCGCCAATCGCGACTATTTCCAGATCCACCAGCAGAACCCCGATGCCGGGCTGTTCATCAGTCGGCCCTTCAGGATTCGTTGCGACTGCGATCAAGTCTGGCGCATCGCCTTCAGCCGCCGGGTGCCCGGGCCCAATGGCGAGTTTGCCGGTGTGGCGGTGGCAACCATGCGCCTGGCGTATTTCGACCAGTTGTTCAATAGCCTGACCATCGGCAGCGGCAGCAGCATCAACCTGCTGAATAACGACGGCATCCTGTTGGCCCAGCAGCCGCTGCTCGAAAGAGACATGATCAACAAGGACCTGAGCGCGCGGCCCAACTTCAAGCGAATGCTGCGCGAAGGCAGCGGCAGTTTCAGCGCCATCTCCGCCATCAGTGGCGCGCAACGGCTGTACACCTTCACCAGCGTCGGCGCGCTGCCGCTGATTGTGGTGGTGGCGTTGTCGAGCGATGACGTGTTTGCCGCCTGGAAGCGCGCCGCCCTGCTGATCAGTGGCGCCACCGGCGTGCTGTGTGTGGGGCTGTTGTGGCTGACCTGGATGCTGCGCCTGGAACTGCGCCGCCGCTATCGCGCCGAGAAGGTGTTGTCGGAACTGGCGGCCACCGACGGCCTCACCGGCCTGGCCAACCGCCGCACCCTCGACCAGCGCCTGCGCCTGGAATGGGAGCGCGCGCAACGCTCAGGCGAGCCACTGGCCTTGCTGATGATTGATGTCGACCACTTCAAGGCCTTCAACGACCGCCATGGTCACCAGGGTGGCGATGAGGCCTTGCGCAACGTGGCCCGGGTCATCGGCAGCAATATTCGTCGCCCCGCCGACCTGGCTGCGCGCTACGGCGGCGAAGAGTTCGCGGTGATCCTGCCGGATACCGACGGCGAGGGTGCGAGCACCATCGCCGAACATATCCGCAGTGCGGTGGAGCACTTGCCACCGGCGGACGGCGACGCGCTGTCGGTCACCGTCAGCGTCGGGCTCAGTACCTGGGACAAACGCAGCCGTGGCTCGCTGGAAGAGCTGCTGCTGAGTGCCGATCGGGCGCTGTATGACGCCAAGCATTCCGGGCGCAACCGCATCGTTCACAGCCAGGCCACATAAGCGGTTATCAGCAACTACGCTAAGGGCATCCTCGAAGCAGAAGTACGCCCGATGAGCCCAGGCACTACCCGCCCGCCCCGCCCCACCCACCGTCCGGAGCTGCTGCTGATCATCGGCAGTTGCGTCACGGTGCTGCTGATCATGCTGGTGGTCGCGGTGCTGCTGATTCGCGAACACGCCAACACGTTGCAGGCGGCCCAGCGCACGGCCAATAACATCACCCAACTGATCGACGCCGACGTGCTGCGCAACGTCGAGCTGTACGACTTGTCGATCAAAGGGCTGATCGCCGCCACCGAACGCACTGATTTGGCTGGGGTATCGGCCGGCATCCGTCACCTGGTGCTGTTCGACCGTTCGGAAGCGGCGCCCTACAAAGGCGACATCCTGCTGTTGGACAAGGATGGCAACGTGATCGCCGACTCAGCCCTGCAGACGCCCAAATCCGCCAACTTCGCCGACCGCGATTACTTCCAGGCCCATCGGCAGAATCCCGACCTGGGGCTGTTCATCAGCCGGCCCTTCATGGCGCGCTGCGTGTGTGACGACCAATGGCGTATCGCTTTCAGCCGCCGGGTTTCCGGGCCGGATGGGCGATTCCTCGGCGTGGCCGTGGCCACCATGCGCCTGTCGTACTTTCAGCAACTGTTCCGCAGCCTGAATATCGGCAGCGACAGCACCATCAACCTGATCAACCGGCAAGGCATCCTACTGGCCCAGCAGCCGCTGCTGGAACGGGACATGATCGACAAGGACCTCAGCCAGCGGCCCAACGTCGCGCGCATATTGCACGAGCGCGACGGCAACTTTCGCGGCACCTCCAGTGTGGATGAGGAGCACCGCCTGTATACGTTCTCAACGGTGGGCGATCTACCGCTGATCGTCGTCGTAGGGCTGTCCACGAATGACATATTCGCTCCCTGGAAGCGCGCAGCACTGGTGATCAGCGGCGCCACCGGGATTTTGTGCATCGGCCTTTTGTGGCTGACCTGGATGCTCTGCATGGAACTGCGCAGGCGCCACCGTGCCGAACAGGTGCTGTCAGAACTGGCAGCCACCGACGCGCTCACCGGCCTGGCCAACCGCCGCACCCTGGACCAGCGCCTGCGCCTGGAATGGGACCGCGCCCAGCGTTCGGCCGAACCGTTGACGGTGCTGATGATTGACGTGGACCACTTCAAGGCGTTCAACGACCGACATGGCCATCAAGGTGGTGACGAGGCACTGCGCACGGTGGCGCAGGTGATCGAGGGCAATATCCGCCGCCCGGCCGACCTCGCTGCTCGCTATGGCGGGGAAGAATTTGCAGTGGTGCTGCCGCATACCGACAGCCAGGGTGCACGCGTGATTGCTGAACATATCCGCAGCAGTGTCGAACACCTGCCGCGAGTGAGCGGGGATACGGTGCCGATTACCGTCAGCATCGGCCTCAGTACCTGGACCAAAAACAGCCGCACCACGCTGGAGGAATTACTGCTCAACGCCGACCAGGCGCTGTATGAGGCCAAGCATACCGGGCGTAATCGCGTTGTTGATGCCGGCGCTTTAAAGCCGTGACGCAAAGCGTCACAGGAGGCGTTACCACGCAGAGCGTGGGAACGATCAAAAAAAAGGCCACCCGAAGGCAGCCTTTAAAAACAAAAGGAAAGAGAGTTGTTACTTACACCGCCGCGACGGGACGCATGTAAGAGATCGGTGCGGTGCTGGCATCTTCGAAGGTCACGACTTCCCAGGCATCTGTCTGTGCAATCAGCTTGCGCAGCAGTTGGTTGTTCAGGGCGTGGCCAGACTTGAAGCCTTTGAACTCGCCTATCAGGCTATTGCCCAGCAGGTAGAGGTCACCGATTGCATCGAGGATCTTGTGCTTCACGAATTCGTCTTCATAGCGAAGGCCGTCTTCGTTCAGTACACCATCCGCGTCGACCACAATGGCGTTTTCAACGCTGCCGCCGAGTGCGAGGTTGTGCTTGCGCAGGTACTCGATGTCACTCATGAAACCAAAGGTACGGGCGCGGCTGACTTCTTTTACGAACGAAGTGCTGGAAAAATCCACGCTTGCACTTTGGGTGCGGTCACGGAATACCGGGTGATCGAAATCGATCTCAAAGCTCACTTTAAAGCCTTCGAACGGGACGAAGGTGGCGCGCTTGTCGCCGTCTTCTACTGTCACTTCCCGCAGAATGCGAATGAACTTCTTGGCTGCGTCCTGTTCTTCCAGGCCGGCAGATTGAATCAAGAATACGAAGGGTCCGGCGCTGCCATCCATGATCGGGACTTCGGACGCGGAGAGCTCGACGTAGGCGTTATCGATGCCCAGACCGGCCATGGCCGAGAGCAAGTGCTCCACCGTGTCCACTTTGACGTCACCGTTGACCAACGTGGTCGACATCGTGGTTTCGCCAACATTTTCCGCGCGAGCAGGTATCTGCACCACAGGGTCCAGGTCGGCACGAACAAACACGATGCCGGTGTCGACAGGTGCGGGCTTGAGGGTCAGGTATACCTTCTCCCCGGAGTGCAGACCTACACCTGTGGCACGGATAATATTCTTCAGGGTGCGTTGTTTAATCATGGCTTGGACCGCTTCAGCGCAAATTGCGAACTGGTATCAACAAAGGCTGGCGATAATAGCAGACCAGACCTTTGCTGAACACCAATCACCTTCATAGCCCTGATACATTCCATTAATCGGCCTGACGACGCAGGAAAGCCGGGATGTCCAGGTAGTCCAGGTCATCTTGCGGATTCGGGCTGCGGGATGCAGCAGCACCGGCCTGAGCCTGGTTGCGCATCACGGTCGGACGATCCAGGTCACGATAGTTCACAGACGGCAGTTCCTGGCGCGAAGGCGCTGGAGCGGCAGCTTGCTGGCTGGCGTGGCTGGTATGGACGGTGTTGTCGATGACCTTTACAGGCTTCTCGATTTTCGCACCCAGGCCGGTCGCAACAACGGTCACGTGCAGTTCGTCGCGCATGTCCGGATCGATAACGGTACCGACCTTGACCATGGCGTGCTCGGAAGCGAAGGCTTCGATGATGCTACCCACGTCGGAGTACTCACCCAGGGACAGGTCAGGACCGGCGGTGATGTTCACCAGGATGCCGCGTGCGCCTTGCAGGTTCACGTCTTCCAGCAACGGGTTGCGGATGGCCGCTTCGGTAGCTTCACGTGCACGGTTCGGACCGCTGGCGCAGCCAGTGCCCATCATCGCCATGCCCATTTCGCTCATCACGGTACGTACGTCGGCAAAGTCGACGTTGATCATGCCCGGACGCTTGATGATGTCGGAGATACCGCGAACGGCACCGGCCAGTACATCGTCAGCCTTGGCAAACGCGGACAGCAGGCTTGCGTCCTTGCCGAGGATGGTCAGCAGCTTCTCGTTGGGAATGGTGATCAACGAGTCGACGCTTTCGGACAGCAGACGGATGCCTTCATCGGCGATCTGCATGCGCTTGCGACCTTCGAACGGGAATGGACGGGTCACGACGGCAACCGTCAGGATCCCCATTTCCTTGGCCACTTCGGCAATGATCGGCGCAGCACCGGTACCGGTACCACCGCCCATGCCCGTGGTGATGAACACCATGTTGGTGCCTTGCAGCACTTCAGCGATGCGCTCGCGGTCTTCCAGGGCGGCTTGACGGCCGACTTCCGGATTCGCGCCGGCACCCAGGCCCTTGGTCACGGCTGTGCCCAATTGCAGGATGGTGCGTGCACCGATGCTTTTGAGGGCCTGGGCGTCAGTGTTGGCGCAGATGAATTCAACGCCTTCAATGTTGCTCTTGACCATGTGGTTGACAGCGTTGCCGCCGCCACCGCCGACGCCGATCACTTTGATGACCGGGCTTGCGGGGATGTTGTCTACGAGTTCGAACATTTTCCCTCTCCTTTCATTTCTCTAGTTTTTTCGCCTACTACTTGAAACGGTGTTGCGGTAAATCTTTAGAAATTGCCTTTCACCCAAGCCTGCAACCGCTCGAACAACGGCGCTTTCGCTTCGTCGTCGCTTCTGTAGCTGTCGCGGTTGCTCGGGCCCGACAGGGAAATGCCGTCGGTCTGCTTTTGCAGCCCGTACAACAGCAAGCCCACACCGGTGGAATAAATCGGGTTGCGCACTACGTCGCCCAGGCCTTTCACGCCATGGGGCACGCCCAGGCGGACTGGCATGTGGAAGATTTCCTCGGCCAGTTCGACCGCGCCTTCCATCTTCGAGGTGCCACCGGTCAGCACGATGCCGGCCGGGATCAAATCTTCGTAGCCGCTGCGACGCAGTTCAGCCTGGATCAGGGTGAACAGTTCGTCGTAGCGCGGCTCGACCACTTCGGCCAATGCCTGGCGCGACAGTTCGCGCGGTGGACGGTCGCCCACGCTTGGCACCTTGATGGTTTCACCAGCACCGGCCAGCTTGGCCAGGGCGCAGGCGTAACGGATCTTGATTTCTTCGGCGTACTGGGTCGGTGTGCGCAACGCCATGGCGATGTCGTTGGTCACCTGGTCACCGGCAATCGGGATCACCGCGGTGTGACGAATCGCACCCTCGGTGAAGATCGCGATGTCCGTGGTGCCGCCGCCGATGTCCACCAGGCACACGCCCAGTTCTTTTTCGTCGTCGGTCAGTACCGAGTAAGCCGAAGCCAACTGCTCGAGAATGATGTCGTCGATTTCCAGGCCGCAGCGGCGCACGCATTTTTCAATGTTCTGTGCAGCGTTGACGGCGCAGGTCACTACGTGAACCTTGGCTTCCAGACGTACGCCCGACATGCCCAGGGGCTCGCGAACGCCTTCCTGGTTATCGATCACGTAGTCCTGCGGCAGGGTGTGCAGCACGCGCTGGTCAGCCGGGATCGCGACGGCTTGCGCTGCGTCGAGTACCCGCTCCAGGTCGGCCGAGCTGACTTCGCGGTCGCGAATCGCCACGATGCCGTGGGAATTCAGGCTGCGGATGTGGTTGCCGGCAACGCCGACAAATGCCGAGTGAATCCGGCAACCGGCCATCAGCTGCGCTTCTTCGATGGCGCGCTGGATCGATTGCACGGTGGATTCAATATTCACCACCACGCCCTTCTTCAGGCCCCGGGACGGATGCGTGCCGATTCCGACGATTTCCAGCGTGCCGTCGTCCGCGACCTCGCCTACCAGCGCCACCACCTTAGAGGTGCCGATATCCAGACCGACGATCATTTTGCCGCTTTGCACGTTTGCCATGGGTCCTGCCTCTTCTTAATTCTTCGCGACAGCAGGTTGCGCTGCCGTGGGCGCCGCAGGGGCCCGCCAGCCGACGGCGAGGCCGTTGGCGTAACGCAGGTCGATGCTCGCAATGTTCGTAATCTGTTCTTTCAAGGTCTTTTCATAGATGGCAATAAAACGGCGCATCTTTTCCACCAGGTTGCCGCGTCCCAGCAACAACTCGATGCCCGGGCCGGAACTGCCTGCACCCGTGGTCAAAAACCAGCTGCCCCGCTCGCGCAATTCCAGTCGCGCAATCGAGAAGCCCAACGGCCGCAGCATCTGGCTCAACGCCTGGTACTGCTGCATCACTTGCTGCTGCGCCCGCTGCGGTCCGAACAACTGCGGCAGGTGCTCGTAATTCGCCACTTCGCGAGGTGCAAACGCCTGGCCCTGGTTGTTCAACAGCGCACCATCACCCCAACGGGCCACGGGCAGTTGTTCTTCCAGGCGGATCGTCACTTGATCCGGCCACACGCGACGTACTTCGGCGTGGGCAATCCATGGCATCTGTTCCAGCTCGGAGCGCATGCCTGCCAGGTCGATGGTGAAGAAGCTCGACGCCACAAACGGGGCGATTCGCTGCTGCACGGCTTGCTGGCTGATGTAGCTCAAGTCACCCTGCACGCTGATCTTGGTGATCGGCCGGTCGGCATACGGCAGCAGGCGCTGGGCGCCTTCATACGTACCGAACCCCAGGGCCACCAGGATCACCGGCCAGAACAGCGCCTTGAGAAAACCAAAGTTGGCTTTCGGCATGCGCGCCGACATCGGCTCTTTAGCCACCATTCGGCTGGCACCACGCGGCACCGGCTTGCGGCCGGGAGCGGGTTGCTGATGACGAAGCGATGCGCCGTTCATGGTCTTAGCCTCGTGGCTCTATGCTTGCTGCCAGGATCGCCAGCACCAACTGCTGGAAATCCAGGCCGGCGGCACGAGCGGCCATGGGTACCAGGCTGTGGTCGGTCATCCCGGGTGCAGTGTTGACTTCCAGGAACCAGAAGTTCCCCTGGTCATCCTGCATCACGTCTGCCCGCGCCCAACCGGCGATACCCAGCGCCTCACAGGCTTTCGCCGTGAGGTCCATCAATTCCTGTTCCTTGGCTGCGTCGAGGCCGCACGGGATCCGGTACTGGGTATCGGAGGCCACATACTTGGCGTCGTAGTCGTAAAAGGTGTGGGGCGTGCCCAATGCGATGGGCGGCAATACCTGGCCACGCAGAGTAGCGATGGTGAACTCGGGACCTTGAATCCACTGTTCCACCAACACTTGCGAATCGTAGGTACTGGCCGCTTTCCATGCGTCAATCAATTCGGCGGCTGAGTTCACTTTAGCCATGCCGATACTGGAGCCTTCATGGGCTGGTTTGACGATCAAAGGCAGGCCCAGTTCCTTGGCTGCAGAAATACAATCGTCTTCGCTGCACAGCACGCTGTGACGCGGGGTCGGAATACCCAGGCTGTGCCACACCTGCTTGGTCCGCAACTTGTCCATGGCCAGGGCCGAAGCGAGGATGCCGCTGCCGGTATACGGAATGCCCAGGCACTCCAGCAGGCCCTGCATGCTGCCGTCTTCACCGCCACGTCCGTGAAGAATGATGAAGGCGCGGTCGATCTTCTCGGCCTGCAGGCGCGACAGGAAGTCATCACCCACGTCGATGCCGAACGCATTCACACCGGCACTTTGCAGCGCTTCCAGCACGGCATTGCCGGACTTCAGCGACACTTCACGCTCAGCGCTCTTGCCACCGAACAGCACCGCAACCCGGCCGAAGTCGGCAGGTTGAATGGTCGAGAACAGGGAGCCGTAGTCAGTGGTCATTTCGACTTCCCCTGTGCGGCGGCAAACAGCGGGCTTGCCAGCAATTTAGGGGCGAGGCCACCGATGTCACCGGCACCCTGGCACAGCAGGATGTCGCCGGCACGCAGCAGCGGCTTGACGATCGGCGCCAGGTCCACACCACGCTCGATGTAGATCGGGTCCAACTGGCCGCGTTGACGGATGCTGTTGCACAGCTTGCGGCTGTCGGCACCCGGGATCGGTTCTTCACCGGCCGGGTAGACTTCCATCAGCAGCAACACGTTGGCATCCGCCAGCACATTGACGAAATCGTCGTACAGGTCGCGGGTACGGCTGTAGCGGTGCGGCTGGTACACCATCACCAGGCGGCGTTCCGGCCAGCCACCGCGTACGGCCTTGATCACCGCTGCCACTTCGGTCGGGTGGTGACCGTAGTCGTCCACCAGCATCACGTTGCCGCCGTCCACCGGCAGTTCGCCGTAGACCTGGAAGCGACGACCCACGCCGGCAAAACCCGACAGGCCTTCGACGATGGCTTCATCGCTGACGCCTTCGTCGGAGGCGATGCAGATGGTCGCCAGGGAGTTGAGTACGTTGTGGTTGCCCGGCATGTTCACCGAGACATCCAGCGGCTCGCGGTCAGGACGCAGCACGGTGAAGAAAGTCTGCATGCCTTGCTGGCGCACATTGATCGCGCGCACGTCACAGTCTTCGCTGAAGCCGTAGGTCACGGTCGGACGCTTCACCAGCGGCAGGATTTCGCGCACCACCGGATCGTCCAGGCACACCACGGCCAGACCGTAGAACGGCAGGTTGTGCAGGAACTCGACGAAGGTTTTCTTCAGTTTGTTGAAGTCACCGTCGTAGGTCGCCATGTGGTCGGCGTCGATGTTGGTCACCACGGCCACCAGCGGTTGCAGGTGCAGGAAGCTGGCGTCGCTTTCATCGGCTTCGGCGATCAGGTAACGGCTGGTCCCCAGTTGTGCATTGGTGCCGGCTGCATTCAGGCGGCCACCGATGACGAACGTCGGGTCCAGGCCACCGGCGGCGAATACCGAGGCGATCAGGCTGGTGGTGGTGGTCTTGCCGTGGGTACCGGCGACGGCGATGCCGTGGCGGTAGCGCATCAGCTCAGCCAGCATTTCGGCACGCGGCACTACGGGAATGCGGCGTTCAAGGGCGGTGGCCACTTCCGGGTTGGAGGTGTTCACGGCACTGGAGACCACCAGCACATCGGCTTCGGCGGCGTTCTCGGCGCGGTGGCCGATAAAGATTTTCGCGCCAAACGATTCCAGGCGCTCGGTGACCGGCGACATTTTCAGGTCGGAGCCGGACACCTGGTAACCCAGGTTCAGCAACACTTCGGCGATCCCGCACATGCCCACGCCGCCGATACCGACGAAGTGGATGCGACGGATGCGGCGCATTTCCGGCTGTGGCATGGCTTTCTGATTCTCAACCATGGGCCACCTCCAGGCAGATATCGACCACGGTGCGGGTTGCGTCAGGTTTGGCCAGGCGGCTTGCGGTGCTCGCCATGCTGTTCAGTCGTTCCGGTTGCATCAAAACCTCGGTCAGGCGTGCGGCCAAATCGGCGGCGCCAGTCGTTCTTTGCGGCAGCAGGAAGGCAGCGCCCTCCCCAGCCAAATATTCGGCGTTGCGGGTCTGGTGATCGTCGATCGCGTGGGGCAAAGGCACCAGCAAGGACGGCAGACCGGCGGCAGCCAGTTCACTGACGGTCAACGCACCTGCGCGACAGACCACCAGGTCGGCCCAGCCATAGGCTTGGGCCATGTCTTTGATGAAGGGCTGCACATTCGCCTCCACACCCGCATCGCGATAACGCGTCGCGGTCACTTCATCGTGGTTCTTGCCGGCCTGATGGAAGATCTCCGGGCGCAGCTCCACGGGGAGTTGCGACACCGCTTCAGGCAGCAATTTGTTCAACGGTTCGGCGCCCAGGCTTCCGCCCAGGATCAACAGGTGCGCCTTGCGACCGGCCAATGGCTGGCGGGCGATGTCCATGAACAGTTCGGTACGCACCGGGTTGCCGGTGGTACGCAGCTTGTCCGCGGCACCAAAGGTCTTCGGAAACGCCTCGCATACCCGTGCAGCCAAGGGCACCAGCAGGCGGTTGGCAGTGCCGGCCACGGCATTCTGCTCGTGGACGATCACTGGCACGCCGGCGAGTCTTGCCGCAACACCGCCCGGGCCGGTCACGTAGCCACCAAAGCCCAGCACGCATACCGGCTTCACTTCGCGGATCACCTTGCGCGCTTGCCACACGGCCTTGAGCAACACGAACGGCGCCTTCAGCAGGGACAATTTGCCCTTGCCACGCAAGCCGGTGACGTTGATCAAATGCAGCGGCAAGCCGGCATTCGGTACCAGATCGTTTTCGATGCCCCGCGGCGTACCGAGCCAATGCACGGTGTAGCCACGGTTCTGGAACTCACGGGCACAGGCCAGCGCCGGGAACACGTGGCCACCGGTGCCGCCTGCCATGATCAGCACGTTAGCGCCCATGGTTCGGCTCCTCGGCGAAGTCGCTTTCGCTGAACTCCATCTCTTCGCTGCCCAGGTGGGTCCGACTCTCCCACTCGATGCGCAGCAACAACCCGAGACAGGCGCAGCAAATCACCAACGAGCTGCCGCCGTAACTGAGGAACGGCAAGGTCAGGCCCTTGGTCGGCAGCAGGCCGACGTTCACCCCGATGTTGATCAGGAACTGGCCGATCCACAGGAACGACAAGCCGTACGCCACGTAGGCGGCGAAATATTGCTTGGCCTTTTCGGCCCACAAGCCGATGTACATGCCGCGAACACACACGAACACGAACAGCGCGACGGTGCACAGCGAACCGACCACGCCCAGCTCTTCGGCGAGTACCGAGAACACGAAGTCGGTGTGGGCTTCCGGCAGGTAGAACTGCTTCTGCACGCTGTTGCCCAGGCCCACGCCCAGCCACTCACCGCGACCGAAGGCGATCAACGCCTGGGTCAACTGGTAGCCGGAACCGAACTGATCGGACCACGGGTCGGTAAAGGTAATCAGACGGGCCATCCGGTAGGGTTGCGCCTGCACCAGAATGGTCACGGCGGCCACCGCCAGCACCACCATCAGGGTGAAGCGGAACAGGCCGACGCCACCGAGGAACAGCATCGCCGCCGCCGCGCCCATCATTACAACGGTGGCACCGAAGTCCGGCTCCATCAGCAACAGGCCGGCCATGGGCAGCAGCACGATGAACGGCTTGAAGAAGCCCATCCAGCTTTCGCGTACTTCTTTCTGGCGCCGCACCAGGTAGCCGGCGAGGTAGATCACCACGAACACCTTGGCGATTTCCGACGGCTGCACGTTGAACGCACCGAAGCCGATCCAGCGCATCGAACCGTTCACCTCACGCCCGATGCCGGGCAGGATCACCATCACCAACAGGCCGAAGGCGCCCACCAGCATCAGCCAACCCAGGCGCTGCCAGGTGGCGATCGGGATCATCATGGTGACGATGCATGCGCCAAGGCCAATCACCAGGTACACCAGGTGACGGATCATCATGTACAGGGTGTTGCCCGATTGCACCGCAGCCACTTCCGAGGAGGCCGAGGTGATCATCACCAGGCCCAGGCCCAGCAGCGCGAGGCAACCGGCGAGCATCGGGAAGTCCAGGTCGATACCGCGCCCGGTAATGATCGGCGACGGGTACGGCTTGATGATGTTACGGAAATTGATACTCATGCCAAGGCCTCCACGGCGCGGGCGAACAGCTGGCCGCGCTCTTCGTAGTTCTTGAACATGTCGAAACTGGCGCAGGCAGGCGACAGCAGCACCACGTCGCCCGGCTGAGCCAAGACTTTGGATTGGGCGATGGCATCGTCCAGGGACTGCGCGCGCACCTGCGGTACGGCGTCGCCCAGGGCATCGGCGATCAGGCCGGAATCACGGCCCATCAACACCACGGCGCGGCAGTTGGCGGCGACCGGGCCTTTAAGGTCCTTGAAGTCGGCACCCTTGCCGTCGCCACCGGCAATCAGCACGATCTTGCCTTGAATGTCGGCACCCAAACCTTCGATGGCAGCGAGTGCCGCACCGACGTTGGTGGCCTTGGAATCGTTGTAATAGCCAACGCCATCCAGCTCGCGAACCCACTGGCAGCGATGCTCAAGGCCGGCAAAGCTGCGCAGGGCCGAGAGCATGGCGTCGAACGGCAAGCCGACGGCGTGACCGAGCGCCAGCGCCGCCAGGGCGTTGGCCTGGTTGTGGGCACCACGGATTTTCAGTTCGCGCACCGGCATCAGGTTCTGGAATTCGAAGGCCAGGTATTTCTCGCCGTTCTCTTCCCGAAGGCCGAAAGCCTTGAAGTCGGGTTTGTTCAGGCCGAAGGTCCAGCACGGCAGACCTTCGCCGATCAGCGGACGGCTCAGGGCATCCTGACGGTTCACCACCACTTGCCGCGCGCCACGGAAGATCCGGTGCTTGGCCAGATGATACGCCGGCAGACCGCTGTAGCGGTCCATGTGGTCTTCGCTGACGTTAAGCACGGTGGCCACTTCGGCGTTGAGCTGGTCAGTGGTTTCCAGCTGGAAGCTCGACAGCTCCATCACGTACAGCTCGACGTCGTCGTTGAGCAGGTCCAGCGCCGGCGTGCCGAGGTTGCCGCCCACGGCCACGCGCTTGCCGGCCGCAGCCGCCATCTCGCCCACCAGGGTGGTCACGGTGCTTTTGGCATTGGAACCGCTGATGGCCACGATCGGCGCCTTCGCGTTACGCGCGAACAGCTCGATGTCGCCGGACAACTTCACGCCACGGGCCGCCGCCGCTTGCAGGGCCGGGGTCGCCAGGGCCAGGCCGGGGCTCACGTAGAGCTCATCGGCACGGCACAGAAACTCGACATCCAGCTCGCCACAACGCACTTCCACGTGCGGGTAGTCACGGCGCAGCGTGACCAGCTCCGGTGGATTTTCCCGCGTATCGGCCACGGCAAACGACGTGCCCCGGTTCGCCAGGAAGCGAACCAGGGACATGCCGCTCTTGCCGAGGCCGACAACGATGCGGAAGTGGTCTGAAGCGATCAGGGACACTCGTTTCTACCTCAGTTTCAGGGTGGCAAGGCCGAACAGAACCAGAATCACGGTGATAATCCAGAAACGGACAATCACCCGCGGCTCAGGCCAGCCCTTGAGTTCAAAGTGGTGGTGAATCGGCGCCATGCGGAATACGCGGCGCCCGGTCAATTTGAAGGAGGCAACCTGGATCACCACCGACAGGGTTTCCATCACGAACACACCGCCCATGATGAACAGGACGATTTCCTGACGGACGATCACCGCGATGGTGCCCAGGGCCGCGCCCAGCGCCAGTGCGCCGACGTCGCCCATGAAGACTTGTGCGGGGTAGGTGTTGAACCACAGGAAGCCCAGGCCCGCACCGATCAACGCGCCGCAGAACACAATCAGTTCGCCTGCGCCCGGTACATACGGGATCAGCAGGTATTCAGCGAATTTCACGTTACCCGACAGGTAGCAGAAGATGCCGAGGGCACCGCCCACCATCACCGTCGGCATGATCGCCAGGCCGTCGAGGCCGTCCGTCAGGTTGACCGCGTTGCTGGAGCCGACGATCACGAAGTAGGTCAGCACCACGAAGCCGACGCCCAGTGGAATGCTGGCGTCCTTGAGCATCGGGATGATCAGGGTGGTTTCCACCGCGCTTGGCGCAGTCATGAACAGGAAGATCGCCGCGCCGAGGCCGAACACCGACTGCCAGAAATACTTCCAGCGGCTAGGCAGCCCCTTGGAGTTCTTCTCGATCACCTTGCGGTAGTCATCTACCCAACCGATGGCGCCGAACAGCAGGGTCACCAGCAGCACGGTCCAGACATAACGGTTATGCAGGTCAGCCCACAGCAGCGTACTGATGCCGATGGACGACAGGATCAACGCACCGCCCATGGTCGGGGTGCCGGACTTGGACAGGTGCGACTGCGGGCCGTCGTTGCGCACGGACTGGCCGATTTGCAGGTTTTGCAAGGTACGGATCATCCATGGCCCGAGGAACAGCGACAACGACAGCGCGGTCAGCACACCCAGGATCCCGCGCAGGGTCAGGTACTGAAAGACCGCGAAGCCTTTGTGGAACTGTTGCAGATACTCAGCCAGCAGCAGCAGCATTAATGTTTCTCCGTACTTGAGCCACACAAGGCCGCGACGACGTTTTCCATCACCGCGCTGCGCGATCCCTTGATCAAAATAGTGGTGTGTTTGTCTTGTTCAGCCGCACTCAGTGCCTGGATCAGTTCGGCCTGGCTGGCGAAATGCCTGGCGCCCGGCCCGAAGGTGTCCACGGCGTGCAGCATGTTCGGGCCAACGGCGTACAGGGCATCGACCTTGCCAGTTGCGTACGCGCCGACTTCACGGTGAGACTGTTCGGCCCACTCGCCCAGCTCGGCGATATCCCCCAGCACCAGCACCTTGCGACCGTCGAAGCTGGTCAGCAGGTCGATGGCGGCACAGATCGAGGACTGGTTGGCGTTGTAGGTGTCATCAATCACGCGCATGCCGTTGCTGGCCAATTGCGCGACGGTACGGCCCTTGACCGGTTGCACGGCACCAAGGCCGGTGGCGATGCCAAACAACGACACGCCCAGCACGTGGGCGGCGGCGGCGGCAGCCAGGGCATTGGCGACGTTGTGGTTGCCCAGCAGGTTCAGTTGTACGTGCTCGTCACCTTGCGGGGTATGCAGGGTGAAGGACGGGCAGCCACGGGCGTCGGCCTTGATATTCGAGGCATGGAAATCGGCAGCGGCGTTGTGCACCGCGAAGCTCAACACCTTGCGACCGGCGGCACGTACACGCCAGGTTTCGAAGGCCTTGTCATCGAGGTTCAGCACGGCAGTGCCGGATGCGTCGAGGCCTTCGATGATTTCGCCCTTGGCTTCGACGATCTTTTCAGGGCCGCCAAACTCGCCGACGTGGGCAGTACCGGCGTTGCTGATCACCGCGACATGAGGCTTGGTCATGGCCACGGTGTAGGCGATTTCGCCGATGCGCGAAGCACCCAGCTCAATGACGGCCGCCGTGTGTTCCGGGGCCAGTTCGAGCAGGGTCAGCGGAGCGCCGAAGTCATTGTTCAGGTTGCCACGGGTCGCCAGGACCGGGCCGCGCGTGCGCAGGATGCCGGCCAGCAGCTCCTTGACCGTGGTCTTGCCGCTGGAACCGGTGATCGCCGCAACAGGCTTGGTGAAGGCGGCACGGTTCAGCGCCCCCAGTTGGCCGAGGGCCAGGCGGGTGTCGGCGACCAGCAATTGTGGCAGCGTCGAGTCAGCGACTTCGCGCTGCACCAGAGCGCCGACAGCGCCTTTGGCAGCGACGTCATTCAGGTAGTCATGGCCATCGAAGCTCGGGCCGGCCAAGGCGACAAACAGTTGCCCGGGCTTGATAGTCCGGCTGTCGATGCTGACGCCATCAAAGCTGCAATCAGCCGACAGCACACGGGCCGACAGGGCCTGGGTCAGTTCGCTGAATGTGAGCGCCTTAAGCATGGGCCACCTCCCATGCGGTCAAGGCATGATCGGCCTCGACCAGATCAGAGAAGGCGTGACGTTCGCCGTTGATTTCCTGATAGTCCTCGTGGCCTTTACCGGCCAGCACCACCACATCGTCAGCACTTGCGCCGGCGATCAATTGGGCGATGGCTGCACCGCGACCGGCAACGAATGTCGCCTTGGACGCATCTTTAAAGCCGACACGAATATCATCGAAAATCTGGCTTGGGTCTTCGCTGCGCGGGTTGTCGTCAGTGACGAGCACACCGTCGGCCAGTCGCTCGACGATTTCCGCCATCAGCGGGCGCTTGCCGCGATCGCGGTCACCGCCACAGCCGAACAGGCACAGCAATTTACCCTTGGCGTGGGGGCGCAGGGCCTGCAGGATTTTTTCCAGGGCGTCCGGCGTGTGGGCGTAATCGACCACCACCAGCGGCTGGGTGCCGCCGCCGAGGCGCTGCATGCGACCGGCCGGGCCTTCGAGCTTCGGCAGCACCCGCAGGATTTCGTCGAGGGCGTAATCCAGGCCGAGCAAGGCACCCACAGCGGCCAACACGTTGCTCAGGTTGAAACGCCCGAGCAAGGTGCTGCGCAAATGGTGCTCGCCCTGTGGCGTAACCAGCGTGGCGCGCACGCCTTCGTCATCAAAGGTGGCTTCACGGCAATACAGGTAGGCGCTGGAGTCTTCCAGGCTGTAGCTGATCAGGCGGCCGTCGCCTTGGGCGGCGGCCAGTTGGCGACCGAATTCGTCGTCCAGGTTGACCACCCGGCACTTCAGGTCATTCCAGGCAAACAGCCGAGCCTTGGTGGCGGCGTAGGCCTCCATGGTCCCGTGGTAATCCAGGTGATCGCGGGACAGGTTGGTCATCACCGCCACGTCGAACGCCAGGGCAGTCACGCGCCCCTGGTCCAGACCGTGGGACGAGACTTCCATGGCAACCGCCTTGGCACCGGCCTTTTTCAGGTCGGCCAGGGTCGCTTGCACGGCAATCGGGTTAGGCGTGGTGTGCAGCCCGCTTTGCAGCGCGCCGTAGAAACCGGTGCCCAGGGTGCCGACGATGCCGCAATGCTGACCCAGCAGGTCAAGCGCCTGGGCAACCAATTGGGTCACGCTGGTCTTGCCGTTGGTACCGGTCACGCCCACCAGGTTCAGGGTGCGGCTCGGGTCGCCATAAAAGCGCCCGGCGATGTCCGACAACTGCGCAGCCAGGCCCTTGACCGGAATCAAAGGCACGTCGGTGATCGGCAGCACGGTGGCGCCTTCCACTTCATAGGCTACTGCCGCAGCGCCGCGTTGCAGCGCGTCGGCGATATGGTCACGGCCGTCGAACTTGCCACCCGGCACTGCCAGGAACAGGTCGCCGGCACGCACATTACGGCTGTCCAGGGTCAACTCGCGAATCAGCAGATCGCGGCCGGCGTGGGCAAAAATCTTGTTCAGGCTCAGAGACATCAGCCGCGCCCTCCATTGGCTTTTACAGCAGCGGCCGGCGGGCCGGCGTTCGCTTGTTGGGTAGCCGGCAGGTTGTCCGGCGTGATGTTCATCAGGCGCAACGTCCCGGACATCACCTTGCTGAACACCGGCGCCGATACCAGGCCACCGAAGTAACCGGCTTTGCTCGGCTCATCGATCACCACGACGATGGCGTAGCGCGGATCGCTCATCGGGCCGAAGCCTGCGAACAGCGAGCGGTAGGAGTTTTCGGCGTAGCCCTTGGTACCCACGGCGGTTTTACGCGCGGTACCGGACTTGCCTGCCACGTGATACGCCGGCACCTGGGCACGGAACACGCCACGTGGTGCTTCGATCACTTGTTGCAGCATGCCTTGCATGGTCTTGGCGACGTTTTCCGGGATCACCTGGGTCGCAGGCGGCGCCTCGTCCAGGTGGATCAGGCTCAGCGGCACCATGCGGCCGTTGTTGGCCAGCACCGAGAAGGCGTGGGCCAGTTGGATGGCTGTCACCGACAGGCCGTAACCGTAGGAAAGCGTGGCGGTCTCGGCTTTTTTCCAGTCACGGTAGTTCGGCAGGTTGCCCACACGTTCGCCCGGGAAGTCCAGGCCGGTGGGTTGCCCCAGGCCGACTTTCTGCGCGAGGTGGTAGATGGCTTCGCCGCCGATATCGAAGGCGACTTTACTCATGCCCACGTTACTGGAGTTGATCAGGATACCTGTCAAATCCAGCACCGGACCTTCGGTGCGCGACACGTCACGAATGGTGTATTTGCCCAGCTGCAATGTGCCCGGGTAAACCTCGACCTTATCGGCCGGTTTCCAGCGCCCGGTTTCCAGGGCGGCACTCATGGAAATGGCTTTCATGGTCGAACCCGGCTCGAACACGTCGATCATGGCGCGGTTGCGCATCATCGCCGGCTGCAGGTTGCGACGGTTATTCGGGTTGTAGGTCGGCTGGTTGACCATGGCGAGAATCTCGCCGGTCTTCACGTCCATGATCACCAGGCTGCCGGCTTTCGCACCGTTCTCGATGATCGCGTTACGCAGCTCACGGTTGGCCAGGTATTGCAGGCGCAGGTCAATCGACAACGCCAAGGGCTTACCGGCCTTGGCGTTTTTGGTGACCTGGACATCCTTGATCAGTCTGCCGCGCCGATCCTTGATGACCTGTCGTTTGCCGGGAACCCCGGCCAGCCATTCGTCGTAGGCGAGTTCCACGCCTTCGCGACCGTGATCATCAATGTCGGTGAAACCCACCATATGGGCGGTGGTTTCGCCGGCCGGGTAGAAACGCCGAAATTCCTCGATGCCGTAGACACCGGGGACTTTAAGGTCGAGTACTTGCTGGCCTTGTTCGGGGGTGAGCCCGCGAACCAGGTAGATGAATTCTTTATTGGCCTGGGCTTCGAGGCGTTCGCTCAGGGCTTTCGGGTCCTGGCCCAGGGCGGCAGCCAGTTCCGGCCATTTGTCCTTGGCGGTCTGCATTTCCTTGGCATTGGCCCACAGGGTGGTCACCGGAGTACTGACGGCCAGGGGCTCGCCGTTACGGTCGGTGATCAGGCCGCGGTGTGCAGGAATCGGGATATGCCGCAGGCTACGGGCATCGCCCTGGCCGATCAGGAAGTCACGGTCCACCACTTGCAGGTCGATAATCCGCCAGGCAATCGCGCCCACCATCAGTGCCAGCAACCCCAGCACTACGCGGAAACGCCACGGGTAGAGTGCGCCCTCGAGTTTCATCATGGCGCCACCATGCGAACTTCTGCAGCGCCCGGGATGTGCATCTTCAGTTGTTCAGTGGCCAGCACTTCGATGCGGCTGTGGGCCGTCCAGGTACTTTGCTCGAGGATCAACCGGCCCCACTCCGCCTGCGCCTTGTCGCGCACGCTCAATTCCCCGTACAGGGTATTGAGCAGTTGACGGTTGTAGTGGGCGCTGTAGGACACCGCAATCGCGGACACCAGCACGCCAACAAATAGCAGCAACATAAAGAAGCTGCCGCCCGGAAGGGGCTTGGCGAAAAGCTTGCTCACCGCAACTTCTCCGCAACGCGCATGACAGCGCTACGGGCACGTGGGTTGGCCTTGAGTTCGGCTTCGGAAGCGAACTGCGCTTTGCCATGGATTTTGATTTTCGGCACAAAAGCTTCGTAACGCACCGGCAGGTTGCGCGGCAGGTTGTCGGACTCGCCCTTGACCAGGCGACGCATGAACAATTTGACGATACGGTCTTCCAGGGAGTGGAAGCTGATCACCACCAGGCGACCACCCACTTCCAGGGCTTCCAGGGCGGCTTCGAGGCCGGCTTCCAGGTCGCCCAATTCGTTGTTGACGTGAATACGCAGGCCCTGGAACGCACGGGTTGCCGGGTTCTTGCCCTTTTCCCATGCAGGGTTGGCGACTTTCAGCACCTCAGCCAGGTCGGCCGTGCGCTCGAACGGCTGGATTTCCCGGCGTTCGACCACGGCACGCGCCATGCGGCCAGCGAAGCGCTCCTCGCCGTATTCCTTGAACACGCGGGTGATTTCTTCGTGGGGAGCGGTAGCGATGAACTGCGCGGCGCTGATGCCACGGCTTGGGTCCATGCGCATGTCCAGCGGGCCGTCGTTCATGAAACTGAAGCCGCGCTCAGGGTCGTCCAGCTGCGGGGAAGACACGCCCAGGTCCAGCAGAACCCCGGCCACCTTGCCCGCCATGCCACGTTCGGCGACTTCTGCACCGAGCTCGGCAAAGCTGCGCTGCACAACGACAAAGCGGCCGTCTTCGGCCGCTAGCGCTTGCCCGGTGGCAATCGCTTGAGGGTCTTTGTCGAACCCGAGGAGCTTACCGTCCGGACCCAGCTGGCTGAGGATCAGCCGACTGTGCCCGCCCCTGCCGAAGGTGCCATCCAAATAGCAGCCATCCGCGCGTACGGCGAGAGCCTCAACGGCTTCGTCAAGCAGTACGGTGATGTGGTTAAAGCCGCTATCAATAGTCACAGGATCAAATCACGCAGTTCATCAGGCATGGCGCCCGGTTGTTGAATAGCAGCCAGGTCAGCTGCAGAAACAGCATCCCAGGCATCTTCGTCCCACAATTGGAACTTGTTCAGTTGGCCTACCAGCATCGCGCGCTTGTCCAATTTGGCGTATTCGCGCAGACGCGGTGGAACCAGGAAACGACCACTGCCATCGAGTTCGAGGTCGACGGCATTACCAATCAGCAAGCGTTGCAGGCGGCGGTTCTCTTCACGCAGTGAAGGCAGTGCACGCAACTTGGTTTCAATCAGCTCCCACTCATCGAGCGGGTACACACATAAACAGGGATCAACGGCATCGATGGTGATGATTAATTGCCCGGAACTTCGCGAAATGAGCTCGTCACGATACCGGCTCGGCATGGCGAGACGGCCTTTTGCATCGAGACTGATAGCGTTAGCTCCGCGAAACACAGATGCGTTTCTCCAAATTTTAGCGTTTTACGTTCAAAAAACCCACTTTGTGCCACTTTCCGCCACTTGCGCACACTATAGGAATGCGCCCACCACACCGTCAAGGCGCGGATTCAAGGAAAAGCCTTACAGAACGGAGATTTAGGAAGGTAAAGGGAGGAGAAACGAGAGTTTGACGGCGATTTTGACTCAACAACACCAAATAGCTCAAAGAGCTAAGGCTTAAAGTTAAAGTAATTTATTAAGAGTAAGATTTTTTCGGTATTACGAAGACGCATCTGCTGACGATTCAGCAGGGAGGGATTCTCGCGTTACTACCAGGTTCCTGCCCGAGATTCGGACAGAAGGAAAAAAGGTGGAGAGTCGATCTGTAAGCCGGGTTCTGTCTTGAACAGTCATTCGTCTACGATGGCCATCACTGGACATCTTTAGCAACCTACCCGGTCCCAGCGCGGGCCACGCCTTGGGACCCTATTTGGTCTTGCTCCAAGTGGGGTTTACCTAGCCACGAACTGTTGCCAGTCGTGCGGTGCGCTCTTACCGCACCTTTTCACCCTTACCGGTACCGAAGTACTTAGGCGGTTATTTTCTGTGGCACTTTCCGTAGGCTCACGCCTCCCAGGCATTACCTGGCACTTCGCCCTATGGAGCCCGGACTTTCCTCCCCCCTCTAATTTTCATAGAAGGCAGCGACTGTCCAATCGACTCTCCGCCGCGCAGGTTAACGGCACGGCGGCGTTAGAACAAGTATTAAAAGACACTAATGCCATCATGTTCAGACGGAGTGCAGGTTAGAACCCGGAACTATTCGCCCTTTTGTTTATCCAGCGCCACTTGATACAGGACGTTCTTGCGTACGCCGGTTATTTCCGCGGCCAATGCAGCGGCGCGCTTCAATGGCATCTCCTTGAGCAGCAGGTCAAGAATGCGCATTGCCTCGCTGCCCACGGCATCTTCGCTTTCCGGCGCCGACCAGCCGGCTACCAGCACCACGCACTCGCCGCGCTGCTGATTGCTGTCGCCCTCGACAAATTCGCGCAGTTCCTGCAGCGGCAAGCCCTTGAGGGTTTCGAAGGTCTTGGTGATTTCCCGCGCCAGCAGTGCCAGGCGATCGCCGCCGAACACCAGCTCCATATCTTGCAGGCACTCAAGGATGCGGTGCGGGGCTTCGTAGAAGATCAGCGTGCGTGACTCTTCCTTTACCAGTTCCAGGCGCGCCCGGCGCCCGACGGCCTTGGCAGGCAGGAAGCCTTCGAAGATAAACCGGTCCGACGGCAAGCCGGCAGCAGACAATGCAGCAATCAGCGCGCACGCTCCCGGAACAGGCACTACATTGATACCAGCCGCCCGCGCCTGGCGAACCAGATGATAGCCAGGGTCGGAAATCAGCGGCGTACCCGCATCCGAGATCAACGCCACGTCATCACCCGCCAACAAACGAGTGATAAAACGACTGCCTTCTTCACGCTCGTTGTGTTCGTGACAGGCGGCCAAGGGGGTCGGAATACCGAAATGCTGCATCAACCGCTGGGAGTGCCGAGTGTCTTCAGCCGCGATCAGTTTTACGTCGCGCAACACTTTCAGCGCACGCGCACTGATGTCGTCCAGGTTGCCAATGGGCGTCGCCACGACAAAAAGCGAGCCTGCAGTGGAATTCAAAGGACCTGGAGCAGTCAAAACGCACACCTCGATGGTTGGCAAAAGCCACATTGTAGCGCGTAGACGCCTTGAATATATGCCCTCGGGGCGGGTTCGATTTCAGCCGCGTATTGGGTCCTGCAACATTTACACGACCTAAATAGACGGTTTCACGCCAGTAACATCGCGCCCCGGCCAGTGCTTGGGTACAATTCCACGCTAATTTGATCGGTATCAGGAACACTTACATGATCGCTTGCCTGCGGCTGTTCTCTGCCCTCTGCCTCGCTGCCCTGTTGGCGGCTTGCGCCAGCTCGCCCTCGTCCAGCCTTGGCGACCTCCCCCGGACTCCGGATGCCAGCATCGAGCAACTGCTCGAACAGGCGACTTCGGCCAAGACTCCGGAAAAAGCCGCGCTGTTGCGCTTGAGTGCGGCTGACCTGGCGTTCCACCAAAACAATCCGGGACGCTCGGCGCAGATTCTTGCCCAGGTGCCACTGGACGTCCTGAAACCGGCGGCGCAGGTATTTGCCAGCACCCTGTCGGCTGAACTGGCGATGGCCCGCAACCAGCCCAAGGCAGCGTTGACGGCCTTGAATCACCCGAGCCTGCAAAGCCTCAAGGAACTGCCGCCTGAACAGCAGATCCGCACGGGCACCGTGCATGCCCGCGCCTATGAGGCCGACGGCCAGACCCTGGCCGCCGCCCGCGAGCGCGTCGCCATGGCCCCGCTGCTGACGGGCGATGCCTACAACAGCAACCACGAAGCCATCTGGGCACTGATTGCCGCCTTGCCTGCCGATCAGCTGCAAGCCAGCGGCAACCCGACGCTGGACGGCTGGATCAGCCTGGCCCAGGCAGTCAAGGGCGCCGGCACTCTGGAGCAACAGCAGGCGGCCATCGACACCTGGCGCGCCCAGAACCCTGGCCACCCGGCAGCTTCGCAATTGCCGCAGCCGCTGACCAAGCTCAAGGAACTGGCCAGCCAGCCGCTGAACAAGATCGCCCTGCTGCTGCCGCAGGAAGGTCCTCTGGCCGGCGTTGCCAAGGCGCTGCGCGAAGGCTTCATGGCCGCGCACTACCAGGCTGAACAAGCCGGGCAGAAGCCGCCGGTGATCGAGTTCTACGACAGCTCGCGCCTGACCTCCATCGACGACTTCTACGCCAAGGCCCAGGCCGCCGGCGTGCAACTGGTGGTCGGCCCGCTGGAGAAACCGCTGGTCAAGCAACTCAGCGCACGCCCGCAATTGCCGATCACCACCCTGGCCCTGAACTACAGCGAAGCCGACCAGAACCCGGCGCAACTGTTCCAGTTTGGCCTGGCCGCTGAAGACGAAGCCCGTGAAGTGTCCCGTCGTGCTCGCGCCGATGGCCTGCACCGCGCCGCCGCCATGGTGCCGAAAGGCGAATGGGGCGAGCGCGTCTACAAGGCATTCCGTCAGGATTGGGAAGCCAATGGCGGCACCGTGGTGGGCGTCGAGTACGTTGACCAGCCGGTAGCCCTGGCCCAGCAGATTGCCGACCTGTTCCAGCTGCGCAAGAGCGAAGGCCGCGCCAAGAGCCTGCAAAGCACGGTAGGTTCGGATGTTTCCGCCCAGCCATCGCGCCGCCAGGACATCGAGTTCATCTTCCTGGCCGTGACTCCGCAACTGGCCCAGCAGATCAAGCCGACCCTGAACTTCCAATACGCTGGCGACGTGCCGGTGTATGCGACGTCCCACGTGTTCAGCGCCAGTGGCGACAAGAACCAGTACCTGGACATGACCAACGTGATGTTCTGCGAAACCCCTTGGCTGCTGAACACCACCGACCCGCTGCGCAACCAGGTCGCCGCCCAATGGCCACAAGCCAACGGCAGCCTTGGCCGTCTTTATGCGATGGGTGTGGATGCCTACCGCCTGGCGCCGCGCCTGGGGCAGCTCAAGGCACTGCCGGACACTCGTGTCGACGGCCTGTCGGGCAACCTGGGCGTCAGCGCCAGCCAGCGTGTCGACCGCCAGATGCCATGGGCGAAGTTCGTCGGTGGCGAGATCCAGCGCCTGCCTGATACCCCGCGCTGATGCCCGAGCGGTCAAGCGCACAAAGCGGCAAGGACGCCGAACTTCAAGCTCTCGAGTACCTGCAACGACAAGGTCTGCGCCTCCTGGCGCAGAACTGGTTATGCAAACGCGGCGAGCTTGATCTGGTCATGCTTGACGGCGATACAGTAGTATTTGTCGAAGTCCGCTACAGAAAACACGCACAATGGGGTGGCGCGCTCGCCAGTATCGACGGGCGCAAGCGCCAGAAGCTGATACTCGCCGCGCAGTTTTTCCTGCTCAAGGAGCGTCGCTGGGCCGATCATCCCTGCCGTTTCGATGTGGTTGCCATAGAAAGCACTCCCCGGGGAACAGCCGATCTGAACTGGCTGCAAGATGCCTTTGACAGCTGATTCGCCGGACATCTACACCGCACACTTTTGCTCTTTGCTTTGCGGGCTGCACATTCCTGTGCCAAACAGCCGCGCTACTTAAGGTCACACAGATGGACATGCAATCCCGAATTCGCCAGCTTTTCCAGGCCAGTATCGATACCAAGCAACAGGCGATGGACGTACTTGCACCGCACATCGAGCAAGCCAGTCAGGTCATGGTCAACGCCTTGCTCAACGAGGGCAAAATGCTTTCGTGCGGCAACGGCGGTTCGGCCGGCGATGCCCAGCATTTCTCCTCCGAGCTGCTCAACCGCTTCGAGCGTGAGCGCCCGAGCCTGCCGGCCATCGCCCTGACCACCGACACCTCGACGATCACCTCGATCGCCAACGACTACAGCTACAACGAAATCTTCTCCAAACAGATCCGCGCCCTTGGCCAGCCGGGGGACGTCCTGCTGGCGATCTCCACCAGCGGTAACTCGGCGAATATTATTCAAGCGATCCAGGCCGCACATGATCGTGAAATGATTGTCGTAGCATTGACCGGACGCGACGGCGGCGGCATGGCCTCGCTGCTGTTGCCCGAAGACGTGGAAATCCGCGTCCCGGCCAATGTCACCGCACGTATCCAGGAAGTCCACCTGCTGGCGATCCACTGCCTGTGCGATCTGATCGACAGCCAACTGTTCGGGAGTGAAGAATGACCGTTAAACGCCTTAGCCTATTGGCAATCACGCTGTGCCTAGGCATCAGCGGCTGCAGCTCGGTAATCGAAGCGAGCCGCGACACGCCCATCCAGGACGATAAAGGCACCCGCACTTTCGGCAGCAAAATCGATGACTCACTGATCGAGACCAAGGTTTCCGTCAACGTGTCCAAGGCCGCTCCAGACCTGGGCAACGGCGCGTCGCGCATCGTGGTCGTCAGCTTCAACGGCGTGGTGCTGCTCACCGGCCAAACCCCGCGCGCCGACTTGAAGGCCCAGGCTGAACAAGCTGCCGCCACTGTGCAGCGGGTCAAGAAGGTTCACAACGAACTGCAGGTGATGGACCCGATCACCCTGCTGGCAATCAGCAACGACGCCCTGCTGACCACCAAGATCAAGACCCAGATGCTGACCGACAGCGCCATTCCCGGCTCTCGGATCAAGATCGTCACCGACAACGGCATCGTCTACATGATGGGCCTGCTGACCCAGGCAGAAGCCACCCGCGCCGCCAACCTGGTACAAAGTGTGTCCGGCGTACAGAAGATCGTGAAGCTGTTCGAATACATCGACTGATTTATCGTCAGCCACAAAAAAGGGCGCCGTGCATGGATTGCACGGCGCCCTTTTTATTGACTACAGATTACTGGTACTGCTGGTACGGGTTGCCCTGGAACTGGTTGTTCTGCTGCGGCGCCTGTTGCTGCTGGGCGGCCGGCTGACCGTACTGCTGGCCAGGGATCGGGCCCAGGTTGACCTCCACACGACGGTTCTGGGCACGGCCATTGACATCGGCGTTGCTGGCGATCGGGTTATCCGGGCCGGCACCGCGGGCACTCAGGTTGGTCGGGCTGACACCTTGGGAGGTCAGGTAATTGGCCACGCTCTGCGCACGACGCTGGGACAGGTCCATGTTGAGCTGACGGCTGCCGGTGCTGTCGGTGTAGCCAACGATCTGGATGGTGTTCTGGTTGAACTGCTTCAGCGAGTTCGCCAGGTTGTTCAGCGGCGTGTAGAAGCTGCTGGAGATCGCATCCGAGTTGGTGGCGAAGGTGATGTTACCCGGCATGATCAGCTTGATCTGGTCGCCCTGGCGCTGCACTTCGACACCGGTGTTGGCCATGCTGGCACGCAGTTTCTTTTCCTGCTGGTCGGCGTAGTAGCCGTAGCCCGCACCACCGATACCGGCGACGGCAGCGCCGATCAACGCACCCTTGCCGCGGTTGTTGTGGTCGATGGCTGCACCCGCCAACGCACCAGCCAGGGCGCCCAGGCCACCATACTTGGCGGTATTGCTCACACCGGAAGAGCCACCACCCTGTGCCTGGCTGCCGTCATAAGGATTAGGTGAAGCGCAGCCCGACAACAGGGCTACGGCAGTAGCAACAACAAGCAGACGACGAGAAGTGAACATGAAGGAAGCTCCTACTTTTGCATTCGGTGATGCAGAGGACATTGGCATTGGACCTGTGCCGAGCTTGGAACACGACAAACGGTAAAAATTCCATCTCCACACAAGCCCGGCCACACTCAAACCCTAGCAGAGACTTCCTGAACGGTAATTGTCATTTTCTCTATATGTTTCGTCTGATAGTTGCCACTTGGTATCCGAAAAACTACCCACATTTTCCTTCACGCGCGGACAAACGGATTCTCACGCATTTCATCTCCCAGGCGCGTATCCGGACCGTGCCCTGTCACCACCACCGCCGCTTCATCCAGAGTGTAGAGCCGTTGCTTGATCGAGCGCACGATGGTCGCCTGGTCACCGCCCCACAAATCCGTACGGCCCACGCCGCGCCGAAACAGGGTATCGCCGGCAATCAGCAACTTCGCATCGGCGAACCAGAAACTCATCGAGCCGGGTGTGTGTCCAGGTGTATGCAAGGCAACCCCGCAACCACAGGCCAGCTCTTCTTCATCCTCCAGCCAACGATCCGGCGACGGCACTGGCGTGTAAGGCACGCGGAACATCTGGCACTGCATTTCCAGGTTGTCCCACAGAAACTGGTCTTCCTTGTGCAGGTGCAGGGTAGCGCCGGTTTTTTCCTTCAACTGCCCGGAGGCCAGGAAGTGATCGAGATGGGCGTGGGTGTGAATAATACTGACCACTTTCAGGCCCAGCGCATCGAGGCGCGCCAGGATCAGCTCATGGTTGCCGCCCGGGTCGACGACGATGGCTTTTTTGGTGACGGGGTCGCCGATGATCGTGCAGTTGCACTGCAACGGGCCTACCGGGAACGTTTCGCGGATCAGCGCGGGAGACTGAATATTCATGGGTATTCCTGCAAATTCAAAGGCACACTCTTTTGTACTGCATTCTGGCGCACAGTATGTTCGACCCTGCACCCGATCCGAAAGCGCTCGCGAGCGCACGGCTGTCAAACCCGGCAACTGCTAAGCTACTCTGGCGCCAGTCATACAACGCGCAACGTATAGCGCATGGAGTGGGACTTATGGCGACCCTCAGCCCATTGATCATCTGCGAACACTGCGATTGCGTGTACGAAAAAGTCACGCTCGCCAAACATCAGAAGACCCTTTGCACCCGCTGCGCAGGCGTACTCCAGCGTTATAACGGGCTGTCGGTGGAACAACGCCTGGCCCTGACCCTGACCGCCACCGTGCTGTGGATTTTCGCCAACTTCTACCCGGTGATGAGCATCAGCCTGCAAGGCCTGAAAAGCAGCGCCACGTTATGGGATTCGGTGGTCGCACTGGCCCAGGGCCCGATCACCTTCATCGCGCTGGTGGCGGCGATTTCCATCATCATCGCGCCGGTGTTCCAGTTGCTGCTGTTGATCTGGGTGCTGGGCTTTGCGATGAAGGGCCAACGCTCGCCGGCGTTCAAGCTGTGCATGCGCTGGCTCGAAGCGCTTCGGCCCTGGAGCATGCTCGAAGTCTGCCTGCTCGGCGCCATGGTGGCGGTGTTCAAACTCGCCGGCATGCTGGATGTATTGCCCGGCACCGGCCTGTTTGCCCTGGCCGCCCTCAGCCTGTTGCTGATCCGCATTGCGGGGCGTGATATTCGCGACCTGTGGGACATCTTATGAGCCGTCCACCGACCGCCAGCGAGCTGAACCTGTGCCTGTGCCACAGCTGCGGCCAGGCTTGCGACGTCAGCACCGCGCCCGACGAATGCGAGCGTTGCGGCGCGCCGCTGCACCGGCGCAAGGTCCATTCGCTGACCCGTACCTGGGCCTATATGCTGACGGCGCTGGCGTTTTACGTGCCCGCCAACTTACTGCCGGTGATGAACACCTCGATGCTCGGCTCAGGCGCCGACAGCACCATCATGAGCGGCGTGCTGGAGTTCTGGCAGCACGGCGCCTGGGACATCGCCCTGATCATTTTCATCGCCAGCATCGCGGTGCCGGGTATCAAGTTCGTCGCATTGACGTTGCTGCTGGTCACTGTGCAGCGCAATAACCAGTGGGCGCGCAAGGAGCGCTCGAAGCTGTTTCGCTTCGTCGAAGTGATTGGCTACTGGTCGATGCTGGATGTGATCGTGGTGGCCTTGGTGGCCGCCCTGGTGCGGTTCCAGGCCCTGGGCACCATCGAGCCGCGCCTGGGCATTCTGTTCTTTGGCCTGGTGGTGGTTTTCACCATGCTCTCGGCAATGAGTTTCGACCCGCGCCTGATCTGGGAAAACCCACACAACGAGGAGATGCCGGATGGCGTCGCAAACCACTGACAAACCGCAGCCTGCGGGCTCGCCTGCGATCAAGACGCGGCGCTTCAGCGTCTCGCTGGTGTGGATCGTGCCGATTGTCGCGGTGCTGGTGGGCATTTCGCTGGTGGTGCACAGCATCCTTCAGCAAGGGCCGAGCATTACCATTACCTTCAAGACCGGCAGCGGCCTGACCGCCAACAAGACCGACGTGAAATACCGCAACGTGGTGATCGGCCAGGTGACTGACGTGGAGTTGAGCGACGATCAGAAAAGCGTCAACGCCACGATCAAACTGTCCAAACAGGCTGAAAGCTTCACCCGTGAAGACTCGCAGTTCTGGGTGGTGCGCCCACGTATCGGCGCCGGTGGCGTTTCCGGTATCGACACGCTGCTCTCAGGGGATTATATCGGCGCCGATATCGGCCAGTCCGATACCCGCGCCAACCGGTTCACCGGCCTGGAAAACCCGCCGCCCATTACCTATGGCGAACCGGGCAAGCGCTTCACGCTGCACACCCAGGATCTGGGTTCGCTGGATATCGGCTCCCCCGTGTACTACCGCAAGATTCCCGTTGGCCAGGTGGTGGCCTATGCTCTGGACGCTGACGGCAAGGGCGTGAACATCGACGTGTTCGTGCATGCACCCAATGACGCCTACGTCACCGAGAACACCCGGTTCTGGAACGCCAGCGGGATTGATGTGAGTGTCGGCGCCAACGGGTTTGCGCTGAAAACCGAATCCTTGTCGTCCATGCTGGTGGGCGGCATCGCCTTCCTCGCCCCGCCCTACAGCCCCAACGACAAGCCGGCCGACGAAGAACACTCCTATGAACTGTTCGCCGACCAGCAAACCGCGCTGGCCCCGCCCAATGGCAAGGCGCAATACCTGAACCTGCGGTTCGACCAGGCCTTGCGCGGGCTTACGGTGGGTGCGCCAGTGGAGTTCCTGGGTATCGAATTCGGCAAAGTGGTGTCGATCAACCTGGATTTCGACGAGAAAAAACGCAGCTTCCCGGTCAACGTCGGCATCGTGATCTACCCGCAGCGCCTCGGCGAAGCCAACACCAAAATGCTCACGGTCTTGAAGCATGACCCCAACGACGAAGCCGGCGGTGTGCGCCTGATAGGCAGCTTCATCGAACACGGCCTGCGCGCCCAGGCCCGCAGCGGCAACCTGCTCACTGGCCAGCTGTATATCGCCCTGGACTTCTTCCCCAAGGCCGACAAAGTCGTGTTTGACCCGAACCTGCGCCCCGTCAGTATTCCGACCATCCCCGGTAACCTGGAACAACTGCAGGAAAAACTCGAAGGCATCGTCAACAAGATCAACCAGCTGCCGATCGAGCGAATTGCCGGCAACCTCGACGGCAGCCTGGTGGAACTGCGCAAGGGTCTCGGCCAGTTCAACGCCAAGACACTGCCGGGGGTGCAAAACGCGCTGGCCGACGTGAGTAAAACCCTGCAATCCGCCAGTTCGACCCTGGCCGAGGATTCGCCGCAACGGGAACAGTTGACCCACACCCTGGACGAACTGAGCCGCATGTCGCGCTCCCTGCGAGAGCTGTCGGACTACCTGGCACGCCATCCCGAATCGCTGATTCGCGGTCGCCCCGACAACGCCGCGCCCTCCGACCTGCAAGGGCCACCGCGCAAATGACCACAGGAGCAACCACCATGGCTTTGCCGCTGAAGATCACGCTGCTCACCGGGTTGCTGCTGCTGACGGCGTGCCGCAGTGAGCCCATTCAATTTCATACCCTGACGCCGGTGCAGCGCAGCAATGCGTCATTGGCCGCGGGGGGCGAGATCCGGATTGAAAGCATCACGGTCCCGCCACAGGTCGACAGGCCACAGATTGTCATCCGCCAGGGTGACAGCGGCGTGGCCATTCTCGAGACGCAATGGTGGGCTGCCAGCCTGGTGGATGAGTTGCGCAGCGCGCTGGTGGATCAACTCGCCAGCAGCCGGAAAAACCTGGCGGTGCGCATTGAGGTCCAGCGCTTTGACTCGATCCCCGGGCAGTACGCCCTGCTCGACGTCAAATGGCGGCTTCGCCAGACGGGCACGGACGAACGCACGCCGCTGACGTGTCGCACGGTGGTGCAGTCGCCATCCGGCCCGACCATTGACGACCTGGTGATCGCGCAGCAAAACAACGTCAAGCGGTTTGCCGCGCTGCTCAGCCAGGCCGCCGACAAGTCATCGAGTGAGTGCCCCGCCGTGCGGTAAACATTGATCCAGGGGATCGAGCCATGCGCACATTCTGGAAGTGGTATCAACAACTGCTGGAGAATGACTTCAGCACCCAGGTCTTCGACAATGTGAAGAACCTGCTGGTATGCGCGCTCTTGTTTGCTGCGGGCACCAACGCACTGGCCGGGAAACATCAGCTGTTCCTCGGCATCCTGGCGTCAAGCGTGGCCGGGTGGGGCTTGATCGTCGTTTCAAGCTTGCTGATGGTGCTGAATGTGAGCGATGGCATCCGCCGGCTCGCCAAGCTGCGTTATCACCTGGTCCTTCAGCTGCTGCTTATCCTGATCTATGTACTGGTGGCAGCCCGCGTGGTGGAAATCGTCTGGGGCTTTCGATCCCATTGATCCAGGTTTCTACCCCAGCAATCCCATCTCCTGCGCCCGCGCCACCGCCTGTGTGCGCCGCTCCACCCCGAGCTTGCTGTTGATATGGCTGGCGTGGGTTTTCACGGTGTGCAGGGAGATAAACAGCTGATTGCTGATCTCCTGGTTTGAACAACCCTGTGCGATCAGGTGCAGCACCGCCAGTTCACGGGTGCTCAGGGTCTCCAGTGTGTGTGGGGTTTCAACTACTGCAACATCCGGCAAGAGTGCCAGCAGGCCCTGGTTCAACAGTCCATGGGGATCCCGAGACAGCTGCTCCCGCGTCCACTCGGGATAGCGTTCCAACAGGCGCTGGAAAGGTTGCATCGCGCCACCGGCAGCCGCTTCAAGCGCGCGGGCAAACACCGGACGGGCCTGGGCTTCCTGGCCACCGTCCAGCAGTAACAGTGCCTGCTGGGTCAGCGCCATCAGGCTGATCATCTGCCGGCCACTGTTATGGGCCTGGCGTGCCAGTTCGTCGAGCCGTTGCAGTGAAGCCGCCGGCTGATGACGGATGGCGTCGAGTGCCGCCTGTTGCAACTCGATATGTTGCGGCAGGTGCGGGTGGAACTCCGGTGCGGCAGCGGCCTGTTCACCGTTGTAGGTTTGCCCCAGCCGCGTCAGCCAGGCATCCGCCAGGTCGGTGCGCCCCTGAGCCAGCCATAGCTCGCATTTGACCAGGGTGATCATCGCCAGATAGAAAATCGGCGGCACGTCCCAGATATGCATCAAGCGCTCGGCCTCGGCCAATTCGGCAAAGGCCACGGAGAAGTCGCCACGGCGACCTTCGAAGCTGGCGATCACACAGTGGCCGATCAACACGCTGATATCCCGACAGGCTCGCGCCTCCGTCAATCCGGCACGCAGCCGAGCGAGCCCGGCTTCAGGCTGGCAGCGCATCAGCAGCAAATAGCCTTCGTACAACGCCAGGCGCGCGCGCACTGCGTACAGCCGTTGCGGCGCCAGGCCTTGCAAACGTTGCAGGCCCTGGCGCACTTCATCCAGCGACCGCAGGATCTCGCCACGGGCCTGCAGTACACGCGCTCGGTCGTAATGGGCCAGCGCTTCGAACAATGGATTGCCGACCCGCTGCGCCAACTCCAGGGATTCGCGGTTCAGGCCGCGGGCGCGCCACAGGTCGGCGTCGACAATGGCCAGGTTGGACAGGGTCGACAGGCACATCAACCGCTGGCCATAGCGTTTGTGCGGCAGGCTTTCCAGGGCCTCGCTGCAATACGAGTGGGTCAGCTCACGATCACCACGGCCCCGGGCAATAATCCCGCTGAGGGCCAGCCATTGCGCCAGCATCGACTTTTGCGCGGTGGCCGACGGGGCCGGTAAAAAACGGCTGAGGTGGCTGGCCAGTTCCTGCGCCGCATCCAGCTGGCAGGCCAGGCCCAACGCCCAGCTGTAGAGCACGATCAGGCGTGGCGTACTCATCAGCAAACTGTCGGGCAAGTCCATTTTCCAGCGCAGCAGCATGCCGACATTCTGCTCCGCCAGCAGTTGCTCTTCGGACAGGTTCTGCACCAGGTTTGCCGCCACATCCAGGTGGCCCGCACGCAGTGCCTGCTCCACTGCCTCGTCGATCAAGCCCTGGGCATTGAACCAGCGGCAGGCCCGCAGGTGCAGGCTGGCTGCCGGCAACACAGCATTGCTCGCGCGCCGGGTGCGCAGCAGGTCGGAAAACAGATGGTGATAACGGTACCAATGGCCCTGCTCGTCCAGCGGCACCAGGAATACCTGGTGGGCTTGCAGGTAGCGCAGGATTTCCGTGCTGTCGTGGGCCTCGCGCACGGCGTCGCACAGCTCGCTGCAAAAGCGCTCCTGGGACGCGGTGTCGTAGAGGAACGCCTGGACTTCCGAGGGCAGGCAGTCGATGACCTCTTCGAGCAGGTAATCGCGGATCAGCCCTTCCCCGCCGTGCAAACCCTGGGGCAGCGTACCTTCGCTGCCGGCCTCGGAAGCCGCCAGCAGCCAGAAACGCAGGCCGGCCACCCAGCCTTCGCTGCGCCGGATCAGGTTATCCAGGGCTTCACCACGCAATGAACTGCTGTGGCGATCCAGCAGCGCCAGGGATTCGCCGTGAGTCAGGCGCAGGTCCTGCTCGTGCAGTTCCAGCAAATGCCGGGACAGGCGCAGGCGGGCCAGGTGCCAGTCGGGACGCTGGCGGCTGGTGACCAGCACCAGCAGGCCGTCGGGCAGATGATTGAGGAAAAATTGCAGGCAGCGGTCGAGTACCGGGCCCTGGGCCAGATGGTAGTCATCCAGCACCAGCAACAGCGGCGCCTGGGTCGACAGGTGCACCGTCAGCTCATCCAGCAGGCCGTCGAGCCATTCTTCAAAGGCGAAGGGTTGGTGACGCTGGCGCATTTTCAGCAGGCCCAGGGATTGGGCGCCCAACTGCGGGAAGTATTGCTGCAAGCCGTCGAGCAGGCGTTCAAGGAAACGTCCCGGGTCATTATCGCGAGGACTGAGCCCCAGCCACAGGCTTTGCCAGTGGGCCGGCAGGCTCTGGCAGAACTCCACCGCCAGCGAACTCTTGCCGAACCCGGCCGGGGCGCTGACCAGCAACAGACGCCCGGCCAAACCTTCACTCAGCCGTTCGCACAGGCGCGGTCGCAACACATAGCCGTCAGGCAGTGGGGGTCGATAGAAGCGCCCTTCCAGGGTCGGAATCACCGCGCTGGCAGGCCCTTGAATTCGGGACAGATCAGTCATCGCCGGGCTCTTGTAGAAGGCTGTTGTCGGCATTGCAGATGTCCGCAGACTAGCGGTAAAAGCGGCAGCTTTGTAGATCTTTGCAACATTTGTCTGAAAAAGACTACAACAAAAAATATCCGGACTTCTTCTGGAACGACCCACACTCTGTGGCGAGGGAGCTTGCTTCCGCCGGAGTGCGCAGCGCTCCCGTTTTTGGGGCTGCTACGCATCCCTGCGGGAGCAAGCTCCCTCGCCACCGTGGTCGCGCAAAAAGAAGCCCCGAACCAGTCGGGGCTTCTTCGAGGATGCGGCCTCGTTTACAGCAAGTTAGCGAACACCATCCTGGCGCAGAGCCGCCGGGGTGAAGTCGCTGGTGGTGGCGGTGAAACCGAAGTCATAGGCCTGTTTCTCTTCGTTCTTCATGCCCAGTGCCAGGTAGCGGCCGGACTGCAGGTCGTAGAGGGTTTCGAGGGCGTACCACGGCACTTGCTTGTCGTAGTAGTTCTCGGCATGGGCTTCCGCCACGCGCCACAGCTGGCCACGACCGTCGTAGTGGTCGATGACCGCGGCTTGCCAAGTGTCTTCGTCGATGAAGAAGTCACGCTTGGCGTAGATATGGCGCTGGCCTTCCTTCAGGGTTGCAACCACATGCCACACGCGGCGCAGCTCGTAGCGCGCCAGGTCCTGGTTGATGTGGCCGGCCTTGATGATGTCGACATACTTGAGCTTCGGATCGTCAAGCTTGTAGCTGTTTTCGGCGATGTAGAGCTCTTTCTTGCCTTCCAGTTTCCAGTCGTAGCGGTCCGGTGCACCGTTGAACATGTCGAGGTTGTCGGAGGTACGCAGGCCGTCGGCGGCGGTACCCGGGCCGTCATACGACACTTGCGGTGCCCGGCGCACACGACGCTGGCCGGCGTTGTAGACCCACGCCGAACGCGGCTCTTTCACCTGGTCGAGGGTTTCGTGCACCAGCAGCACACCACCGGCCAGACGTGCCGGCGCAGTCACTTGCTGCTTGAAGTAGAACAGGATGTTGCCCGGGTTTTTCGGGTCGTAGTCCTTCATCTTGTCGCGGAACACGAACTGATCACGGAAATACACCAGGCTGAACGAGCCGTTGGTTTGCGGCGTGGCCTGGGTCACCAGGCGGGTCACGCTGCCGCCGCGATAGCGGGTGATGTGGTTCCAGATCACTTCAACGCCGCTTTTCGGAATCGGGAACGGTACGGCGGTTTCAAAGTTTTCCAGGCCGTTGCCGCCGGACACCAGGTTGGTGCTGGTGGCGTTTTTCTTGATGGCGGCGAACACATCAGCTGGCACCGTGGCGCCGCGATGGGTCGGGTAGACCGGCATCTTGAAGGTGTCGGGGTAGCGCTTGAACATCGCGTACTGCCCCGGCGCCAGCTTGTCCTTGTACTGCTCGACGTTCTGCGCGGTGATGGTGAATTGCGGTTGTTCGTTGGCGTATGGGTTGGCGAGGAAGCCACGGGCATCCACGGCACCGGCGTTGGTTGGCAGCGGCGACCATTTAGGGATGGTGCCGGCCGCGTTACCGGCCATTTCGGCGCCCATCGGGGTCAGGGTCGTGCCGAGCTTGGCGGCTTCATCCGCCGAGACCGCCGCCATGACGCTACCCGCCATGATCGACAGCCCCAGCACACCCACCTGCAACAGATTTTTAGTTATTTTCATGTTCTGGTTCTTCCTTAAAACATACTGCTTAAAGAGAGTGTGCTTAGAAGTTCACGCCGACGCTCAAGGCGACAAAGTCGCGGTCGTCCACGGTGCTGTAGTCGCCACCAAAGAAGTTGGTGTAGGCCAGGCTCGCGGTGTAAGTGTTCTGGTACTCGGCGTCCAGCCCGAGGCTGATCGCCTTGCGGCCTTCCTCGAAGTTACCGCCAGGGCCAGGCGAGTAACCCTTAACGTCATGGGACCAGGCCACGTTGGGTTTGAGGTTGACGCCGGCAAACACATCCGGGTATTCCCAGATCGCACGGCCACGGTAGCCCCACGAAGTTGCAGTAGTGAAGCCGTCGTTGTTGCAACTGGTGTTCAGGCCGTTGGCATTGGGAAGGCCAGCACCTTGGGCGGTAGAGTTGTTCAATGCCGCACACGCGCCGTTAGGCAGGGTACCCGGGCCAAACACCGGATCACGGCCATAGCGAACCTTGGACTTGCTCTCCAACCCGCCGACATAGGTCATACCGACTTCGCCCACCAGCGTCAGGCGGCTGGCGCCCATGACCTGGTCAAAGAAGTGGGTGAACGTGGTTTGGAGTTGAGTGATTTCCTTACGGCGATAACCATGCAAATCCTGGCCTGGTACACCGCTTAACAACGAAGCATCCTTGAGCACCGGGAAGCCCAGAGGGCGAACGCCGGCAAACAGGATGTCGGTGGAGTTCAACTGCACAGGCGCGTTGGGCCGGTAGCTCAACTCGCCGCTCCATGCCGTGCCGGTAGGCAACGTGGTGGAGAAACTCAAGCCAAAGAGGTGGATGTCTTCCGGATACTCAACGAAGTATTGCGAGTTGCCCGCCACCACCAGTGCAGCTGCCTGACCCAAAGGCCTGGCTCTGTCGTAGACCGACTGAGGCGCGCCAGTTGCACTGAAAATCGGCGCACGGCTGTGGTAGTTCATGTAGTAGGCGCCGAACTCGGTGTCCAGCGGCTCAAAGTTGTAGTGCATTGCGACGCCGTATTGGCCGCCGTCACGTGCGTTACGGTTCGGACCGCGGCGCACCAGGACGCCCTCGTCATTAACGTCGACGCCCAAGGCGGCCAAGCTCGGCAAAGCGGCCGGGTTGATCGTGGAACGCTTGTTCAACACCCGCAAATTATCGTTACAGCCGGTGGTAATGATGTCGGGCTGCGAAAAAAACGTGCCGCAGTTATCGGTCACGGTCTTGTCCCAACCGATCTGATAGAAGCCTTCAGCCGACAGGTTGTCGGTCAGCGTTTGCGACAGGTAGAACATGTTGACCGGAATCAGGCCCTCCTTGATCTCGGCCCCCGGACGACGGAATGCAGCCACGTCGATCGGGTTGATGGCGTTGATACCGCCACCAATGAACGTGCTCTCACCCCAGCTCACTACCTGCTTGCCCAACCGTACGGAACCCGGTTCATCACCAATCGAGTAGTTGTGGTAGACGAAGGCGTCGAGAATCTGCCCGCCGGAAGATCGGGCGCCTGTTGGGCGGTTGTTGTCGCTGATGTTCTTGAAATCGAGGTCGTCGTCTTTAAGCTTGAAGTCATACCAGTACTTGCCCCGGACAAACACGCCGGTGTCGCCGTATTTCAACTCAAGGTCATGAATGCCTTTGAAGATCTTCGAGAAGGAATCACCTTTGTCGAAGTTCAGGTGACCGTCATCCGAGGTTTGCGACAACCCCCTGCCACCGTTGTTGGCACCGATCAGGTCTTTATTGCGACCCGCCGTCGACCAACTGGCTCCGACCGACAGGGACGAGTCAAAGCTGCCTTCGATTTCACCGATGTTGAAACTGACGCCGAATGCGGGCCCGGCGAGCGTAGAGGCGAGGCTGACGGCCAAAGGCAGTTTTGCCCGGCGCCAGAACTGGTGTGCTGAGATCATCGACGCTACTCCATGTGCATTATTGTTATGGCAGTGAGTCGTTTCTAAGGGCTTGTAACGGCCGGAATACAACGATTCCAATGCCGGGCGAACAGATGAACCCGCCAGGTTCACAGCACCGCACCTTGAAAAACTCTGGGATGGACTATAGCCAGCAGGGGGTACCGCTTGATCCCTCTAAAGTGTGATTTGCATCACCAACCCGTCTGCCACAGTCCTTTTCGCCATGCTGACGAAGGTCAGCGACGGAAGGATGGCTGAAAATTGGCAAATCACAAGTGAAGGCTTGGACTAGAGCGCTGCCGTGCCCGCGAGGGCACGGCAAGCAGCGTCAGAGGGTGGAGAGGAAGGTGCTGTTGTTGGCCTGCCATTCGATGATGTCGATACGGATACGTTTTTTGTCGAGCTTGCCGACACTGGTCTTGGGAATTTCCGTAACAACGGCGATTTGGCTTGGAATCGCCCACTTGCTCAGGTGGCCCAATTCCACAAACGGCTTGAGATGTTCCTTCAGCTCTTTGGCCCCTATCACATGGCCATCACGCACCACCAGCAACGCAAACGGGCGCTCGCCCCACTGCGGGTCGGCAATCCCCACCACCGCTACTTCGCGTACCGCCGGGTGACGGCTGACCAGGTCTTCCAGCGCCAGGGAGGAGATCCACTCGCCGCCGGTCTTGATCACGTCCTTGATGCGGTCGCGGATATCGATCACGCCGAAGGCATCGAGGGTGGCCACATCGCCGGTGTGCATCCAGCCGCCGGCCCACAGCTCGGCGCCCTTCTGCGGCTCGTTGAAATAGCCTTCGCTGAGCCATGGCGCGCGCAGCACCAGCTCGCCCTGGGATTCACCGTCGGCGGGCAGGAAGTTGCCCTCGCCATCGATGATCGCCGCTTCCACCAATGGGCCGGGCACGCCGGCCTTGATGCGGTAGGTGGTGCGTTCGTCTTCGGTGCCGGCCATCAGTTCTTCATTGAGATGGGCGCAGGACACCAGCGGCCCGGTCTCGGACATGCCGTACGCCGCTGTCAGTTGGATCCCGCGGGCCTTGGAGGCTTCATACAGTGAGCGATTGAGGGCGCTGCCACCGATGACGATTTTCCAGCCGCCGAAATCCACGCCCTGGCCGGCCTTGGCGTTGAGCACCATTTGCAGGATGGTCGGCACACAATGGGAGAAGGTGACCTTCTCCTTGCGCCACAGCTCCACTAGGTATTCGGGGTCGTAGCGGCCTGGATAAACCTGCTTCAGGCCGAGCATGGTCGCCACATACGGCAGGCCCCAGGCGTGCACGTGGAACATCGGAGTGATCGGCATGTAGACGTCGTTGGTGCCCAACAGCCGCACGCTGTCGACGCTGCCCATGATGGTCGCCACGCCCATGGTGTGCAGCACCAGTTGGCGGTGGGTGAAGTACACGCCCTTGGGATTGCCCGTGGTGCCGGTGGTGTAGAAGGTGGTGGCGACGGAGTTTTCGTCGAAATCCTCGAAGTCGTAGCGGGGGCTCGCCGCCGCCAGTAATGTTTCGTACTCACCCACCAGGTTCGGCAGTTCGGCGGTTTTGTCCGCGCCGTCGGTGAGCAGCAGGGTTTTGTCGACGGTGGTGAGGTGGCCGGCAATGGCCTGGTAGAGCCCCACGAACTCGCTGTTGACCAGTACAAAGCGGTCCTCGGCGTGGTTCATGGTGTACAGAATCTGTTCCGGGGACAGGCGCACGTTGATGGTGTGGATTACCGCACCAATCATCGGAATGGCAAACATGCATTCCAGGTAGCGATGGCTGTCCCAGTCCATCACGGCCACGGTGTCACCGGCCTTGACCCCGGCCTCGGTCAGCACATTGGCCAGGCGGGCGACGCGCTCGATCAGGGTGGGATAGGTGTAGCGCAATTGGTCGCGGTAGACGATTTCCCGGGTCTTCTCGTAGCGTGTCCCGGACATCAACAGGCGTTTGATCAACAGCGGGTATTGGTAGGCGCCTTCGGCGGGCGGGATAACACGAGTCTGCAACATACGAATCCCTTATCTGACTGCACGGTCTTGGCTGAAACATCTGCACTTTAGAGCGCTTATGTTTCAGCCAAATCAGCCAAAGGAATGATTTGCAGAACCCAATGAATGCTAGCTTTGAGCCAGCATCCGGCTTATTTCATGCTGGTAAAGGCCAGCTTCACACCGATGGCAATCAGCACCGCGCCCATGGTGCGGTCGAACCAGTGGCCCATGCGTGCAAAACCGGCGCGTACGCGTTGCTGGCTGAACAGCATGGCCACCAGGCAAAACCAGATCGCGGTCGCCACGGCCAGGTACACGCCGTAACCGGCCTGGACCGCCAACGGCGTGTGGGGATTGATCACCACGGTGAACAGCGACAGGAAGAACAGCGTGGCCTTGGGGTTCAAGCCATTGGTGACAAACCCTGAGGTAAACGCACCACGGGCGGTGCGCTCGCCCGCTTCCAGGTGCAGGTCTTCTTCACTGGCAGGCTTGGCCGGCTGGGCGCGCAGGGCCTTGAAGCCGATGTACAGCAGGTAGGCCGCCGCCGCCCATTTCAGCGCATTGAACAGCACGATGGACTGGGACACGATCAAGCCGATGCCCAGCAGCGAATACCCCACGTGCAGGAAAATCGCCGAACCGACGCCCAACGCCGTCCAGGTGCCGGCACGTCGGCCATGGGTCACGCTTTCACGTACCACCACGGCGAAATCCGGGCCAGGGCTGGCCACCGCCAACAGGTGAATCAGTGCCACGGTCAAGAACTCGGTGAGGTACATGCACACTCCAGGAAGTAACTGATTATTTCATCTGATAGGCTCGGCAGATTACGCCTTCGAATCCCGCCGCAAAAGGTACAGTTGATGACGAACAATCGCCGCGCCGTCTTCCTTGATCACCCTTCCCTGGACCTCGGGGACCTGGACCTCAGCGGGTTGCAGGCACTCTTCAGCGAACTGAGCCTGCACCAGCAGACCACACCCGAAAACATTATCGAACGCCTGCAAGGCGCGCAGGTGGCGATCAGCAACAAGATCGCGCTGAATGCCGAGACCCTGGCGGCCTGCCCCGAGCTGAAGCTGATCCTGGTGACCGCCACCGGCACCAACAACGTCGACCTCGCTGCCGCCCGCGCCCACGGCGTTACCGTGAGCAATTGCCAGGGTTACGGCACGCCATCGGTGGCGCAGCATACGATCATGCTGCTGCTGAACCTGGCGACGCGCCTGAACGACTATCAACGGGATGTGCAGGCGGGGCACTGGCAACAAGCCAAGCAGTTCTGCCTGCTGGACTACCCGATCGTCGAGCTGGAAGGCAAAACCCTCGGCCTGCTGGGCCATGGTGAATTGGGCGGTGCCGTTGCGCGCCTGGCTGAAGCCTTTGGCATGCGCGTGATCCTGGGTGCGATTCCAGGCCGCCCGGCCCGCGCCGATCGCGTGCCGCTGGATGAGTTGCTGGCGCAGGTCGACGCGCTGACCCTGCACTGCCCGCTCAACGAACACACCCGCGACTTTATCGGTGCCCGTGAACTCGCCTTGCTCAAGCCCGGCGCGTTTATCGTCAACACCGCCCGTGGTGGCTTGATCAACGAACAGGCCCTGGCCGATGCCCTGCGCAGCGGTCATCTGGGCGGCGCGGCGACCGATGTGTTGAGTGTCGAACCCCCAGTCAACGGCAACCCGCTGCTGGCCGGCGACATCCCGCGCTTGATCGTCACCCCGCACAACGCCTGGGGCAGTCGCGAAGCGCGGCAGCGGATCGTTGGCCAATTGATCGAAAACGCTCAGGGCTTTTTCAGCGGCGCCCCGCTGCGCGTCGTCAGTTGATAAACTGCGCCCCTTTTCAAGGAGCAGACCATGGATCCGCGCAGTGAAGTACTGCTTCGCCAGGCCGAACTTTTTCAAGGCGACGTGCTGCTGGTGGGCTTGCCCGCCGACGACCTGCTGGGCCGCCTGCCCAATGCCCATGGCTGGAGCTGGCACGCCGGCGACCAGGCCGCGCTGGACGCACGTTTTGCCGAGCGCAGCCAGTTCGGTGTGAACGTGCCCGAGCGTTCGTTCGAGACCGCGGTGGTGTTCCTGCCCAAGTCCAAGGACCTCACCGATTACCTGCTCAATGCCGTGGCGGCGCGTTTGCCCGGCAAGGAGTTGTACCTGGTGGGGGAGAAGAAAGGCGGCATCGAAAGCGCGGCCAAGCAACTGAATCCGTTCGGCAAGCCGCGCAAGCTCGACAACGCGCGGCACTGCCAGTTGTGGCTGGTGACGGTGGCCAACGCCCCCGAGCCGGTAGAACTGGAGAGCCTGGCGCAGGTGTTCGAGGTGCCGCTGGCTGAGGGCCCGCTCAAGGTGGTGAGCCTGCCGGGCGTGTTCAGCCACGGTCGGCTGGATCGCGGTACCGCATTGCTGCTGGAGCATCTGGACAAGTTGCCGAGCGGTCACTTGCTGGATTTCGGTTGTGGCGCGGGTGTGCTCGGGGCAGCGGTCAAGCGTCGCTACCCGCATAACACGGTGACAATGCTCGACGTGGATGCCTTTGCCGCTGCCAGCAGTCGCCTGACATTGGCGGCCAATGGCCTGGAAGCCGAGGTGTTGACCGGTGATGGCATCGACGCTGCTCCGATGAATCTGAACGCGATTCTGAGCAACCCGCCGTTCCACGTCGGGGTGCACACCGATTATTTCGCCACCGAGAACCTGCTACGAAAAGCGGCCAAACATCTGGCAAAAGGCGGCGAACTTCGCTTGGTTGCGAACAGTTTCCTGAAGTATCAGCCGCTGATCGAAGAGCATCTTGGCGTGTGCGCAATCAAGGCAGAAGGTCAGGGTTTTCGCATTTACCGTGCCAAGCGCGGCTGAGATCTTTTTCCAAAAGAAGGCTTGCCGAATGGATTTTGCCTAGGCAGAATCCGCTCCGTCCTAGGGGAGTAGTCTCCCACGAGCGCCACGCTCGTCCGGCATACGTCAACATACTTGGTCAACAGGCCATGGCGTATGCGACCCAGGAGTCCGCACAGACGGACCGGGGTTTGACAAGACCTATGACACGAACACCTTACCCGGGGCGGGAAGGCTGTACGTGTCATAGCCGTGTCGACCCGCCCCTGGAACTTACCTGATGCTGGATTCTCTGCTCGTCCCTACCGCAATCGTTGCCTTGGCCGAAATTGGCGACAAGACGCAACTGCTCGCACTCATTCTCGCTGCACGCTTTCGCAAACCCTGGCCGATCATCGCCGGCATCGTTGCCGCGACCCTGGCCAACCATGCGGCCGCCGGTGCCGTGGGGGCCTGGTTCGGGAGTTTCTTCTCGGATGCGGTGCTGCACTGGATCCTCGCGGCGAGCTTCTGCGCCACGGCGCTGTGGACCCTGGTGCCCGACAAGCTCGACGATGACGAAGCCAGCACTTCCCGCAAGTTCGGGCCCTTCCTGACCACGCTGATCGCGTTCTTCCTCGCGGAAATCGGCGACAAGACCCAGATCGCTACCGTGATGCTCGCGGCGCAATACCCGGAACTGTGGCTGGTGATTATCGGCACCACCCTGGGCATGTTGATTGCCAACGTGCCGGTGGTGCTGGCGGGTAATTTTGCCGCGGACAAATTGCCGCTGACGCTGATTCGTCGACTGGCTGCTACGGCATTCTTCATCCTGGCCATTGTTGCGGTGTACAAGGCCATGCAGAGCAGTGGCTGGATCTAAACGCAACCCCATATGAGGGCTGGGCTTTGGTGGGAGCTAGCTTGCCTGCGACAGCATCACCTCGGTGCAACTGACACACCGAGGTGCCTGCATCGCGGGCAAGCCCGACGCCCACACAAGCCGGGCCCCCACATTCAGATTTGCATTTCAGCCTTATAAATCAGGATTTTTTCGCCTGCTGATACAACGGCATCACCTTCGGAATCGCCGCCTGCAACGAGGCGATCCGGCTGTCGGAGGCAGGGTGGGTGCTCATGAATTCAGGTGGCGAGCCTTCCGAAGCCTTGGCCATTTTGTTCCACAGGGTAATCGCCGCGTTCGGGTTGTAACCGGCACGCGCCGACAACTCCAGGCCGATCAGGTCCGCTTCGTTTTCATTGCTGCGGCTGTTGGGCAAGGTCATGCCGTAGTTGGCCACGGTATCGGCCAGCGCCAGGCTGTCCTGACCGAGGCCGAACAACGCACCGGCCCCCTGCTTCGCCATTTCGATACCGTAGGCCTTGGACATGGCTTCGCGGCCGTGTTCACGCAAGGCGTGGGCAATTTCATGGCCCATCACGGCGGCGAGTTCGTCGTCGGTCAACTTGAGATTGTCGATCAGCGCGCTGTAGACAAAGATCTTGCCGCCAGGCCCGCAGTTGGCGTTCATCTCGTCACTTTTGATCAGGTTCACTTCCCACTTCCACTGCGCCGCATCCGGGCGGAAGGTGGGCGCCTGGGCGATCAGGCGGTTGGCAATCGCCTGCACGCGCTTGGCGTTGGCGCTGGTCTTGTCCACCAGGCCCTTGCCGCTGGCTTCACCCAGGGTCTGCTGGTAGGACTGCGCATACATCTGGTCGACTTCCTGGCTCGACAACATGCTGAACATGTACTGCTTGCGCTCAACGCCCACGGCGCCGCCGCTGGTGGTGTTGACCGACTGACAACCGGCGAGCAACAAAGCCGCGCCCAACGCACATACCGCCACTGTCTTTTTCATCAACCTGCTCCCTGAAAACATGGCGCGTATCGTAGTCGGCCAATTGTATCGGCGCCAGATACAACAGACGTATAGCCACCTGATTTCAGATACATCCCACACTGCCGCAAAAAATTCACAAACGCTGGCAACCATTCCATTTACGACATTCGCCCATCCGGCACAGCCATTTTGAGGTAATGGCCCTCATGTCTCCCCCGCCCGCGGCCGATATACACAAGCAGCCAATCTCCCCCTGCGTTCGGAGCCGTCATGAAGTTCAAGTCGATTCAATTTTCTGTCGCGGCACTGGCCGGGGCCATTGTCCTGAGCGTGGTGGCGGTGTTGGTGCTGTATGCCTTGTTCGCCGGGGCGCGCACCCAGGAGATGGTGCAGGAACGCACCCAGGGCCAATTCGAACAAATCATCGAGCAGCGCCTGACCGCCCTGGCGCAAACCCAGGCGACGCTGATCCAGCGCGAACTCGAAGCGCCGCTGGTGACGGCCAAGGGCCTGGCCACCGCCAACGCCCTGATGGGCATGAAAGACGCCAACGGCAACCCGCAACTGGCGGTCTCCCGCGAACAGCTGATCAACCTGATCCACGAAACCGTGGTGCGTAACCCGAAGATTCTTGGCGCCTATATAGGCTGGGAAGCCAACGCCATCGACCACAACGATGCTGCCTACGTCAACAGCCCGGTGGTCGGCATCGAAACCAACGGCCGCTTCCTGCCGTGGTGGTTCCGCAATGCCGACGGCAGCCTGGGCCTGGATAAACTGGCTGACGTGGCCGACCAGACCATCCTGTCCACCGGCGTGCGCGCCAGTGAGTACTACCTGTGTTCCAAGGAAAGCAAAAAGCCCTGCGCCATCGATCCGGCCCCTTATAAAGTCGGGAACGCGATGGTGATGCTCGCCTCGTTTATCGAACCAATCATGATCGACGGCACCTTTCAGGGCATCGTCGGCGCCGACCTGTCGGTGAACTTCATCCAGGAAATGCTCACCAAGGCTGATCAGAATTTGTACAACGGTGCTGGCGAGTTGGCGCTGATTTCCAGCAACGGCCGCCTGGTGGCCTACACCAAGGACGCCAGCAAGCTGGGAGAAAAAGCCAGCGATCTGCTCGACAGCAACGAGTTGGCCAACCTCGGCCAGTTGAAGATCGGCGAAGTGCGTTACGACGTGGATAAGGAACACGGGCATATCGAGTTGTTCCTGCCGTTCAACATCGGCCAGACCGATGCCCGCTGGACCCTGTTGCTGCAACTGCCCTTGAGCGCGGTGATGGCGGACTTGCAGGCGATGCAGCACGACCTCGACGCCCAGCGCAAAACCGATATTTTCGGCATGGCCGTGGCCGGGCTGCTGATCGCCGGCATCGGCTTGCTGGTGATCTGGCTGGTGGGCCACGGGATTGCCCGGCCGCTCAAGCAAATGGTGGCGATGCTCAATGACATCGCCCAAGGCGAAGGCGACCTGACCCGGCGCCTGACCAGTGATCGCGCCGACGAACTGGGGGCGATTGCCAGCGGCTTCAATACATTCCTGGCCAAGTTGCAGGGGATGATTACCCAGGTGGTGAGTTCGGTGCAGAAGGTCAGCGACTCCTCGGAGCACACCGCCGACATCGCGATTCGTACCAACCAGGGCGTGCACAAGCAAATGGTCGAGATCGACCAGGTGGCTACCGCCGTGCACGAGATGACCGCGACCGCACAGGACGTGGCGCGCAACGCCACCCAGGCCGCACAGGCCGCCAGCCACGCTGATCAAGCGGCGAGCCAGGGCATGCAGATTGTGCGCGACACCTCCACCTCCATCGGCGCCCTCGCCGAGGAAATCGGCAAGGCGGTCGGTGTGGTGCAGGCGCTGGCCAAGGACAGCGAGAACATCAATGCCATCCTCACGGCGATTCGCGGGATTGCCGAGCAGACCAACCTGCTGGCGCTCAACGCGGCAATCGAAGCAGCACGGGCCGGTGAGCAAGGGCGCGGGTTTGCGGTGGTGGCCGACGAGGTGCGCAACCTGGCGCAGAAGACCCAGAAGGCTACCGAAGAAATCCAGGCCATGATCCAGCAACTGCAGCAGGGCACCCGCGACGTGGTGCGGGTGATGGAAGACAGCCAGAACCGCATCGATGAAAGCGTGCAGCACGCGGCCAAGGCGGCTCAGGCGCTGGAGACCATTACCCGGGCGGTGTCGGTGATCAACGACATGAACACCCAGATCGCCAGCGCCGCCGAGGAACAGAGCGCGGTGGCCGAGGACATTAACCGTAACGTGATCAATATCGGACAGGTGGCCAATGAAGTGGCAGGCGGAGCGGATGAGTCGAGCGCGGCCAGCGCAGACCTGACCAAGCTGGCGGAACAGCAGCGGCGGTTGATCAATCAGTTCAAGGTTTGAGTCAAGCGGCGCCCTTTCGGGCGCCTTCGCGAGCAAGCCCGCTCCCACATTTGATCGCATTCCTTCAGTTGAAATGCAATCAAATGTGGGAGCGGGCTTGCTCGCGAAGAGGCCGGCCGATTCAACACAACGCTCAACCCGGCGTCAGGCACTCCGGTCCATTCAGCTTCGGATCGTTGACCATATTGGCCAGCACCCGCTCGCGCAACGCGGTGGGTTCACTGGCCAACAAGGCCTGCAAGGTGTGCAGCGGGGTCTCGGGGTTCAGCCAGGCTGCCTGCCCCGCCGCATCCAGAATCAACGGTCGGCGCTGACTCTGCGCCGCCTGGGTCACCACTGCCGTACTCAGCCACACCTGCTCCTGCACCGGATACGCCTCCCAGATCGCCGCAAAGAACAGCGTGCTGCCCTCCCCCGGCGTCAGCCAGTACGGGCGCTTGCGCTGGGTGCCGCGCCATTCGTAGAAACCATTGGCCGGCAGCAGGCAGCGGCGCTGGCGAAACGCTTCGCGAAACATCGGCTGTTCGGCAAGGGTTTCCGCCCGGGCATGGGCCGGTGTACGAGAGAGATCGGTCAGCCAGGGCGGCGTCAGGCCCCAGCGCGCCCGCGCCAGGGTGTGCTGGCCGTCACTCAGGCGCTGGATCAGCACCGAGTCATTGGGAGAGATGTTCCACTGGGCCTGCTGGTCGGCCGGGAAGCCCGGCAAGGCAGCAAACGCGGGGTTCCAGCGAAACAGGGCATAACGTCCACACATGGGGCAACACGACTCTTGGAGAAACTGGCCGACAGCCTAACAGACCAGCACGTCGGGAAAGCTGTCGGGTTCATCACCGGGCAGTGGTTGCGCACCGTTGTAGGCGGTGATCAGCTCGCGGGCGTAGGCGGCCTGGTCGTTCTCCACCGCCAGCGCCAGCAGGCCATAGATCGGCAGTTCGCCGGTACCCCCGAGCAAATCGCGCCCCACCAGGTGCGCGGTGATGCCCTCGCTTTCGAGCATGCCTTGCAGCAGCTCGCCTTCCATCAGGTTTTCCGGCTCGTAGATTCGCTGCATGGGCGTACCTTTATTCGTTCTCGCTGCGCACGTTGAGCATCCATTCGTCGTCATGAACCTGCAGCTCGAAAACAATGGGCCGGCAGCACACCGGGCAGTCCTCAATATATTCCTGATCGCCCGCCGACAGGTCCAGTAGCGCCGTGACTACCTCTCCACAATAAGGACATTCGTACGACTCCTCTTCCATCGCGGTCTCCAAGGTGACTTGTGCGTATAATCGCCGGTCTATTTACAGGGCTATTTTTCGTCCCGGCCAATTGCCCGGACCACGCCCTGATATTTATTGTTCCAAACCTTTACTTACCCTAGCCGTTTCTAACAAGAGAGCATGATGGGCGAATTCGATACCATCCGACCTTACAACGACAGCGAAGTCCCGGCAGTGCTGGCCCGACTGTTCAGTGACAAGGCCTTTCTGGACATCCTGACCCACTTTCGCTTCCCGCGCTTTGCCGGCGCCTTCGGCTGGCTGCTCAAGCCGATGATCGCTCATAAACTGCGCCGTGAGTTCGCCGGCGTCACCACCGTGGCCACGCTGCAGGACAAAGTCGAGTTTTACGTCGACCACACCATCGAGCGGGCAACCGACGGCGTGACCTATACCGGCGTGGAGCAGTTCAAGTCCGGCAGCGCCTACCTGTTCCTGGCCAACCACCGCGACATCGTGATGGACCCGGCCTTCGTCAACTACGCCGTGTACCACGCCGGCCTGCCGACGCCGCGCATCGCCATCGGCGACAACCTGCTGCAGAAGCCGTTTGTCAGCGACCTGATGCGCCTGAACAAGAGTTTCATCGTGCACCGCTCGATCACCGGGCGCAAAGAGAAGATGGCGGCCTATCAGTTGCTGTCGGCCTACATCAACCATTCGATTCGCAACGACTGCCAGTCGATCTGGATCGCCCAGGCCGAAGGCCGCGCCAAGGATGGGGATGATCGCACCGAGTCGGCGATCCTCAAGATGTTCCACATGAGCCGCAAGGACGAGCCGTTCGCCGAAGTCATCCAGTCACTGAACCTGACGCCGGTGTCCATCAGCTACGAATACGACCCGTGCGACGCAGCCAAGGCCCGCGAGCTGTACATCCGCGCCACCACCGGCACCTACAGCAAGGCGCCGGGGGAAGATGACGTGAGCATTGCCCTGGGCATCACCGGCTACAAGGGCCGGGTACACGTCAACTTCGCGCCGCCGATCACCGAGGCGTTCGAAGACACCAAGCTGTTGGCGATCGAAATGGACCGGCAGATCCTGGGTGGGTACCGGTTGTTCCCGGTGCATTACCTGGCGTACGCCCAATGGAGCGATGCCGATCCGCAATTGCAGGTACCGACCGCAGCCGAGGTATTCCCGGCGGACGAGTTGGCCAAGGCAAAGGCAGAGTGGGAGCGGCGCTTGAATGCGTGCCCGGCCGAGCATCGGCCGTATCTGGTATTGCAATACGCGACGCCGGTGAGGAATCAGTACCGGGTCAAGGCCGGGATTGCCCTGTAACCCGGTACCAGCAACAGCGCAAACCCAATGTGGGAGCGGGCTTGCTCGCGAAGGCGGTGGATCAGCCAATCATGTATTGACTGACACCGCGCTTTCGCGAGCAAGCCCGCTCCCACAGTTGTTTTTAGGGTGTTCCTACAATCGGGTACTAAGAAAGGACACCAGCAACGCCAGCCCCAGACAGGCAAACCCCAACCGGTAGAACAGGCGATAGGTACGCTGCGTCAACACGTCCAGATACAGCATCGGCTGATCAATGGCACGCAGTTCGCTTTGCGCGGCAAGGCGGGCCATCGCGCGCTGTTCATGCAGGCGCGTGACAAACAGCAGCCATGCCGCCGGGCAGGCCAGTAACAGGGCAAGGGAATTGAGCAGTAGTGCGGTCAGCGACATCGCAAACCTCGATGTATCAGTGTCTTGGTATCAATCCAGATACAAACCTGAATGATATGCGCCGCCTGCGCGTCATTACTCCTTCCCCATTGACGGCTAATGTATCCAGTAATTTACAGCGTCACCTGAACGTCACCTTAACAAGCCACTCTGTTGCCCTTCGAAAGCCCGGGAGCTTGTCATGTTGCACGCGCAGAACCAGGATCGGCTGTATCTGATTGCCCCAAGCGATGAGCAAGAGGCCCTGGTGGGCGGCCTCGCGTTCAATGTGCAGGACCGCCACTGGCTGGTGTATTGCGCCCTCGGCGGGCATCAACATGCCGACCTGCCGGAGCTGGACTTGCTCACTGGCGTGAGTGTGCTGGACTTTTATGTCGAAACGGCTGCATGAAAACGGCAGGCGTAAAAAAACCGGGCTCAGTGATGAGCCCGGTTTTTTGATCGTTCCCACGCGCCGCAAAGGAATGCCGACTGGGGCGCTCCGCGCCCGCCTGACGGTTACTGCGAGCTGAGCAGCGAACCGATGCTCGGGTCCTTGAACAGGCGCGTCAGGGCATCGCTCAACACGTCGCTGACCAGCTTGGTGTTGGTTTCCTGGTTCGGCGCCATGCCGAAGCGCTGGTCCAGGGATGCGCCGTAACGGCCGCTGTAGCGACGGGTACCGGCAGTCACGTCGGACTTGAAGGTCGCGCCGATGGTGGCTTCAGTCACGTACAGGCCTTCCTTGGGCGACTGATACTTCAGCTCGGCCAGGGTGATGGTCAGTTGTGGCGCACCTGGCGAGTTGGAAGGGGTGAAGCCCAACAGGCGCACGGCCGCTTCGGCCTGGGCTTGCAGCTTGGGCAGCACGTCCGCACCGGTCACCGTAATGGCGCTGGTTTCCGGGTACAGGCCGCCACGGGTGCCGAGGGTCGGCGACGGACGACCGTCAACCACACGCACCGACACCGGCTGGCCATGGCCGACAGGCGCCAGCTGGGTGGTGATTTTCGGTTGCGGGCTGAGTTGTTGCGGGCTGTGGGCGCAGCCAACCAGGGTCAAACTGGTCACAGTGATCAAACCGAACAACAGGCGTTGCAACATACTCATTTCTCCAGGACTAGATGCAAACAGGGCGCCAGTATAACGGTGAGCGCTCGCCACTCACCAGAATTCCTGAACGGCGCCTGAACTGTCGGCGAAATTACAATTTTCACACAGAACCGTCACCTCAATGTCATGCCAGACTGCCAACCTTCGCAGCATGTAACGAACCGGGTACACAGCCATGCGCCTTCTCAAATCTTTGTTCTTTTCCCACGCCAGCCATCGCCACTTTGCCCTGCTCGACGCCCAAGGCTGCTGCCAGGCTTTCAAGCAGTGCAGCCTGCCGCCCGTCGGTGAAGGCTGGGTCGAAGTCGAAGAGACCCGCCTGAGCTGGATGCACCGCCCGCTGCCCGCCAGCGCGCGCGTCAGCCCCCGGGTTTCGCAGCCACAGGCACGGCACGCGTTGGCCTCCTGACCAGACTGCTAATAAAAGTCATTAAACACGTCCATTTGCGCGCATTTCTTCGCTACAATCTCCCCCCGATTATAAGGACGTCTCCTGATCGGGCCTCGCAGCATCGCTAATGCACTTGTATTAGCTCCCCCGCACCGCCCACAGAGAGCCGCCCACACAGATCGTGTGAAGCTGGCGAGCTTGCTGTTTTCTCTGCAAACCATCGTCTTTACCCGAATCTGCCAGAGCTGCCATGCGCTCGGCCACTTGAGTTGTTTGCCCGTTTTGCCGCTTGCCGGCAGTGATTTCGGGCCAGGTGCCAGGCTGGGGCAGCCCTTTTTTGAGGTTCACGTCTTCAAAAGAGCGTGAAAAAAACGGGTTTTCACAACTTCACAAGAGTGTGGCGAGCAAATGAATAGTTTTGCGTTTGTACAAGCACCATCAGCGTCTGGAACAGCCCCACCACACAGGACCGAGCACTCCTCAAGAACCGGAGCTTGAAGCCTGTCCGCTACGGATTTGGTTGCACGATCGGACGAGCTTGACCATAAGTCGAATTGCCACAGGCGCCCTTAAATGCGTTCATACGCAGATCAGGCCCGGTCGGCAGCGTCCGCTTGCGATAAATTGCGAAGAATCGGACATGGCGATCCTGGCCATGGGTAACCTGGGGCATCACGTGAACCGCCCCGTCACTCCTGGCAGCCATGCCGTCAATTTGGTGCTGCAGATTTTGGAGACGCGTTAAATGGCGCATAACGAAGCAGTCGACGTAGTACTGGTAGGTGCGGGCATCATGAGTGCCACCCTCGCCGTACTGCTCAAAGAGCTCGACCCCGGCCTCAAGCTGGAAGTCGTTGAGCTGATGGATTCGGGTGCCGCGGAAAGTTCCAACCCGTGGAACAACGCCGGTACCGGCCACGCCGGGCTGTGTGAGCTGAACTACACACCGCAGGCCGCCGACGGCTCCATCGACATCAAGAAAGCCGTGCACATCAACACCCAATTCGAGGTGTCGAAGCAGTTCTGGGCCTACCTGACCAAGAAAGGCACCTTTGGCTCGTCCAAATCCTTTATCAGCCCCGTGCCGCACCTGAGCTTCGTACAGGGCGATAAAGGCGTGTCGTTCCTCAAGAAGCGCTTTGAAACCCTCAGCCAGCACCACGCGTTCTCGGACATGCACTACACCGAAGACCGCAGCGAGATGGCCGAGTGGATGCCGCTGATGATGCCCGGCCGCCCACTGGACGAAAAAATCGCCGCCACCCGCGTGATGAACGGCACCGACGTCAACTTCGGCGCCCTGACCAACCAGTTGCTCTCGCACCTGACCAGCGCCCCGGATGCCCAGGTCAAGTACAGCAAGCGCGTCACCGGCCTCAAGCGCAACGGCGCCGGCTGGACAGTGAGCATCAAGGACGTCAACAGCGGCAATTCCCGTGATGTGGACGCCAAGTTCGTGTTCCTCGGCGCCGGTGGCGCGGCCCTGCCGCTGTTGCAAGCCTCGGGCATCGAGGAAAGCAAGGGCTTCGGCGGCTTCCCGGTCAGCGGCCAGTGGCTGCGTTGCGACAACCCGGAAGTGGTCAAGCACCACCAGGCCAAGGTCTACAGCCAGGCAGCCGTGGGTTCGCCACCGATGTCGGTGCCGCACCTCGACACCCGCGTGGTGGATGGCAAGAAGTCCCTGCTGTTCGGGCCATACGCCGGTTTCACCACCAAGTTCCTCAAACACGGCTCGTTCCTTGACCTGCCCATGTCGATTCGTGCCGGCAACATCGGCCCGATGCTGGCCGTGGCCCGGGACAACATGGACCTGACCAAGTACCTGGTCAGCGAGGTGCGCCAGTCCATGGAGCAGCGCCTGGAATCCCTGCGTCGCTTCTACCCTGAAGCGAAAGCCGAAGACTGGCGCCTGGAAGTGGCCGGCCAACGGGTGCAGATCATCAAGAAAGACCCGAAGAAAGGCGGCGTGCTGCAATTCGGTACCGAACTGGTTGCGGCCAAGGACGGTTCGCTGGCCGCCCTGCTGGGCGCGTCCCCAGGTGCTTCGGTGACCGTGTCGATCATGCTGGAACTGATCGAACGCTGCTTCCCGACGAAAGCGGCCGGTGAGTGGGCCGCCAAGCTGCACGAGATCTTCCCGGCTCGGGAAAAGGTCCTGGAGACCGATGCCGAGCTGTATCGCAAGATCAACACGCAGAACAACATCAGCCTGGAACTGGTTGAGCAGAGCAGCGAGACCGAAAGCTACGCTTGAGCGTCGTGACGCAGAGCGTCAGTTGATGCATTCCCACGCAGAGCGTGGGAACGAAAAACGCCCCGAACGGGGCGTTTTTTTTCGTCCGCAACAATCAGCCGCGGGCTTGTTCGATCAGCTCGATGTACTCGGCGGCGTTGCGCTGGTCCTTGATCACTTCAACGAAGGTCAGGCCATGCTCGTCCTTGCCATCGAGGTCCAGGCCGGCTTCCTTGAAGAAAACCAGGAAGCGTTCGAAGTCGTCGATACGCAGGCCGCGGTAGGCCTTGATCAGTTTGTGCAGGGACGGCGAAGTGGCGTCTACCGGCTCGAAATCCAGGAACAGCTTGATTTGCTCGTCGCCGATTTCATCACCAATCACCTGTTTCTTATCTTTACGCATTACCGACTCCAGCCTGCAGACATTTACACGGGAAAAGCAGTTTACCTGCGGCACAGCGGCTTCGAAAGCTACGCGAACCAATGTGGGAGCTGGCTTGCCTGCGATAGCGGTGCATCAGTAACAGATGGGCCAACGGACCCACCGCTATCGCAGGCAAGCCAGCTCCCACATTGAATGTATTTACACCGCCGAATGCGCGTTGGCTGGATTATTTGGCGCGCACCGCCCCGGTGTGCAAATCGGCCCAGATATGGCCGTTGGCGTAAGTGAGGAATTGCACATAGACCGTGTCATTGCGCAACAAGTCGACGATCACCCGATACTGGGTCACCGGATACGACAAGGTCAGGGTTTTGCTTTTGTCGTCGAACACCGGCTTTTTCAGGCTTTTGCTTTCAGCATCGAAATTGAGAACCACCTGGGCGATGGTCGCGCCTTTGTTCAGGGACTTGCCCTTGAGGCGGATCATCAACGGCGAGGTCACCGGGATCGGCTGCTGGGTGGATTGGCGCTGGTTACCCACCACCACCGAATACTCGGTGACTTGCAGCAATTGCTGCTGGTCCGGGGTTTCAGCGCGCAGGGTCAGGTCGTCGGGCGGCAGGAATTGGCTGTGCAGCGGCGCCGGAGCAGCCGCCAGGGGCAAACTGAGGGTCAGCGCCAGGGCGGCGCAGGTGCGAATCAACAGGCTCATGAACAGCTCCAGACGCAGGGGCCAAGCACGATAGCATGACAACCCTGCGCCTGAATCCCGCTTACATCCCTTTGACGGCGTAGATCCCATTGGCGTTGCGCCAGTAGCCTTTGTAGTCCATGCCGTAACCGAAGATGTAACGGTCAATGCACGGCAGGCCCACGTAATCGGCTTTCAGGTCCGGACGGGCCTTGCGGTCGTGGTCCTTGTCGATCAGCACGGCAGTGTGCACCTTGCGCGCGCCGGCGTGTTTGCAGAAGTCGATGATCGCGCCCAGGGTGTGACCTTCGTCGAGGATGTCGTCGATGATCAGCACGTCGCGGTCGATGAACGAGACTTCCGGCTTGGCTTTCCAGAACAGGTCGCCGCCACTGGTTTCATTGCGATAGCGAGTGGCGTGCAGGTAGGACGCTTCCAGCGGGAATTGCAGGTGGGTGAGCAATTTACCGGCGAAAATCAGGCCACCGTTCATCACGCAAAAGACCACCGGGTTGGTGTCGGCCATTTCACGGGAGATGTGCGCGCCGACCTTGGCGATGGCCTCTTCGACTTGCGCTTCGGTGTACAGGCAGTCAGCCTCGCGCATGATTTGACGGATATGCTCGAGATCAGCGGACATGGCGCTCTCCAAGGGGGTGCTGTGGCAAGAAAAGCGGGCAAAGGTACGCATGTGAGGCCCAACGTTCAAGCCTTAATGGACTAACGTACTAGATGTCTATAGGACAACACCCTCGGATAGATTAATCTAGGCCGGTTTTTTTGCCCGCCGCCGGAGCCTTTCCCCATGCCCATCCGTGAGATCCGCCATCCGCTGATCCGACATAAACTCGGCCTTATGCGCCGCGCCGACATTAGCACGAAGAACTTCCGTGAGCTTGCTCAGGAAGTCGGAGCGCTGCTCACCTACGAGGCGACCAAAGACCTGCCCCTGGAAAACTACGAGATCGCCGGTTGGTGTGGTCCCGTCCAGGTCGAGAAAATCGCCGGCAAGAAGATTACCGTGGTGCCGATCCTGCGTGCCGGTATCGGCATGCTCGAAGGCGTGCTCAGCCTGATCCCGGGTGCCAAGGTCAGCGCCGTAGGCGTGGCCCGCAACGAAGAGACGCTGCAGGCTCACACCTACCTGGAAAAACTGGTACCGGAAATCGACGAGCGCCTGGCGATGATCATCGACCCGATGCTCGCCACCGGCAGCTCCATGGTTGCCACCATCGACCTGCTGAAAAAAGCCGGTTGCAAGGACATCCGCGCCATGGTGCTGGTGGCCGCTCCCGAAGGCATCGCCGCCGTCGAGAAAGCCCACCCGGACGTGTTGATCTACACCGCATCCATCGATGAACGCCTGAATGAACATGGCTACATCATCCCGGGCCTGGGCGATGCCGGCGACAAGATCTTCGGTACCAAGCAGAAGGACGCGTGACCATGCAGGATGAGTTCAACGACCCGCTTTGGCGCCAGATCCTGTCTGGCGCACAGATGCTCTTCGTAGCATTTGGCGCGCTGGTGTTGATGCCGCTGATCACCGGTCTCGATCCAAACGTCGCCCTGTTTACCGCAGGCTTGGGCACCTTGTTGTTCCAGGTGGTTACCGGGCGCCAGGTACCGGTGTTCCTGGCGTCGAGCTTTGCGTTTATCACCCCGATCATTCTCGCCAAGGGCCAGTTCGGCCTCGCGGCGACCATGGGCGGCGTGATGGCGGCCGGCTTCGTTTACACCTTCCTGGGCCTGGCCGTGAAGATCAAGGGCACCGGTTTCATCGACCGGCTGCTGCCACCGGTGGTGATCGGGCCGGTGATCATTTCCATTGGCCTGGCCATGGCGCCGATTGCGGCCAATATGGCGATGGGCAAGGCCGGTGACGGCAGCGAGTTGATCCACTACCAGACCGCCATGCTGATCTCGATGCCGGCGCTGCTGACCACGTTGATCGTGGCGGTGTTCGGCAAAGGCATTTTCCGCCTGGTGCCGATCATCTCCGGCGTGCTGGTGGGTTTCGCCATGTCGTTCTACTTCGGCGTAGTCGACACCGCGAAGATCGCCGCCGCACCGTGGTTCGCCCTGCCCCACTTCACCGCGCCGGAATTCAACTGGCAGGCGATCCTGTTTATCGTCCCGGTGGCCCTGGCCCCGGCGATCGAACACATCGGTGGTGTGATTGCGGTGGGCAGCGTGACCGGTCGCGACTACCTGAAGAAGCCTGGCCTGCACCGCACCCTGCTGGGTGACGGGATCGCCACCACCGCTGCCGGCCTGTTCGGCGGCCCGCCCAACACGACCTACGCGGAAGTGACGGGCGCGGTGATGCTGACCAAGAACTACAACCCGAAGATCATGACCTGGGCGGCGGTGTTTGCCATCAGCCTGGCGTTTATCGGCAAGTTCGGCGCGCTGCTGCAAAGCATTCCAGTCCCGGTAATGGGCGGGATTCTGTGCCTGCTGTTCGGCTCGATTGCCGCAGTGGGGATGAACACCCTGATCCGCCACAAGATCGACCTTGGCGAAGCGCGCAACCTGGTGATTGTGTCGGTGACCCTGGTGTTCGGGATTGGCGGTGTGCTGGTAGGCACCGGCACTGGCCCGGATGACTTTGGCCTGAAGGGCATCGCCCTGTGTGCGGTGGTAGCGATTGCGTTGAATCTGCTGCTGCCGGGCAATGACGGCTGGAAGAACAGGAAGCCGGATGAGCCGCTGATCTAACTGCCAACGCAAAACCAATGTGGGAGCGGGCTTGCTCGCGAATGCAGTGTGTCATTCAGCACATCAGTGACTGAACCACCGCATTCGCGAGCAAGCCCGCTCCCACATTTTTTGAGTTTCAGTGTGGCTTACAGCTCACCCAACGCATCGATCAGCGCCTGGTTCTGCTCAGGCGTGCCAATACTGATCCGCAGGAACTGGGCAATCCGCTCCTGCTTGAAGTGCCGCACAATCACCCCCTGCTCCCGCACCTTGGCCGCCAGCCCGGCAGCGTCGTGCCCTGGATGCCGGGCAAAGATGAAGTTGGCCGCCGACGGCAGTACTTCAAACCCCTTGGCCTGCAGTTGCGCCACCAGCTTTTCACGGCTATCGATCACCAACTTGCAGGTGTTCCGGAAGTATTCGCGGTCTTCAAAAGCGGCGGCCGCGCCGACAATCGCCAGACGGTCCAGCGGGTAGGAGTTGAAGCTGTTCTTGACCCGCTCCAGCGCCTCGATCAGGTCCGGGTGGCCCACGGCCAGGCCCACCCGCAAACCGGCCAGGGAGCGCGACTTGGAGAGGGTCTGGGTCACCAGCAGGTTCGGGTAACGGTCCACCAGGCTGATGGCGGTCTCGCCGCCGAAGTCGATATAGGCTTCATCGACCACCACCACCGAGTCCGGGCTGGCCTTGAGGATTTGCTCCACGGCGTCCAGCGCCATCACGCAACCGGTCGGCGCGTTCGGGTTCGGGAAGATGATCCCGCCGTTGGGCCTGGCGTAGTCCGACACGCGGATCTGGAACTGTTCATCCAGCGGCACTGCGTCGAAGGCAATGCGGTACAGGCCGCAGTACACCGGGTAGAAGCTGTAGCTGATGTCCGGGAACAGCAGCGGCAGGTCGTGCTGGAACAAACCGTGGAAGATGTGCGCCAGGACTTCATCGGAGCCGTTGCCGAGGAACACCTTGCCCGCGTCGATCCCGTAGTACTTGGCCACCGCCTGCTTGAGCAGGTCGCTGTTGGGGTCCGGGTACAAACGCAGGTTGTCGTTCAGCTCGGCCTGCATGGCAGCCAGCGCCTTGGGCGATGGGCCGTAGGGGTTTTCATTGGTGTTGAGTTTTACCAGCTTGGTCAGCTTCGGTTGCTCACCGGGCACGTAAGGCACGAGATCCTTGACGAGCGGGCTCCAGAATTTGCTCATGTTTCAGTTCCCCTGCTTATCGTCAACGATGCGGTATTCGGCGCTGCGGGCGTGGGCGGTCAGCGACTCGCCACGGGCCAGCACGGAAGCGGTCTTGCCCAACTCCGACGCGCCCTCTGGCGAGCAGAAGATGATCGACGAGCGCTTCTGGAAGTCATACACGCCCAGCGGCGAGGAGAACCGCGCAGTGCCCGACGTGGGCAGCACGTGGTTGGGACCTGCGCAGTAGTCGCCCAGGGCTTCGCTGGTGTGGCGGCCCATGAAGATCGCGCCGGCGTGGCGAATCAGCGACAGCCAGGCTTGTGGGTCGGCGACGGACAACTCCAGGTGTTCCGGGGCGATGCGGTTGGCCACTTCGATGGCCTGCTCCATGTCGCGGACCAGGATCAGGGCGCCACGGCCATTGATCGACTTCTCGATGATCTCGGCGCGCTCCATGGTCGGCAGCAGCTTGGCGATGCTGGCGGCGACCTTGTCCAGGAATTCGGCATCCGGGCTGACGAGGATCGCCTGGGCGTCTTCGTCGTGCTCGGCCTGGGAGAACAGGTCCATGGCGATCCAGTCCGGGTCGGTCTGGCCGTCACACACCACGAGGATTTCCGAAGGGCCGGCGATCATGTCGATGCCGACCTGGCCAAATACATGGCGCTTGGCCGTGGCCACGTAGATGTTGCCCGGGCCAACCACCTTGTCGACCTTCGGCACGCTTTCGGTGCCGTAGGCCAGGGCCGCTACCGCTTGGGCGCCACCGATGGTGAACACGCGATCAACGCCCGCGATGCAGGCCGCTGCCAGCACCAGTTCGTTGATTTCGCCGCGCGGGGTAGGCACCACCATGACCACTTCGGTCACGCCGGCCACCTTGGCCGGAATCGCGTTCATCAGTACCGAGGACGGGTACGACGCTTTGCCGCCCGGCACGTACAGGCCGGCACGGTCCAGCGGCGTGACCTTCTGGCCCAGTACGGTGCCGTCGGCCTCGGTGTAGCTCCAGGAATCCTGTTTCTGTTTCTCGTGGTAGCTGCGCACCCGCGCGGCCGCCACTTCCAGGGCTTCGCGCTGGGGCGCGGTGATGCGGGTCAAGGCCAGTTCCAGGCGTTCGCGGGGCAGGATCAGGTCGGCCATGGAGGCGACATCCAGGCCATCGAACTGCCGGGTAAAATCAACCAGCGCCGCGTCACCGCGCTCGCGCACGGCCTTGATGATGTCGAGCACCCGCTGGTTGACCGAATCGTCGGACACGCTTTCCCAGCTCAGCAGATGATCCAGATGATGGGCGAAATCCGGGTCGGCAGCGTTGAGTCGGGCAATTGCAGTGGACGTGGTCATAGCGAGGGCCTCATAGGAATGGCAAAAATGCTCAGGCGCCGAAAGTTAGCAGTCGATCCGCTTGGGCACCTGAGAATTCTGGCTATGAGGCGGATAGACGGGCGCGGCTTGAGGCCGCGCGGGTGAGTCAACCGCGGTGTCGAGACTCCACTGCCTTGCGCAGGGTGTCGATCAACGCCTGGATACGGGCGTGCTGCATTTTCATCGAAGCTTTGTTGACGATCAGCCGGGAGCTGATGTCGGCGATAAAGTCCTGGGGCTCCAGGCCGTTGGCGCGCAGGGTGTTGCCGGTGTCGACCACGTCGATGATCTTGTCGGCCAGGCCGATCAGCGGTGCCAGCTCCATCGAGCCGTAAAGCTTGATGATGTCGACCTGGCGGCCTTGCTCGGCGTAGTAACGCTTGGCAACGTTGACGAACTTGGTCGCCACCCGCAGGCGGCCTTTAGGCTCGACGTCACCGACACGGCCGGCGGTCATCAGCTTGCACAGGGCGATACGCAGATCCAGCGGCTCGTACAGGCCCTGGCCGCCATATTCCATCAACACGTCTTTGCCAGCGACGCCGAGGTCGGCCGCGCCATGTTCAACGTAAGTTGGCACATCGGTGGCACGCACGATCAGCAGGCGAACGTCGTCCTGGGTCGTGGGGATGATCAGCTTGCGGCTCTTGTCCGGATTCTCGGTCGGCACGATGCCCGCTTCAGCCAGAAGCGGCAAAGTGTCGTCAAGGATGCGGCCCTTGGACAGTGCGATGGTCAACATGGGAAACGTCAGTCCTTCATCAGGCTATTGCTGTCCGGTCGCAATCGGCGCCAGACACAGATCGAGGCCATTACAGCCTCGACTTGAAACAAATCAGCTAACAGCATACATCGTCATGTGGCGAGGGAGCTTGCTCCGGCTGGGGCGCGAAGCGGCCCTGATCTTTGTTTAAAAAGACTGGGACTGCTGCGCAGTCCAGCGGGAGCAAGCTCCCTCGCCACAATGAACGTGTTTGCAGTTCCTGGAACTAGCCCGGTACGCGGCGGATTTTCGCGCCGAGCATCTGCAGCTTCTCTTCGATGCACTCGTAACCACGGTCTATGTGGTAGATGCGGTCGATGAGGGTGTCGCCGTCAGCGCACAACGCCGAGATCACCAGGCTGGCGGAGGCACGCAGGTCGGTAGCCATCACTGGCGCGCCCTTGAGCTTCTCGATGCCGGTCACGATGGCGGTGTTGCCTTCGACCTGGATCTTGGCGCCCATGCGGTGCAGCTCGTACACGTGCATGAAGCGGTTTTCGAAGATGGTCTCGATCACGGCACCGGTGCCTTCGGCAATCGCGTTCAGGGAAATGAACTGCGCCTGCATGTCGGTCGGGAACGCCGGGTACGGAGCGGTACGCACGTTAACGGCTTTTGGCCGCTTGCCATGCATGTTCAGCTCGATCCAGTCTTCACCGGTGGTGATCTCGGCGCCGGCTTCCTTGAGTTTTTCCAGGACGGCTTCGAGGATGGTCGGATCAGTGTCCTTGACCTTGACACGGCCACCGGTGACGGCAGCAGCGACCAGGTAGGTACCGGTCTCGATGCGGTCCGGCATCACTTTGTAGGTAGCCGAATGCAGGCGTTTCACGCCATCAATGGTGATGGTGTCGGTGCCGGCGCCGGTGATGTTGGCACCCATGGCGATCAGGAAGTTGGCCAGGTCGACCACTTCCGGCTCGCGCGCGGCGTTTTGCAGCACGCTGCGGCCATTGGCCAGGGCAGCGGCCATCATGATGTTCTCGGTACCGGTCACACTGACGGTATCAAAGAAGAAGTTTGCGCCACGCAGGCCGCCTTCCGGCGCCTTGGCCTTGATGTAGCCGCCTTCGACGTCAATGGTTGCACCCATGGCTTCGAGGCCACGGATGTGCAGGTCCACCGGACGCGAACCGATGGCGCAACCGCCAGGCAGTGCGACTTCGGCTTCGCCGAACCGGGCAACCATCGGGCCCAGTACCAGGATCGAGGCGCGCATGGTTTTCACCAGCTCGTACGGTGCGATCAGGGTCTTGATGGTGCGCGGGTCGATTTCGACGCTGAGTTTCTCATCGATCACCGGCTCGATGCCCATGCGACCGAACAACTCGATCATGGTGGTGATGTCATGCAGGTGCGGCAAGTTGGCCACGGTAACCGGGCCATCGCACAGCAAGGTCGCTGCCAGGATCGGCAGGGCGGAGTTCTTCGCCCCGGAAATACGGATCTCGCCATCAAGACGAGCACCGCCGGTAATAATCAATTTATCCATAAGAATCTCGACGCCTTGGGGGCTCAGGTGCGCTCGGCCCAGGCCGCGCGGCTGAAAAATTTCATAGTGACCGCATGGATGCTGCCATCGGTGATCCACGGGTTCAAATGGGCATAGATCTGCTGCTGACGCTTGACCGGGCTCAATGCCGCCAGTTCATCGCTAATCACGTTCAGCTGGAAATTGCAGCCTTCGCCCTCAACTTCAACATTAGTTTCGGGCAGCTTTCCTTCAAGGAAGCTTTTAACTTCTAGGGCCTGCATGATCAACCTCTATGGGCGCCCAGTGCGCGCGGGTCGCACATCATACAAAAAAGCCCCGCGCCTGCGAACCCCGCATAGCAGGACTCTGACGGGGGGCTTCTTTAATAATGTGTATTAAGGATGCGCCAACAGCTCGGTCAGACCGGAAACCTCAGCGATTTCACGCATGTCTTCGGGCAATGCACGAATGCTCACCGGCTTTTTGACGGCCTGCGCATCGCGCATGAAACACAGCAGCAACGACAAGCCGACGCTGCTGGACTTCACCACCGCCGAGCAATCCAGCACCAGCGCAGGAGCGGTACTGGCATTGATCAGCGCCTGGCCCTGCTTGCGCAGGGCGGGCCCAGTGCTGTAATCCAGCACGCCGCTGAGCAACAGCTCACCGGACTCGCCAAGGCGAATGGCCGACTCGGTCATTGGGCAGGCTTCCCGGCAGCTTTGTCGGTTTCTTCCTTGGCCTTGGCCACTTCACCGGCCCAACCGTTGATGGTTTTGTCCAGGTCGTTGCCATTGCGCTGCATGGCATCCGCGAACTGGTCACGGAACAGCTTGCCAATGTTGATGCCGTTGATGATCACGTTACGCAGTTTCCACTCGCCGTTGACCTTCTCGAGCGTGTACTGCACAGGGTAGACCGCGCCGTTGTTGCCCTTGACGCTCATGTTGACGCTGGTGCGGTCACCCGACTCATCCCCGGCAGGGGCGACGGTAATCCCCTGGTTGTTGTACTCCAGCAGGGCATTGCCGTAGAACTGGAACAAGCCCTTCTTGAAGTTTTCCTGGAATGTCTGCATCTGCGCAGGCGTAGCCTTGCGCGAGTACTTGACGGTCATGATGCTTTTGGAAATACCTTCAGCATCGACAACAGGCCCGACAATCGTGTTCAGCGCGTTATAGAACTGACTCGGGTCCTGCTTGTACTTTTCCTTGTTGGCACTCAGGTCAGCCAACATCTTGTTGGTGGTGTCCTGCACTAGGTCATGCGCAGAACCGCCGGCAGCGGCGTTAGCCATCAACGGCAGTGCCGCGAGCAGTACCAACAGGCCACGTCGCAAAGTAGAGATCATGAACACATTCCTCATTTGGCGTCTTTATTGACGGTATTGAGCAGGAATTTACCGATCAAGTCCTCCAGCACCAACGACGACTGTGTGTCATGAATGGTCGAACCATCCTTGAGCAGGGCAGATTCCCCGCCGACGCTGATGCCGATGTACTTCTCGCCCAGCAGGCCAGCGGTGAGGATAGACGCAGTGGAGTCAGTCGGCAGGTTATCTACCTTCTTGTCCACCTGCATGGTCACACGGCCGGTGAAGCTGTCGCGGTCCAGATCGATTGCCGTGACCTTGCCGATGGTTACACCCGCCATGGTCACTTTAGCTCTGACAGTCAAACCGGCGATATTGTCGAAGTAGGCGTAAAGTTTATAAGTATCGGCGGTGGGGCTGGCCGATAGGCCGCTGACTCGCAGGGCGAGCAACAGTAAAGCCAGGATGCCAGCCAGCAAGAAAAGGCCGACACCGATTTCCACAGTGCGGTTTTGCATCAGAAATCTCCAAACATCAAGGCGGTCAAAATGAAGTCAAGGCCCAGTACCGCCAGCGAGGCGTACACAACGGTCTTGGTGGTGGCGCGACTGATCCCTTCTGAGGTGGGCTCACAGTCATAGCCTTGGAATACGGCGATCCAGGTCACTACAAAGGCGAAGACGATGCTTTTAATGATGCCGTTGAGCACGTCGCCGCTGAAGGTCACGCTGTTTTGCATATTGCCCCAGTAGGAGCCGTCGTAGACCCCCAGCCAGTCAACCGCGACCCAGGAACCGCCCCAGATTCCCACCACGCTGAACACCATCGCCAGCAGTGGCAGGGAAATGAAGCCGGCCCACAGACGCGGGGCAACAATGTACTTGAGCGGATCGACACCGATCATTTCCAGGCTGGACAGCTGTTCGGTGGCCTTCATGTTGCCGATTTCGGCCGTCAGTGCCGAACCGGCACGCCCGGCAAACAGGAGAGCGGTCACCACCGGGCCCAACTCACGCAACAGCGTCAGGGCAACCATCTGCCCAACAGCCTGCTCGGACCCGTAGCTGGAGAGGATATTGAAGCCTTGCAGCGCCAGCACCATGCCGATGAACACCCCGGAGACCACGATGATCACCAGAGACATCACGCCCACGGAGTGCAGTTGCTTGATCAGCAGGCCGAAACCGCCGCCAATACCGCCGCGGCCGAGCAAGGCATGAAACAGGAAAATCGTCGAACGCCCCAGCACACCGATGATATCGATGCCGGAGCGACCGAAAAGGCGAACCTTTTCGAGTAATGATGTCTTGCGCATCAGCGCTTCCCCAGAAGATCTGAGCGGTAGTCCGCTGCCGGAAAGTGAAAAGGCACCGGGCCATCGGGATCGCCGGTCATGAATTGGCGAATGCGCGGGTTGTCTGCGTTCATCAGTTCTTCAGGCGTGCCCTGCCCCAGCACCTGGCCATCGCCCACTACATATAGGTAGTCGGCAATGCTCGCGGTCTCGGCCAGGTCGTGGGAAACCACGATACTGGTGATACCCAACGCATCATTGAGCAGGCGGATCAGGCGTACCAGCACCCCCATGGCAATCGGGTCCTGGCCAACGAAAGGCTCGTCGTACATGAGAATCTGCGGGTCGAGGGCGATGGCACGCGCCAGGGCGACACGACGCTTCATGCCTCCGGACAACTCGTCGGGCATCAAATCGATAGCACCGCGCAGCCCGACGGCCTGCAATTTCAGCAACACAATGTCACGAATCATTTCATCGGACAGCTGTGTATGCACCCGCAGCGGGAACGCCACGTTTTCGAAAACATCTAGATCGGTAAACAACGCGCCGCTCTGGAACAGGACGCCCATGTGTTTGCGGGCATCGAACAGGTCACTGCGCGAAAGGGTCGGCAAGTTCTGGCCATTGACCCAGACTTCACCGGCGGAGGGGCGCAATTGCATGCCCATCAGGCGCAGCAGCGTAGTCTTGCCGCAGCCGGAAGGCCCCATGATGCCCGTGACTTTGCCGCGGGGAATGCGAATATCCACATTATTGAAGATGCTGCGCGTACCGCGCTTGAAGGAAAGGCCCTTCAGCTCGACCGCGTAGGCGTTATCGGCACTCATCTAAACTCCTTGGGATGCAGCCTTTCACTCAGACACTTTGTTTTCGACAAATGCTTGCGCCGAATAGACAAAAAGGCCGTGCGGACCGAACTGGCCGCGAACTATATCACTGCTGGTACAGCGCCCCCAAGGCCGGAACAGAGCTTGTTCAGAAACAGGACAGCTAAAAAATCCTGGCTGAGGTTCAATCTCAACCACGGGCGTATTGAATAAAGCCTGACGAACTTGTGTGAGGGAATTGATCATTACCGTTATAATCGCCGACTTTTCGTCAGGCTATACGATTTCAGACATGAGCCAATCCAGCGACCTTATTCAATCCGCACAACGCACCATCCGCCTCGAGCTTGAAGCCGTAGAAGGCTTGCTGGCCCATATCGACGCGGATTTCGTACGCGCCTGCGAGATGATTCTGGCCAGCAAGGGCCGCGTAGTGGTGGTCGGCATGGGCAAATCCGGGCATGTCGGCAACAAGATCGCCGCCACCCTGGCGAGCACCGGGACCACCGCGTTCTTCGTGCATCCGGCCGAAGCCAGCCACGGCGACATGGGCATGATCACCCGGGACGACATCATCCTGGCACTGTCCAACTCCGGCACCACCAACGAAATCGTGACCCTGCTGCCGCTGATCAAGCGCCTGGGTATCCAGCTGATCAGCGTGACCGGCAACCCGGACTCGACGCTGGCTAAAGCCGCCGAAGTGAATTTGAACGTGCACGTTGCCCACGAGGCCTGCCCGCTGAACCTGGCACCGACCTCCTCCACCACCGCTGCCCTGGTCATGGGCGATGCGCTGGCCGTGGCATTGCTGGAAGCCCGCGGGTTTACCGCCGAAGACTTCGCGTTTTCCCACCCGGGCGGCGCCCTTGGCCGTCGCCTGCTGCTGAAAGTGGAAAACGTCATGCACGCCGGCGACGAGCTGCCACAAGTGCCACGCGGCACCTTGCTGAAAGATGCCTTGATGGAAATGACCCTCAAGCGCCTGGGCATGACCGTAATCCTGGAGTCCGACGGGCGGCTGGCCGGGGTCTTCACCGACGGCGACCTGCGCCGCACCCTGGACCGCAACCTCGACATCCAGACCGCCACCATCGACGAAGTCATGACGCCTCACGGCAAGACCGCACGCCCTGACATGCTCGCGGCCGAAGCACTGAAGATCATGGAAGACCACAAGATCCTGGCGCTGGTGGTGGTCGACAGCGACGACCGTCCGGTTGGCGCCCTGAACATGCACGACTTGCTGCGTGCGGGAGTGATGTAAATGACCACCGACCTGTTGCAACGGGGCAAGCACATCAAGCTGGCGATTTTCGACGTCGACGGCGTGCTGACGGATGGCCGCCTGTACTTTCTGGAAGACGGCAGCGAATTCAAGACGTTCAACACCCTCGACGGCCAGGGCATCAAGATGCTGATGGCGGCGGGCGTGCAAACCGGCATCATCAGCGGTCGCAAGACCCCGGTTGTGGAACGCCGCGCACAAAACCTGGGTATTCCTCACCTGTATCAGGGCCGCGAGGATAAACTGGTGGTTCTGGACGAGCTTCTTGGCCAACTCAACCTAAGCTATGAGCAGGTTGCGTACCTGGGTGACGATTTACCCGACCTGCCGGTGATTCGCCGGGTCGGCCTGGGCATGGCCGTGGCCAATGCGGCGGCGTTCGTTCGCGAACACGCCCATGGTGTAACCACCGCCCGCGGCGGCGAAGGCGCCGCCCGCGAGTTCTGCGAGTTGATTCTGCGCGCCCAAGGCAGCCTTGAAGCGGCCCACGCCGCCTACCTATAGAGCGTTTTATGCTGAGTAAAAAGATTCGCAATTTCCTGATACTTGCAGTCATCGCCGCGGTTTTCCTCGCGGTCGGCTACTGGAATATCAGCCCGGAGCGCTTCCTCGACAAGCCGGTTGCACAGGTTGACGAGAGTGCTATCGACTATTACGCCATCAACGCCCACAGCATCCAGTACCTGCCCGATGGCAAGGTCCAGTATGAAATGACCTCCGACAAGGTCGAACACTTGAAGGCATCCGAGGTCACTTTGCTGACCAAGCCGGACATGAACCTGTACCGCGGCGCCGAATTTCCGTGGCACGTCACCAGCGAGCGTGGCGAGGTCAACCCGGACGGCACCCAAGTGGAACTGATTGACTCGGTGCGGGTAGCCCGCACTGACGCCAAGAACCGCGACACCATTATTACCAGCAGTCGCATGACCGTATTCCCACAGAAGCAATATGCGCAGACCGAGCAAGACGTTAGAATTGACGGCGCTGGCGGTGTATCGACTGGCAAGGGAATGAAAGCGTATTTGAAAGAAAGCAGGATACACCTGCTATCGAACGTAAGAGGACAGTATGAGGCTCGTTAAAACCCTCCCTATTTTGCTCGGCCTGGGCGCAGCACTGGGAAGCGTGAGCGCCTGGGCTCTGCCGAACGATAGCCAGCAACCGATCCACATTCAGGCTGACGATGCGCAGCTGGATGACAAGCAAGGTATCGCGACCTACACGGGCAGCGTGATCATCACCCAGGGCTCGATGAAAGTGACGGGTAACACCGTGACACTGACTCGTACCCCGGCAGGCGATATCGACGTGGTCACTTCGGTGGGCAACCTGGCGTATTTCGAACAACTGCAGAAAGTGGGCGACCCTACGCCGGTCAAAGGCTATGGCAAGACGATCCAGTACCACGCCCAGCAAAACCGCATCGTGCTGATCGACCAGGCCCGGGTCATCAATGACGGCAACACCACCGACGGCGAAAAAATCGTCTACGACACGGTGAAGCAGATCGCCCAGGCCGGCCGTGCTACCGGCTCGAAAATCAGCACGCCGAAGCCGCGTATCGACATGGTTATCCAGCCGAAGCAGAAACCGGGCGCAGCCCAGCCGGCGCCGAAACCCGACGCGAAGAAGGCGAATTAATGGCAACCCTGAAAGCCCAGCATCTGGCCAAGGCTTATAAAAGCCGTCAGGTCGTGCGTGACGTCAGCCTGTCGATCGACAGCGGCCAGATCGTCGGCTTGCTCGGCCCCAACGGTGCCGGCAAGACCACCTGCTTCTACATGATCGTCGGCCTGGTGCAGGCCGATCAAGGCCGCGTCCTGATCGACGACCTGGACGTGAGCCACCAGCCTATGCACGGCCGTGCGCAGGCGGGTATCGGCTATCTTCCCCAGGAAGCATCGATCTTCCGCAAACTGTCGGTTTCCGACAACATCATGGCCATCCTCGAGACCCGCAAGGAACTCGACCGCGCCGGGCGCAAGAAAGAGCTGGAAAGCCTGCTGCAGGAATTCCACATCAACCACATTCGCGACAACCTCGGCATGAGCCTTTCCGGCGGCGAGCGTCGTCGTGTGGAAATCGCCCGCGCGCTGGCCACGGCGCCCAAGTTCATCCTGCTGGACGAACCTTTCGCCGGTGTCGACCCGATCTCGGTCGGCGACATCAAGCAGATCATCCATCATCTCAAGGCCAAGGGCATCGGTGTATTGATCACCGACCACAACGTCCGTGAGACACTCGATATCTGCGAAACCGCCTACATCGTCAACGATGGACAGCTGATTGCCGAAGGTGACTCTGCCACTATCCTGGCCAACGAACTGGTCAAGGAAGTGTATCTGGGTCACGAGTTCCGCCTGTAAACACGGTGGTATCAGGCCATTCGCCATGGAGCGCGGTAGTCAATAAAAACCTCAGTATTTTTATTGTTACCGCGCTCTAGGCAAAGCCCCCGATATCAGGCATATAATTTGCTTATGTTTGGCGCTCACGCGCCCTGTCGTGGATGGCGCATTGCGCCGGCGAATAAGGTGTTAAGCCCCTGCCATGAAACCATCGCTAGTCCTGAGAATGGGCCAGCAGCTGACGATGACACCGCAGCTGCAACAGGCCATCCGCCTGCTCCAATTGTCGACCCTGGACCTGCAACAGGAAATCCAGGAGGCCCTGGAGTCCAATCCGATGCTCGAACGCCAGGAAGAAGGCGACGACTTCGATAATGCAGACCCGCTGGCCGACAACATCGAGCAAAAGCCCAACCCCGACGTACAGGAACCCTCCTACCAGGAAACCGCCCCCACGGTGGATAACCTTGAGGAAGGCGAATGGAACGAACGCATTCCCAACGAACTTCCCGTGGATACCGCCTGGGAAGACGTCTACCAGACCAGCGCCAGCAGCCTGCCCAGCAACGATGACGACGAGTGGGACTTCACCACCCGCACATCTGCCGGCGAGAGCCTGCAAAGCCATTTGCTCTGGCAGCTGAACCTGGCACCGATGTCCGATACCGATCGCCTGATCGCCGTGACCCTGATCGATTGCATCAACAACCAGGGCTACCTGGACGAGACCCTTGAGGAGATCCTCGAGGCGTTCGACCCGGAACTGGACATCGAACTGGACGAAATCGAAGCCGTCCTGCACCGCATCCAGCAATTCGAGCCGGCCGGCATCGGCGCCCGCAACCTCAGCGAGTGCCTGCTGCTGCAACTGCGCCAATTGCCGGCCAAGACGCCTTGGCTGAGCGAAGCGCAGCGCCTGGTCACCGACTACATCGACCTGCTGGGCAGCCGCGACTACAGCCAGCTGATGCGCCGCATGAAGCTCAAGGAAGATGACCTGCGCCAGATCATCGAGCTGGTGCAGAGCCTCAACCCACGCCCGGGCTCGCAGATCGAGTCCAGCGAAGCCGAATATGTCGTGCCCGACGTGATTGTGCGCAAGGACAACGAACGCTGGCTGGTGGAGCTGAACCAGGAATCGGTGCCGCGCCTGCGGGTCAATCCGCAATACGCAGGTTTTGTGCGCCGCGCCGACACCAGCGCTGATAACACCTTCATGCGTAACCAACTGCAGGAAGCCCGCTGGTTCATCAAGAGCCTGCAAAGCCGCAACGAAACCCTGATGAAAGTCGCCACCCAGATCGTCGAGCACCAGCGCGGCTTCCTGGAATACGGCGATGAAGCGATGAAGCCGCTGGTATTGCACGACATCGCCGAGGCGGTGGGCATGCACGAATCAACTATTTCCCGGGTGACCACGCAAAAATTCATGCATACCCCACGGGGTATTTATGAGCTGAAATACTTTTTCTCCAGCCACGTCAGCACCTCCGAAGGCGGCGAATGCTCGTCCACGGCGATCCGCGCGATCATCAAAAAACTGGTTGCCGCGGAAAATCAGAAAAAGCCGTTGAGTGACAGCAAGATCGCTGGTTTACTGGAGGCACAAGGCATTCAGGTCGCCCGTCGAACCGTCGCCAAGTACCGCGAGTCCCTTGGGATCGCGCCTTCCAGCGAGCGTAAACGTTTGATGTGACGGGCGGGCCATAGCGTTCCAGTGGCGGGTATTCCTACCCGCCGCTTTATGCACTGGCAACGAAGGAGAAGCTGTATGCAAGTCAACATCAGTGGACACCATGTAGAAGTCACCCCTCCATTGCGCGAATACGTCGAGCTGAAGCTGAAGAAGCTTGAGGGCCATTTCGACAAGATCACCAACGTGCAGGTCATCATGAAGGTCGACAAGCTTCAGCAGAAAATCGAAGCGACACTTCAGATACCCGGTGGCGAAGTGGTCGCCAATGCCGAACATGAAGACATGTATGCATCAATCGACTTGCTCACAGACAAGCTTGACCGCCAACTTAAAAAGCATAAGGAAAAGCAGCAGAGCCTTCTTCAAGGCACTGGCCGCTAACACTCCCCACCCATGATCCGACTTGAAACCATCCTGACCCCCGGCCGTTCCCTCGTGAACGTGCCGGGCGGCAGTAAAAAGCGCGCCCTCGAACAAATTGCCAACCTGATCGGCCGCGAAGTGCCCGAACTGGATACGCAAGCTGTGTACGAGGCCCTGATCGCCCGTGAAAAGCTCGGCTCCACCGGCTTTGGCAACGGCATCGCCATTCCTCACTGCCGCCTGCAAGGCTGTGAGTCTCCAGTCAGCGCCCTGCTGCACCTGGACGCCCCTATCGATTTCGACGCCATCGACGGCGCGCCGGTCGACCTGCTGTTCGTACTGCTGGTCCCGCAAGCTGCCACCGATGCGCACCTGGAGCTGCTTCGGCAGATCGCCAGCATGCTCGACCGCAAGGACGTACGCGACAAACTGCGTAGTGCCTCAAGCAATGAGGCGCTCTACCAGGTTGTCCTGGATGAACAAAACGGGCATTAATCATGCGTTTGATCATCGTCAGCGGCCGTTCCGGCTCAGGTAAAAGCACGGCCCTCAATGTTCTTGAGGACAACGGCTTCTATTGCATCGACAACCTGCCCGCCGGCCTGCTACCGGAACTGGCGGAACGCGCGCTGATTCATACCGAGCTGGCGCAACCGCTGGTCGCCGTGTCGATCGACGCCCGCAACCTGCCCAGCCACCTCACACGCTTTCCTGAACTGCTCGAAGAAGTGCGGGCCAAGCATATCCATTGCGATGTGCTGTACCTGGACGCCGACGAAGAGACCCTGCTCAAGCGCTTCTCCGAAACCCGTCGCCGCCACCCGTTGAGTAGCCCTCATCGTTCCCTGGCCGAAGCCATCGAGGACGAGACCAAACTGCTGGGGCCGATCATTGACCTGGCCGACCTCAAGATCAACACCACCAGCCTGAACCTGTATCAACTGCGGGATGCGATCAAGCTGCGCCTGCTGAACCAGCCGGAGCCAGGCACGGCGTTCCTTGTCGAGTCGTTCGGTTTCAAGCGCGGCATGCCGGTAGATGCCGACCTGGTGTTCGATGTGCGCTGCCTGCCCAACCCGTACTGGAAGCCGGAACTGCGGGATCAGTCGGGGCTGGACCAACCTGTGGCCGAGTACCTGGCGGCGCAACCGGATGTCGAGGAAATGTACCAGGACATCTCCAGCTACCTGCTCAAATGGCTGCCGCGTTTTGCGGCCAGCAATCGGGCTTATGTCACCATCGCCATTGGCTGCACCGGCGGCCACCACCGATCCGTCTACCTGACCGAACGCCTGGGCAAGGTGCTGCAACAAACCCTCAAGAACGTCCAGGTTCGCCACCGCGACCTCAGCTGAAAGGAACACCCCCGCGATGCCCGCTCTGGAAATTGAAATCATCAACAAGCTGGGCCTGCACGCCCGGGCCTCGGCCAAGTTCGTCGGCGTCGCCGGGCAGTTCCCTTGCCAGATCCGCGCCGGGCGTACCCCGGAATCCATGGTCGACGGCAAAAGCATCATGGCCATGATGATGCTGGCTGCGGGCAAGGGCACGAAGATTCATTTGAAGACCGAAGGCGAGCAAGAGCAGGAAGCGATGGATGCCCTGGTAGCGTTGATCAATAATTTCTTTGATGAGGGCGAGTAGGTAATCGCCCCTCCCCTGCGTCAGTTGGACAGCAGTTTGCCGTTGAACAGAATCTTCAACGTCTTGACCGTCAGTACGGCCAGGGCGATCGTCAGGAAAGCCAGGATCAGATAGGCAATCGCTTCCAGGATCACGCCTCCTTTGGCATCGGCATATTTCAACGCAGCGTTGCTCAATGCCGCAATCGGAAAGCTGATTGCCCACCAGGCAGGAGAAAAAGGCGCGGCCTGACGGAATACTTTGAATGCCAGCACCCCAAACAGGAACAGGCCAAAGTAGAAGAGCACGCTGGCAAAGTAGTCGACGCTGCCAAAGAAGTTGGTGTAAGCCAGAAAGCCGACTTCAAAGGGGGCGATAAGTATCATCAGCGAAGGTGTCATACCTTTGGCCATCACCGGCTCGTGAACCAGACGTGAAAAAATTCGCGTGAAGAACACCAGCGCAATCACACTCCCTACCGCCATCGCGAACAGATTGAACTCGTATGCCCACGCCATGGGCATGTGGGCACCTGTCACCGCGATGTCGAGCGCCGCCACCCCCGGGATCAGCCAGGCAGGCACCGCATATTGCGACTCCTGATTACCGGACAACAGTCGCGAGAGCACAATTGCCGCCAGGATCATGGTCAGCAGGCTACCCAACATCCAAAGCCCCTGGCTGATCAGGGTGCTAGCTGAACCTACGACTGCCGACAGCAGCAGCAACGCGATCGTCACCGTGCCAAAGAAATTTCCTGATATCGGGTGATTGAACTCGGCTTTGACCGCCGCAGGGTATTTAACCCATTTGGTGAGATACCCCGCCACCAGTGCGATAAACACCAGAATGGCAAACCCACCAATGACCGCTCCGATCATTTGCGCGTAAGCCACATATTCACTGGCGGACTGCCAGGCCAGGCTCAGGCCGGCCAACCCCATCACGGCGCCAAACAAATTGATGGGAAGATTCTTGATGGACCCCGACCGCTCGCTCGATTCAACAGCGAAGGGGGGAAGTGGCGCGTTACAGATGCTCATGCGGGTCTCCGGTTGACGATAAAGCACGTAACGGACAGTGTCGCCTACCTCCCCTCTGTCCTATAGTGTCGCTTAACGACGATTTCAGCCATTTCCACTACGGAGACCGACACCATGCGAATTGCCCTCCTGGCGTTTCCCCGTGTGCAAATGCTGGATGTCGTGGGCCCTGCCGATGTGTTCGCTGAAGCGGCCAGGCAATTGGGTAATTCCCGTGCATACAGGATCTCGGTCATCGGTACCGTCGCCGGGCAGATCAAGGGAACCAATGGGCTTCGCCTGGCCACGGATGACTCCATCGAGACGTTCAAGGGGGCTATCGATACGCTGCTGATCGCTGGAAGCCCCAGCGTGAATGACGTGGCACACGACGCCCACCTGCGGGACTGGGTGTGCTACCAGGCCACGCGCGTGCGGCGGATAGGCTCGGTTTGCAGTGGCGCTTTTGTGCTGGGGGCTGCTGGCTTGCTGGTCGGGCGACGCGTCACCACGCACTGGAATTCCAGTGCATTGCTGGCCAGGCAATACCCCGATGCCGTGGTCGAACCGGACAGCATTTTTATCCGCGACGGTAACCTGTACACCTCCGCCGGTGTGACGGCCGGTATGGATCTGGCGCTCGCGTTAGTCGAGGAGGACCACGGCCGGGATTTGGCGCTCAGTGTGGCCAGGGAGATGGTGATGTACTTCAAACGGCCGGGCGGCCAGTCACAGTTCAGCGCCCAACTGGCGGCACAGACCGCAGAGCGCACGAACATTCGCCAGATACAGACCTATATCGTCGACAACCTGGCCGCAGACCTGAGCGTGGCATTGCTGGCCCAACGCGCTGACATGAGCGAACGCAACTTTGCCCGGGTATTCAAGGCCGAGGGTGGATTCACCCCTGCCGAGTTCGTGGAGCTGGCACGTATCGACCAGGCACGGCGGCTGATCGAAGGCTCGAATGTCTCGCTCAAACGCCTGGCCGATCAGGTCGGCTATGCCAATGTTGATGGGTTCCGGCGCGCCTTCGTTCGCCGCCTGGGCGTTACCCCCAGCGACTACCGCAAGCGCTTCTTGTAGAAGCGCGACAGCCTCAGCCCAACGCCGTATCCATCACCATCATCAAGCAAAACCCGATACACAGCCCCAGGCTGGCGAGCTTGTCATGGCCATTGCGCCGCGACTCGGGAATGACTTCGTGAGTCACCACCAGCAGCATGGCCCCGGCCGCCAGCGCCAGCCCCAGCGGCAACAGCACCTGAGCCAGGCTCACCAGCCAGGCACACAGCACCGCAAACACCGGCTCCACCAGCCCTGACGCCGCGCCGATCAGGAACGCCTTGACCCGCGACATCCCTGCCCCGGCCAGCACCAACGCAATCACCAGTCCCTCCGGCACATCCTGCAAGGCAATACCCATGGCGAGGCTGTCGGCATCCGGCATGCCGCCGCCTGCCGAGACACCCACGGCCATGCCTTCGGGAATGTTGTGGGCAATGATGGCGAACACAAACAGCCAGATACGCGGCGGTATCACCGGATGATCCGGACTGCCCACCAGCATTTCCGGGCTCGCGCCGGAGACCTTGCGATCCACCAGATACAGCCCGAACGCGCCCAGCATGATGCCGAAACTGATCAATCCACTGGCAGCCCATGGCGTCAGCCCCAGGCTTTGGGCAGCCGCAATACCCGGCACGATCAGCGAAAACGCCGTAGCGGCCAACATCACCCCGGCACCGAAGCCGAGCAGCGTGTCGCTCACCGCCAATGGCATCCGGCGGATCACCAGTACCGGCACGGCACCCAGGGCGGTGCCGAGCGCGCAGATGGCCCCGCCCTGCAAGGCACGCAGGATGCGCGGTTCCAGGTCAAGCCAGGCCAGCCCTTGGGCCACCAGCAATGCAGTTCCTGCCAATAGCAGCAGCGAGCCAAACGCATAACGAAACATTCGCACGCTGCTGATCGCCAGTGTTTCAGTGCCCATAGTCGGCCTTAGATCTTGTTATAGAGGAGTTTCAGCCCAGCGCAGCCTGGTAGCGGCCGGCAACTTCCGGCCAGTTGATGACGCTGTAGAACGCATTGATGTATTCCGGACGACGGTTCTGGTACAGCAGGTAATAAGCGTGTTCCCAGACGTCCAGGCCGAGGATTGGCGTATTGCCGTTCATCAACGGGCTGTCCTGGTTGCCGCTGCTTTCCACCACCAGGGTCTTTTGCGGCGTCACGCTCAACCACGCCCAGCCGCTGCCGAAACGGGTCAAGGCAGCTTTGGTGAAGGCCTCTTTGAAGGCGTCGAAACCGCCCAACTGCTCGTCGATGGCGTCACCCAGCGCGCCGTCTGGCTTGCCGCCGCCCTTGGGCGACATGACAGCCCAGAACAACGAGTGGTTGGCGTGGCCGCCGCCCTGGTTGATCACCGCCGCCCGGAGTTTTTCCGGCAGTTGCTGGACGCTGGACACCAGTTTCTCCACCGGCCAAGCGGCAAACTCGGTGCCTTCGACGGCTGCGTTGAGGTTGTTGATGTAGGTCTGGTGGTGCTTGGTGTAATGGATCTCCATGGTTTGTGCGTCGATATGCGGTTCAAGGGCATCGTAGGCGTAAGGCAAGGCCGGCAAGGTGTAGGACATATCAATGAGCTCCATAAAAAGGGCTGTTGCGGGTCGACGCATCCGATGGCGCCACGTTGCTGCCCAGCAGGCGGTGGGTACGTGGGTACTCACCGTGATCGCTGATGAAATTCAGCAGTTCGACGTAGGTCTTGCTGCTCTGACGCAGGGCCGCTTCCCGCAATAGCGGGTTAAGACGGGTGTCTTGCATGGTCTGCAACAGGCGCTGGTGAATGGCGCAGAGGTATTCCGCGCTTTCTTCCGGCTGGTTCAGGCGCAAGTGCAGGTCGGCCAGGTTGTGATGGGAAATGACGCAAGCCGCCACCGCTTCGTCGGCATCCGCCCAGCGCTCAAACAACACTTGAGCCAGGGCCAGGGCTTGCAGGTAGGCCTCGCGGGCATCTACCAGCTCGCCCGCCATAAAGCAGCGATTGGCCCGTTCGATCGTGCGTTTCCAGTGCTCCATGGTGAGCCTCCAAAGCAGGGTCGGTGATTACACGCCGCCGGCCGTGAGCTTTTCCGGATCCAGCAGGATTTCCAGTTGGCTGCGGGGCAAGTCGGTATGTTCGAGCGCCACATCAATCACCGGACGGCCTTGTTGATAGGCCTTCTTGGCGATTTCGGCGGCCTTTTGGTAACCGATGATCGGGTTGAGTGCGGTCACCAGGATCGGATTGCGCGACAGCGCTTCCTTGAGCTTGGCTTCGTTGACCTTGAAGCTGGCGATGGCCTTGTCGGCCAGCAGTCGGCTGGAGTTGGCCAGCAACTCCAGGCTGCCGAGCAGGTTCTGGGCAATGATCGGCAGCATCACGTTGAGTTCGAAGTTGCCGGACTGGCCGGCGATGGTAATCACCGTGTCGTTGCCGATGACTTGTGCGGCAACCATGGCGGTGGCTTCCGGGATCACCGGGTTGACCTTGCCGGGCATGATCGAAGAGCCCGGCTGCAGGCCTTCCAGCTCGATTTCACCAAGGCCCGCCAATGGGCCGGAGTTCATCCAGCGCAGGTCGTTGGCGATTTTCATCAGGGACACGGCGGTGGTCTTGAGCTGCCCGGAGACCGCGACGGCCGTGTCCTGGGAGCCGATCAGCGCGAACAGGTTCTTGCCTGGGGTGAACTGGACGTGGGTCAGGCTGCTCAGTTGCTGGCTGAAGCGCGCTGCAAACTCCGGATGCGCATTGATCCCGGTGCCGACTGCAGTGCCACCCTGGGCCAGCGCCTGCAAACTCGGCAGCAGGTCTTGCAGATGACCGATATTGGCCTTGAGCTGCTGCGCCCAGCCATTGAGCACCTGGCTCATGCGCACCGGCATGGCGTCCATCAGATGCGTCCGACCGGTCTTGACGAAACGGTGCACCTCCTCGGCCTTGTGCTCGATCACCTGGACCAGGTGCAGCAGCGCCGGCAGGGTCTGTTCGTGCAGCACCAGTGCCGCGCTGACGTGAATGGTGGTGGGGATGATGTCATTGCTGCTCTGGCCGCAGTTGACGTGATCGTTAGGGTTGACCGGCTCGCCCAGCAAGCGGCTGGCGAGGGTCGCAATCACTTCGTTGGCGTTCATGTTGGAGCTGGTGCCGGAACCGGTCTGGAAGATATCCACCGGGAAATGCTGCATGAAATCGCCTTCCAGCAAGCCTTGGGCGGCATCAACGATGGCCTTGCCCTGGGCTTCGCTCAGTTGTTTCAGCTCGACGTTGGCTTTAGCGGCGGCAGCCTTGGCCAGGATCAACGCACGAATGAACTGCGCCGGCATGCGCTGGTGGCTGATGGGAAAGTTGTTCACCGCACGCTGGGTTTGTGCGCCATACAGAGCCTCGGCGGGCACTTGCAGTTCGCCCATGCTGTCGCGTTCGATACGGGTGTTACTCATCGGAAGATCCTTGCACCAGGTCAGAAACAGAAATGGAAGGCAGCAATTCGCAGGTCGCCAATTGCCAGGCAAAGGTCTGCCAGCGCTTGAGGCGGCAGGCACAGTGGGAAAGTTTTTCCAGGTCGCGCAACGGGCGCCAGGCCTGGTCCAGGCACATGGACCGCCAGTGCCAGGGCAAGGCGATGTCGGAGGCGGTGTCCAGCAGCAGGCGGAATGAGGTTTCGCCGATGGTCCACGGGTGGGTCGCAGTGCAACAGGCGAGGTACCGGCCTTCGGCCAGATAATGTTCGATCAGGCGGGGCTCGTCGGGAGCAAGGCCGCAACGAATCTGACGACTCATCCAACGCCAGCTTTCCAGGTAGGGATCCTCATGCAGGACAGAACTCATGATCCACACTCATTCGGTAATGATATTTATTATTAAATGATATTGAGAATCAAAACAAGAGCCTGAGGAAATCACTCGGAATTCCAGGCACAAAAAAAGGCGCGCCACCCAATGGGTGGCGCGCCTTCTTTATGGCGCCTGTCGGCGGGTTAGCTGCCGGCGACGGTCATCTTTTCGATCAACACCGAACCGGTGCGGATGTTGCTGCGCAGTTCCAGGTCATTACCCACCGCGACAATCTGCTTGAACATGTCACGCATGTTGCCCGCGATGGTCACTTCCTGCACGGCGAACTGGATTTCGCCGTTTTCCACCCAGAAACCCGCCGCACCACGGGAGTAATCACCCGTGACCATATTCAGGCCATGGCCCATCAACTCGGTGACCAGCAAGCCACGGCCCATGCGCCGCAACAGCGCCGCCTGGTCTTCATCGCCATGGGTGATGAACAGGTTGTGTACGCCACCGGAGTTGGCGGTGCTTGGCAGGCCGAGTTTGCGACCGGCGTAGGTGCCCAGCACATAGGACACCAGCTCACCGTTCTCGACGAACGGCTTGGCATAGGTGGCCAGGCCATCACCGTCAAACGACGAACTGCCCATGGCGCGCATCAGGTGCGGGCGCTCATCGATGGTCAGCCATTCCGGGAACAGCTTCTGGCCAATCGCGCCTTCCAGGAACGACGACTTGCGGTACAGGTTGCCGCCGGAAATCGCCCCAAGGAAACTGCCGAACAAACCACCGGCCAGTTCCGCCGAGAACAACACCGGCACTTCACAGGTAGGCACCGGGCGCGCGCCCAGGCGGCTGGCAGCACGCTGCGCGGCACGCTGGCCGATGAGTACCGGGTCCATCAGCAATTCGCCCTGGCGGTTCACGTCGTACCAGTAATCACGCTGCATCTGGCCGTTGGCTTCGGCGATCATCACGCAGCTCAGGCTGTGACGCGTCGAGGCATAACCGCCGATAAAACCGTGGCTGTTGCCGTATACGCGGCAACCCTGATGAGTACTCAAGGTGGTGCCATCGGCGTTCTTGATCCGGCTGTCGGCATCGAATGCCGCCGCTTCACAGGTCAGTGCCTGTTCAATAGCCTGTTCCGGGGTGATGTCCCAGGCATGGAACAGGTCAAAATCCTTCAAGTCCCGAGCCATCAGGGCTGCATCAGCCAGGCCGGAGCTTTCATCTTCGGAGGTGTGCTTGGCAATCGCCAGCGCTGCAGCAACGGTTTCGCGAATCGCTTCCGGGCCGCTGGCAGAAGTGCTGGCCGAGCCCTTGCGCTGGCCCACGTACAAGGTGATGCCAAACCCCTGGTCGCGGTTGAATTCGACGGTTTCCACTTCCCGCTGGCGCACCGATGTCGACAACCCCTGCTCCAGGGACACCGCCACTTCACAGGCACTGGCCCCCTGGCGCTTGGCCTCGGCAATGATCTGCTCGACTTGTTCCTGCAGTGCCGGTAACGCTTGCGGACCGACGCTTTGGGCTGCACTCATGGTTTTCTCCACTCAAATTCTGCTTTCGGTTAAGGCCTTCTAGCGACCGGGCCGGACAAGCGGCCCCCGACTGGTTATCATGGCGGCGTTTCTTTGCGGACTGCCACCATGGTTGATTCTTACGACGACTCCCTCGATGGGGAGAAAAGCAAATCTCAGGTCAAACGCGAGCTGCATGCTCTGGTTGACCTCGGCGAGCGCCTTACAACACTCAAGCCTGACTTGTGTGCAAAACTGCCATTGACCGACGCCCTGCGCCGGGCTCTGAACGATGCGCCCAAGCACACCGCGAATATCGCGCGTAAACGGCACCTCATGTTCATCGGCAAACTGATGCGCGACCAGGACACTGACGCCATTCTGACGTTGCTCGATCAACTCGATGCCTCCACTCGCCAGTACAACGAGCGCTTCCATAACCTGGAACGCTGGCGTGATCGCCTGATCGCTGGCGATGACGCGGTACTGGAGAAGTTCGTCATCGAGTACCCGGATGCCGATCGCCAACAATTGCGCTCCCTGATCCGTCAGGCCCAGCACGAACTGGCGCAAAGCAAGCCACCGGCCTCCAGCCGAAAAATCTTCAAATACATCCGTGAGCTGGACGATAGTCAACGCGGCCTGCGCTGACCCTCTTCCCCGGGTGGCGGCCTTCGCCACCCGAAGCTCCCGTTCTTACGACCCCGTGCCTCCCACGGTGATCGCATCGATTTTCAAGGTTGGCTGGCCGACACCCACCGGCACCGACTGACCATCCTTGCCGCACGTCCCCACACCGCTGTCCAGCGACAGGTCGTTACCGACCATCGACACCTTGCTCATGGCTTCCGGGCCGTTGCCAATCAACGTTGCACCCTTGACCGGCGCGGTGATCTTGCCGTCTTCGATCAAATACGCCTCGCTGGTGGAGAACACGAACTTGCCGCTGGTGATGTCCACCTGCCCACCACCGAGGTTGGCGCAGTAGATGCCGCGTTTCACCGAGGCGATGATTTCGGCCGGATCGCTTTCGCCGCCGAGCATGTAGGTGTTGGTCATGCGCGGCATCGGCAGGTGCGCGTAGGACTCGCGACGACCGTTACCGGTGCGGGCCACGCCCATCAGGCGCGCGTTGAGCTTGTCTTGCATGTAGCCCTTGAGCACACCGTTTTCGATCAGCGTGGTGCACTCGGTCGGGGTGCCTTCGTCATCGACGCTCAACGAACCGCGACGCCCGGCCAGGGTACCGTCATCGACGATGGTGCAGAGCCTGGACGCAACCATCTCGCCCATGCGCCCGCTGTAGGCGGAACTGCCCTTGCGGTTGAAATCACCTTCCAGGCCGTGGCCCACCGCTTCATGCAGCAGCACGCCGGACCAGCCAGAGCCCAATACCACCGGCAACGTACCTGCCGGGGCCGGAATTGCTTCCAGATTGACCAGGGCCTGGCGCAACGCTTCACGGGCATACCCCATGGCGCGGTCTTCGGTGAGGAAATAACGGTAGTCGGTACGCCCACCGCCGCCATGGCCACCGCGCTCGCGACGGCCATTCTGTTCGACGATCACGCTGACATTGAAGCGCACCAGCGGCCGCACATCCGCCGCCAGGCCGCCATCGGTGGAGGCCACGAGGATGCGTTCCCACACCCCGGCCATGCTTACGGTGACTTGCTGGATACGCGGATCCAGGGCGCGGGTCGCCGCGTCCACACGCTTGAGCAGCTCGACCTTTTCGGCGCGGCTGATCACTTCCAATGGGTTATCCGGGGCATACAGCTGGGCCACGTCCTGGGTGCTGAACGCCTGCACCGTGCCGTTTTGCCCGGCACGGGAGATCGAACGCGCTGCGCGAGCCGCCAGCCCCAGGGCTTCCAGGGTGATGGCGTTGCTGTAGGCAAAGCCGGTTTTTTCACCGGACTGCGCACGCACACCCACGCCTTGGTCGAGGTTGAAGCTGCCTTCCTTGACGATCCCGTCTTCCAGGGCCCAGGACTCGGAAATCTGCCCCTGGAAATACAGGTCGGCCGCGTCGATGCCTGGCCCGGCCAGATCGCCGAGGACCGTTTGTAAGCTTTCGATGGTCACGCCACCAGGCGCCAGGAGGTGTTCACTGACTGAGGACAACAACTCGCTCATAGGTTTGGCCTTAAATTCATCGTTCTGAAGCAGGTCGCTGTGCGCCCTGCGAGAAAAAGCGCCGGTGGCCCGCCACCGGCATACGCGTCCGTATCGACGCCTGTTCGCTGCTATCGCGTTCGGCCAACAACACCGCCTCGCCTTGATCCTGTTGTGCCAGCACGCGCCCCCATGGGTCGATGATCGCTGCATGCCCGAAGGTTTCCCTGGGCCCCGGATGCACGCCACCCTGGGCGGCCGCCAGCAGGTAGCACTGGGTCTCGATGGCACGCGCACGGATCAGCACATCCCAGTGCGCGGCGCCGGTTACCGCTGTAAAGGCCGAGGGCGCGGTGATCAACTCGGCACCCGCAGCGCGCAATTCGCTGTATAGCTCCGGGAAGCGCAAGTCGTAACACACCGTCAGCCCCAGGCGGCCGACCGGCGTATCCGCGACGACCACCTGGCTACCATGAGCATAGTCATCGGATTCACGATAACGACCCCGGGCATCGGCCACATCGACATCGAACAGGTGCAGCTTGTCGTAGCGGGCAACGATTTCGCCCTGATCATCGATCAGCAGCGAGCAGGCATTGGACTTGGCGTTCGGCTGATCCTTTGGGGGCAGCGGCAAAGTGCCGGCCACTATCCATAAGGTGAGGTCGCGGGCGGTCTGTTTCAACCATGGCAGGATCGGACCTTCGCCCAAGGCCTCGGCGCGACCGATATCGGCCACATCGCGACGGCCCATGGCGGCGAAGTTTTCCGGGAGTACCGCAAGCCTTGCACCGCCCGCCGCCGCTTGCTCCAGCAGGCGCCGGGCCTGGGCCAGGTTGGCCAGCACATCGCTTTGGCTGACCATTTGAATTACCGCAAAGGACATGGGCCCACACTCCAGAAAAGGCATGCGGCCATGCTACTCCACAGGTACTCAGTTTGGCTTTTCAAATGGCTTGTCGAAGGTGATTTTCGGGTCCTTCCACGGGCCTTCTACCTTGTACTGCACGCTGGCGAAACGCGAAACACGGTCGCCAATCAGCTTGTCGATCAGGAACAGCGCCCCGCCAATGGCCGGGGCGCCGACGATCAAAGCAGCAATCGGCAGGTTGTTGGTGACCGGCAGCGTCACCAGCAACTTGGCATCGACGCGGTCTGCCACCAGGTCCAGGGTGCCGTTGATCTCCAGGTTACTCGACGGGCCGGTCATGGTGATCGGCTCACGGGTTACAAACACGCCGTTACTGGCGGCCAGCAAGCCCTTGACCCGGTCATAACTCAAGCCCTTGCCAAGCAAGTCCGAGAAGTCCAGGCGCAGCCGGCGACCGATGGAGTTGAAGTTCAGCAAGCCAAACACCCGCAGGGCCTGCGCACCGCCGTCCACTTCAACAAACTGGCCTTTGCGGAAACTGGCGTCCAGGCTGCCGGAGAAACGCTTGGGACCTACCCAGGCCGGCGAACCCGGCCAGCGGCCGTCCACGTCCACGTGAAAATCTTCGCTGGTCACGCTCGGCGCAAATCCCCAGCCCTTGAGCACGTCGCCAATGTTCTTGCCATCGAGGCGGCCCTTGTACCAACTGCTGCTGGCACCGGGTGCACCTTCCCAACCGCCGGCGCCCTGGAGCAGCATGCCCTTGAGCCCCAGGTTCAGGCTGTTGAACGCCATGCCCCTGGTGGTCGGGCGAACTTTCAGAGACCAGGCACCTACCAGGTCCGGGCCCTGGAACAACTGGGCAATCGAGATATCCAGCGCGGGAATATCCTTGGGATCAACATCAGCCAATGGGTCCGGCGCATTTTCATCCGCCTGCACGGTCGGATCCACCGCAGGCAGCTTCACGTACTGCAGGTTGACTGCAATCGGCGCGCCCTTGGCGTCCGGCAACCCCACGGTACCCTTGGCCTGCTGGCTGTCGAACTGCAAGCCCCAGGCAGCGGGTTTGCGGTCCAGCTGCAAGCTGACCTGGTCGAACTGGGTGCCGAAACCGGTCAGCTTGCCGACCTTGAAATCGGCCCCGCTCAACAACTGCTTGGCACTGCCACCCGGGTCGTTGCCGGCGTAGCGGTCCACGAGCTTTTTCCAGGGGTCGATATCCAGCTCCGACAACACGCCGCGGATTCGCAAGCCCTTGCCGGCCGGCAACACCGCATCGCCATCTCCCAGGAACAGCTCACCCCGGCCGTCGGCGAAATTGTCCGCCGGGGCGGCGAAGGTGAAGCTGCCCAACTCGCCATAATCGAACCAGTAACGGCGCTCCTTACCCTGCAAGGTCATGCGGAACACACTGTCGCGGCCCTGACTCGCCGGCATGCCGAACGGCGCCGGCAGGTCCACGGCCACGCCCTTGAGGTTGGAGCTGACCATCAACTGGCTGTCGGCGCCATCGAGGTTGAGCTGCAATTGGTAGGGGATATCGCCGGACACCGGCAACGGCTGGCTGACCTTCAGCCAGTCAGTCAGCCGCTTGACGGTCACCTGCCCTTTCGCGGTGACGCGGGTGTTGAGGTCGCCTGGCTTGCCATCGGCGAAAATCTGCGCGGTGATCGGTCGGTCGAAGGCCTGGGCGCTGATGTTCTGGCCACTCAGACCCTTGGCGCTGTCGAAGCGGAAATCACCCTTGAGCTGGCTCAGGTCCAGCGTAGGCTCGGCCAGTTGCAGGCGGGACTTGTCGGTCTTGAAATCCACCACGATCTTGGGATCGGCGCCCTTGGCCAAGGGAATATCCAGGTCCAGCTTGCCTTGCAGGTCGCCCTCGCCTTTCCAGCCGGCGAAGGTCGAGGCGGTGCCGATCGGCGCTTCCTGAAGGATTTTCAGGCCATCGCCCAGGCCACCGGCAAAGTTGCCGGTGAGCAGCAGGTGGCTGTCCTTGCCTTCGGGGGCGTGGGGAATGTTGACGTAGATATCATTGACCTTGGTGTCGAGCAGCTGGCCCTTGCTGGCCAGGATGCGCACGCCGCTTTCCTCGACAAACACTTCACCCTTGACCTTGCTCACGTGCGGCCAGCCCGGCTGGAATGCCAGCTCGGCATCATGCACCTTGAAGAACAGGCTGATATTGCGCGAGGCAGGCAGTGCGTCGTGGTTCAGCGAGCCTTGGTACTGGAAGAAGCCCTCGTCCACTGCACCCTTGAGAATCGCAGTGCGCAGCCACTCATCGAGTGCCGGGCTCAACACCGCCGGCAGGTATTTGGGGGTGAAGCGGCCATCGCCGTCGACCATACCGACCCGCAGGTCCATGTAGTCTTCCTGGCTATGGTCGAAATGCAGGCGAATCAGGAAGTCGGCGGCGACCTTGCCCTCCTCGCCCAGCACCTTGATATACGGCGCGATCAGGGTGAAGCCTTGCTTGTCGAGCTTCCACGTCAGGCGGGCGTTGGCCTGGATGTACTGCCAGGGCTTGGCGAAGATCGGAAACAGGTGCAAGGAGAAATCCTTGCTGTCCATGCGCAGCTCACCCTTGCCCAGGTCACCGCTGATGCTGCCGCTGACATTGCGGGCTGCCGGCGCGCCGAAGTAAGCGTCGAAACCAATACGGTCGAGGTTGGCCGCGAAGCTCACGCGCTGGTCGGTGGTGTCTTGAGGCCGATAATCCAGCAACACGTTCCGCAGCGTACCAGTGGCCTTCAGATGATCCAGGGTGGTGGCCACGGCTTCCGGCAAGGGTGCCAAGGCGTGCAGCAATGGCGTGATCGGCGTCAGGTCGAGGCGATCGGCCTGCAGGTTCCAGACTTCCTGGGCCTTGTCGGTGGCCAGGGTTTGTTGCAGTTGCAGGCGCGATTCCCAGCGAGTGTCGCCGAGGTTCATTGCGAGCGAGTCAAACAGCACCTTGAGGCCGCTGTCACTGCGTTGCAGGTACGCAGTGAGGGCCAGGTTCTCAATATGAGTCGGCTTGCGATCGGCATAGCTGCCCTTGAGCTGCGGGGCGTTGAGGCGCACGGCGGCGCTTTGCACGGTGCCCTTGGCCCAGGTCAGCCAGAATTCGCCGCCGGCCTTGAGTTCGGTAAGTTTCCATTGCTGGGTCAGTTTTGCCGGGATCCATTTTGCCCAGTCACTCTGGGGCAAGCTCAGGTAAGCCTCGGCTTCGCCGTCTTTCCACTGGCTGGCGCGGATTCGGGTGCGCAGGTTCAACGCCAAGGGCTGGCCGTCGGGCAGGGTCAGGCGCGCGTCCAGGCGCTGGCGGTTGGCGCCGGTCTGCAGGCTCACGCCGACATAGGTCAAGGTCAGCGGTGCCTGGTCGAACGGCTGCAGCGTAACCTGGCTGTCGAGCAATGAAACCTGCCCGACCATTTGCAGGCGCGTCAGCAGTTGTTCGGGATCCAGCGGCTGGTCATCCTGCACCGGCAGGCCTTGCAGCGCCCAGTGGCCGTCCTGGTCTTCCTTCACGCTGACTTGCAGGCCGCTGACTTCCAGGTGGGCAATGCGCACTTCACGCGCCAGCAGGCTGGCCCAGATATCCGGCACCACCTGCACCTGGTCCAGGCGCAGGGCGCTGCTGCCCTCGCCGACCATCACGTCGTGAGCCAACAATACCGGCGCGAAGCCACTCCAGCGCCCTTCCAGGCTGCCGATGTTCACGGGCATATCCAGCGCAGTACGCGCCTTGGCCTCGATTTCGCCACGGTATTCCGCCACCAACGGCGTCAATTCACGGCCCAGGCTCACGTACACCGCCGCCAATACCAGCAGCAAGGCGCACAGGCCGAGGCCCCAGCGGGTCAATGCGGCAAAAAAGCGTATCAGACGCTCCATGTCAGGCGACCCTCAAAGGCAATAGTCGGACGGCAGATCAAGGCCTGCCCGTCTCGTTGATAAGAACTAACGCGAATCAGAGCAGCACCACGTCATATTGTTCCTGGGAATACATGGTTTCGACCTGGAAGCGAATGGTGCGCCCGATAAAACCCTCCAGCTCGGCTACGTTGCCGGATTCTTCATCCAGCAAACGGTCGACCACCTTCTGGTTAGCCAGGACTCTATAGCCCTCGGCCTGGTAGGCGCGTGCCTCCCGTAAGATTTCCCGGAAAATCTCGTAGCAAACCGTTTCCGGGGTCTTCAACTTTCCGCGCCCCTGGCAACTGCTGCACGGCTCGCACAGCACTTGCTCCAGGCTTTCGCGGGTGCGCTTGCGGGTCATCTGCACCAGGCCCAGCTCGGTGATGCCGATGATGTTGGTCTTGGCGTGATCGCGCTCCAGTTGCTTCTCCAGGGTACGCAGCACCTGGCGCTGGTGCTCTTCGTCTTCCATGTCGATGAAGTCGATGATGATGATCCCGCCCAGGTTGCGCAGGCGCAATTGGCGGGCGATCGCGGTGGCCGCTTCGAGGTTGGTCTTGAAGATGGTTTCTTCGAGATTGCGATGGCCCACAAAGGCACCGGTATTCACGTCGATAGTGCTCATGGCCTCCGCCGGGTCCACCACCAGGTAACCGCCGGACTTGAGCGGCACTTTGCGCTCAAGGGCTTTCTGGATTTCGTCTTCGACGCCATACAGGTCGAAAATCGGCCGCTCGCCCGGGTAATGCTCCAGGCGATCGGCGATTTCCGGCATCAGCTCGGCAACAAATTGCGTAGTGCGCTGGAAGGTTTCCCGCGAGTCGATGCGAATTTTCTCGATCTTCGGGCTGACCAGGTCGCGCAAGGTGCGCAGGGCCAGGCCGAGGTCTTCGTAGATCACGCTGGGGGCGCCAATGGTCTTGATCTGCGCTCCGATCTGGTCCCAGAGGCGGCGCAGGTAGCGGATGTCCATGAGGATTTCATCGGCACCGGCACCTTCTGCGGCAGTACGCAGGATAAAGCCGCCGGCCTCCTTGATACCTTCCAGCGCCACGCAGTCACTGACCACCTTTTTCAGGCGCTCGCGCTCGGCTTCATCTTCGATTTTCAGGGAAATACCGACGTGGGCCGTGCGCGGCATGTACACCAGGTAGCGCGAAGGAATCGACAGTTGCGTGGTCAGCCTTGCGCCCTTTGAGCCAATCGGATCCTTGGTGACTTGCACCACCAGGCTCTGCCCTTCGTGCACCAGGGCGCTGATGCTTTCGACCGCCGGGCCTTCGCGCAGGGAGATTTCCGAAGCATGGATAAACGCAGCGCGGTCCAGGCCGATGTCGACGAACGCCGCTTGCATCCCCGGTAACACACGCACGACCTTGCCTTTATAAATATTGCCGACGATCCCGCGCTTTTGGGTGCGCTCGACGTGCACTTCTTGCAGAACACCGTTCTCTACCACCGCCACGCGCGATTCCATCGGCGTGATATTGATCAGAATCTCTTCACTCATGGCTGGGTCTCGTTCAGGCGTTTTCACAATAGTGACCGATCGCTTAAGGCTTGGCGCTGGAATACGGCGTTTAGCGCACGGTAAGGTTTTGCCAACAGGGTATGCCGAATTGGCCCAGCAGTTCTGCGGTTTCGCAGACCGGCAGGCCAACGACGGCAGAGTAGCTGCCATTGAGTCCGGCGACGAACACCGCCGCCAAGCCTTGGATAGCATAGCCGCCCGCTTTGTCCTGGGGCTCGCCGCTGTGCCAATAAGTGGTGGCTTCGTCCGCTGAAATCCTGCGAAAGCGCACACGACTGCTGACCAGCCGCGTTTCGCAACGCTGGCCGTCAATCAGCGCAATGGCCGTCAACACTTCGTGTTCACGCTCGGAAAGGGCCAGCAACATGGCCAGGGCGTCGGCTTGATCCACGGGCTTACCGAGGATCCGGCCGTCGAGGATGACGGCTGTGTCCGCGCCCAGCACACAGGCGCCGGTGGCATCGGCCAAGGTCGCTCGACCGGCCGCAGCCTTGCCGCGCGCCAGGCGTTCTACGTAGGACGCGGGCGATTCATTTGTAAGGGGAGTTTCATCAATGGCGGCGCTGACGACGGTGAACGGCACGCCGATCTGTGTCAGCAGCTCACGCCGCCTCGGGGAGCCCGAGGCCAGATAAAGCGAATTCATGCAGACTCTCCCTGTAGGGTTCGATAACCAGGCAGAGCCTCGCGATCCATTCAATTGATTTTATAGCGACGACGCAATCCACGCAGGCCAAAACTGACCCAGGGCCACAACAGCGCGCTGACCAGCGCGGGCAACACCAGCGCCAGGGTCGGTTGGCGGTTGCCGGTCAAGGCGCTGAGCCACAGCTGTACCAACTGCGCCAGGCCGAAGATCACCAGGATCACCAGGCACTGTTGCCACATCGGGAACATCCGCAGGCGCTGCTGCAATGACAGCACCAGGAAGGTAATCAGGGTCAGGATCAACGCGTTCTGCCCGAGCAGGGTGCCGTAGAGCACATCCTCCATCAGCCCCAGGCACATGGCCGTGACCATCCCGACCTTGTGCGGCAGCGCCAGGGCCCAGAACGCCAGCAGCAAGGCGAGCCACAGCGGGCGCAGGATCTCCATGAATTGCGGCAGCGGCGAAACGCTGAGCAGCAAGCCGATGGCAAAGGTCAGCCAGACGATCCAGCCGTTACGCGAATGAGTACCGGCCATTATTCTTCCCTCTGCCGAGTGGTTGCCGGGGCCGCAGCCGGTGGTTTGGCGGCGGCGGGCGGTTTGGCAGCGGCAGGTGTTGCAGCCGCAGGCTTGGCCGGACGCGCGCTATGGGCCACAGGCTTGACCGGTGTCGCAACCGGCGCGGCTGGCGTTGCCGGAGCGGCTGCCGGGGCAGCAGGTGCCGCCGGTTTTGGCACGGTGGCCGGAATGATCGGCGCGGTGCCGTTTTGCTTGTCTTCCGCTTCCTGGGCCTGGGCGGCTTCGTTGGCACGCTCTTCCGGGGTGCGGTTGTCACTGAACACCAGCAACAGGTAACGGCTGCGGTTCAATGCGGCGGTCGGCACGGCGCGCACAATGGCGAACGGCTGGCCGGAATCGTGGATCACTTCCTTGACCGTCGCGACCGGGTAGCCTGCCGGGAACCGCTGACCCAGGCCGGAGCTGACCAGCAGGTCGCCTTCCTTGATGTCGGCGGTGTCTGCGACGTGACGCAACTCCAGGCGTTCCGGGTTACCGGTACCGCTGGCAATCGCCCGCAGGCCGTTGCGGTTGACTTGCACCGGAATGCTGTGGGTGGTGTCGGTCAGCAACAGCACGCGAGAGGTATAAGGCATCAACTCCACCACCTGGCCCATCAAGCCACGGGCATCGAGCACCGGTTGGCCAAGGACTACGCCGTCGCGCTCACCCTTGTTGATGATGATGCGATGGGTGAAGGGGTTCGGATCCATACCGATCAACTCGGCCACTTCGACCTTCTCATTGACCAGCGCAGAGGAATTGAGCAACTCGCGCAGCCGAACGTTCTGCTCGGTGAGGGCCGCGAGCTTTTGCATGCGCCCCTGCAGCAGCAGGTTTTCGGTCTTGAGTTTTTCGTTCTCCGCCACCAGTTCGGTGCGGCTGCCAAATTGACTGGCGACCCCCTGATAGAGACGCTGCGGCAGGTCAGTGATCCAGTACGTCTGCATCAGGACCAGCGACATCTGGCTACGCACTGGCTTGAGCAGTGTGAAGCGGGCATCGACCACCATCAGCGCAACCGATAGCACGACCAGCACCAACAGGCGCACGCCCAATGAGGGGCCTTTGGAAAAAAGCGGTTTAATAAGCCGCTCCTCCCAGGCAAATGTTTTCTTTATTCATACGGCATCAAACCGGCCTGGATGCAGATTGAAGAAGATAAACGCCAACAGGCAGCACTGCAAAGTGCTGCCTGTGAGCGAAACATGGGCAAACCAGCAAATTCTTATTCGCTGGAGAGCAGGTCCATGGTGTGTTTATCCATCATTTCCAGTGCACGGCCACCGCCGCGGGCGACGCAGGTCAACGGGTCTTCAGCGACGATCACTGGCAAACCGGTTTCCTGGGCCAGCAACTTGTCGAGGTCGCGCAGCAAGGCGCCACCACCGGTCAGTACCAGGCCACGCTCGGCGATATCGGAAGCCAGTTCCGGAGGCGATTGCTCCAGGGCGCTCTTCACCGCCTGAACGATGGTGGCCAGGGACTCTTGCAGAGCTTCCAGCACTTCATTGGAGTTCAGGGTGAAGGCACGTGGAACGCCTTCGGCCAGGTTGCGACCGCGAACATCGACTTCGCGAACTTCGCCGCCCGGGTAAGCGGTACCGATTTCCTGCTTGATGCGCTCGGCGGTGGATTCGCCGATCAGGCTGCCGTAGTTGCGACGCACGTAGGTGATGATCGCTTCGTCGAAGCGGTCGCCGCCAACCCGTACGGATTCGGCATACACCACACCATTGAGGGAGATCAGGGCGATTTCAGTGGTACCACCACCGATATCCACCACCATCGAACCGCGGGCTTCTTCAACCGGCAGGCCGGCACCGATCGCAGCGGCCATTGGCTCTTCAATCAGGAACACTTCACGGGCACCGGCGCCAAGGGCCGATTCACGGATGGCACGACGTTCCACCTGGGTGGACTTGCACGGAACGCAGATCAGCACACGAGGGCTGGGCTGCAGGAAACTGTTTTCGTGAACTTTGTTGATGAAGTACTGCAGCATCTTTTCGCAGACACTGAAGTCAGCAATCACGCCATCCTTCATCGGACGAATGGCAGCAATGTTGCCCGGTGTTCGGCCCAACATGCGCTTGGCCTCGGTGCCAACGGCAACGACACTTTTCTGATTACCATGGGTCCGAATGGCCACAACCGATGGCTCATTCAGGACGATACCGCGCTCGCGCACGTAAATAAGGGTGTTGGCAGTGCCCAGGTCGATGGAAAGATCGCTGGAAAACATGCCACGCAGTTTCTTGAACATGGGAAAGGGACCCTAGGCAACGCGTGGGTAAAAAAGTGCGGCAAACTCTAACAACGACAGGGATTTTGGGCAAGGCGCCAATGTGCTAAATTGGCCGACTTTCTGTGCACCAACCCCCACAATCGCGGCCATATGACCGTAGAAATGCGGTAGTGTTCCTACAATCTAACACACGGATAGCTTCCGTTCTGTTTTCCACTGGAGAATCCCATGGCGCTTGAACGCTCCGACGTGGAAAAAATCGCTCATTTGGCCTGCCTGGGCCTCAATGAAGCCGATCTTCCACAGACCACCGCAGCCCTGAACAGCATTCTCGGGCTGGTCGACCAAATGCAAGCCGTGAATACCGACGGCATCGAGCCCCTGGCTCACCCGCTGGAAGCCAGCCAGCGCCTGCGCGCCGACGTCGTGACCGAGCGCAATAATCGCGAGGCTTACCAGTCCATCGCGCCAGCGGTCGAAAACGGCCTGTACCTGGTTCCGAAAGTCATCGACTAAAGGGAAAGAGCCTGCAATGCATCAATTGACTCTGGCCGAGATCGCCCGCGGTCTCGCCGACAAAAAGTTTTCTTCCGAAGAGCTGACCACGACCCTGCTGGCGCGTATCGCCGAGCTGGACCCTAAGGTCAACAGCTTCATCAGCATCACCGAAGAGCTGGCCCTGAGCCAGGCCAAGGCCGCCGACACACGTCGCGCCAACGGTGAGAACGGCGCCCTGTTGGGTGCGCCGATTGCCCACAAGGACCTGTTCTGCACCCAGGGCATTCGCACCAGCTGCGGCTCGAAGATGCTCGACAATTTCAAGGCGCCCTACGACGCCACTGTGGTCGCCAAGCTGGCCGCTGCCGGGGCCGTGACCCTGGGCAAGACCAACATGGACGAATTCGCCATGGGCTCGGCCAACGAGTCGAGCCACTACGGCGCGGTGAAAAACCCGTGGAACCTCGAGCACGTGCCCGGCGGTTCGTCCGGTGGTTCGGCAGCCGCGGTTGCCGCTCGTCTGTTACCTGTCGCCACGGCCACCGACACTGGCGGCTCGATCCGCCAACCGGCCGCTTTCACCAACCTCACCGGTCTGAAACCGACCTACGGTCGCGTTTCCCGCTGGGGCATGATTGCCTACGCCTCCAGTCTCGACCAGGGCGGCCCCCTGGCACGCACCGCTGAAGACTGCGCAATTTTGTTACAAGGCATGGCAGGCTTCGATCCGCAGGACTCCACCAGCATTGATGAACCCGTGCCGGACTACAGCGCCAGCCTGAATACCTCGATCAAAGGCCTGCGCATCGGCGTGCCGAAAGAGTATTTCAGCGCCGGCCTCGACCCGCGCATCGCCGAACTGGTGCACAACAGCGTCAAGGAGCTGGAAAAGCTCGGCGCCGTGATCAAGGAAATCAGCCTGCCGAACAACCAGCACGCGATTCCGGCCTACTACGTGATCGCCCCGGCAGAAGCGTCCTCCAACCTGTCGCGGTTCGACGGCGTGCGCTTCGGCTACCGCTGCGAAAACCCGAAAGACCTCACCGACCTATACAAGCGCTCCCGTGGCGAAGGTTTCGGCGCGGAAGTACAACGCCGGATCATGGTCGGTGCCTACGCCCTGTCGGCCGGCTACTACGACGCGTACTACCTCAAGGCGCAAAAGATCCGTCGCCTGATCAAGAACGACTTCATGGCTGCCTTTAATGAAGTCGACGTGATCCTCGGCCCAACCACGCCGAACCCGGCCTGGAAGATCGGCGCCAAGACCGGCGACCCGATCGCCGAGTACCTGGAAGACCTGTACACCATCACCGCCAACCTCGCCGGTCTGCCGGGCTTGTCCATGCCTGCAGGTTTCGTCGATGGCTTGCCGGTGGGCGTGCAACTGCTCGCCCCGTATTTCCAGGAAGGCCGCCTGCTCAATGTGGCGCACCAGTACCAGTTGAACACTGACTGGCACACTCGCACCCCTACCGGCTTCTGAGGAGAACACTATGCAATGGGAAGTCGTGATCGGGCTGGAGATTCATACCCAGCTCGCCACCCAATCGAAGATTTTCTCCGGTAGCGCCACCACGTTCGGCGCAGAACCCAACACCCAGGCCAGCCTGGTAGACCTGGGCATGCCCGGCGTGCTGCCGGTGCTGAACCAGGAAGCGGTGCGCATGGCGGTGATGTTCGGCCTCGCCATCGATGCCGAGATCGGCCAGCACAACGTGTTCGCCCGCAAGAACTACTTCTACCCGGACCTGCCCAAGGGCTACCAGATCAGCCAGATGGAATTGCCGATCGTCGGCAAGGGCTACCTGGACATCCCGCTGGAAGACGGCACCATCAAACGTGTCGGCGTGACCCGTGCGCACCTGGAAGAAGATGCCGGCAAGAGCCTGCATGAAGAATTCAACGGCGCCACCGGCATCGACCTGAACCGCGCCGGCACCCCGCTGCTGGAGATCGTTTCCGAGCCGGACATGCGCAGCGCCAAGGAAGCCGTGGCCTACGTCAAGACGATCCACGCGCTGGTGCGTTACCTCGGGATCTGCGACGGCAACATGGCCGAAGGCTCCCTGCGTTGCGACTGCAACGTGTCGGTGCGGCCAAAAGGCCAGGCCGAGTACGGCACCCGCTGCGAGATCAAGAACGTCAACTCGTTCCGTTTCATCGAGAAGGCGATCAACACCGAAGTACGTCGCCAGATCGAGCTGATCGAAGACGGCGGCAAGGTGATCCAGCAGACCCGCCTGTACGACCCGAACAAAGACGAAACCCGCGCCATGCGCAGCAAGGAGGAAGCCAACGACTACCGTTACTTCCCCGATCCGGACCTGTTGCCGGTGGTCATCGAGGACTCGTTCCTGGCTGACGTGCGCGCCACGCTGCCGGAACTGCCACCGCAGAAACGCGAGCGTTTCCAGGCGCAGTTCGGTCTTTCGGTGTATGACGCAAGCGTGCTGGCGTCGAGCCGCGAGCAAGCCAACTACTTCGAAAAAGTCGTGAGCATTGCCGGCGACGCCAAACTGGCGGCCAACTGGGTGATGGTTGAGCTGGGCAGCCTGTTGAACAAACAGGGCCTGGAAATCGACGAAGCACCGGTGTCGGCAGAACAGTTGGGCGGCATGTTGCTGCGGATCAAGGACAACACCATCTCCGGCAAAATCGCCAAGACCGTGTTTGAAGCCATGGCCGCCGGCGAAGGCAACGCTGACGAGATCATCGAAAAGCGCGGCCTGAAGCAAGTCACCGACAGCGGCGCGATTTCGGCCGTGCTCGACGAGATGCTGGCAGCCAATGCCGAACAGGTTGAACAATACCGTGCGGCGGATGAAGCCAAGCGCGGCAAGATGTTCGGCTTCTTTGTCGGCCAGGCGATGAAAGCCTCCAAAGGCAAGGCCAACCCGCAACAGGTCAACGAACTGCTGAAAAGCAAACTCGAAGGCTAAACGCGGTGAAATGGTCGGAGCAGGACCTCACGTCCAACTCTGACCCCTTGTGGGAGCGGGCTTGTGTGGGAGCGGGCTTGCTCGCGAAAGCGGTGGATCAGTCAGCCTATTCGTTGCCTGACACACTGTATTCGCGAGCAAGCCCGCTCCCACCCAAGCCCGCTCCCACATCTGTAAGGGGGAAACCTTGAAAATGAAGCGTCTACTCGGCCTGTTGGCCCTGTTCTCTCTGCTCGCCGGCTGCGCCAGCGGCCTCATCGACCCCAACGGCTATGACGAAACCGGCTCCGCGTCCTACTACGGCGCCAAACACCACGGCAACCGCACTGCCAGCGGTGAACCGTTCAACCAGAATGCCCTGACCGCCGCCCATCGTCGCCTGCCCTTCGGCACGCAGGTGAAGGTCACCAATCTCGACAACAACAAAAGCGTCGTTGTCCGCATCAATGATCGCGGCCCGCATACCCGTGGGCGCCTGATCGACCTTTCACGCAAGGCCGCCGAACAGATCGGTATGATCGGCAGCGGCACCGCGCGCGTTCGCGTGCAAGCCCTCAGCAACTGACCGACGGAGCCCAGGCCATTTCCGCATTAACCGCCCTCTCGCCCTTTAGCCTGATCGAACTGATCAGCGGCCTGCTGCTGTTGATCTTCGGCGCAGAAGTATTAGTACGCGCCGCCGTGCGCCTGGCGGCCAGCCTCAAGGTGCGCCCGCTGATCATCGGCCTGAGCATCGTCGCCTTCGGCAGCAGCGCGCCGCAGATGGCGATCAGCTTGCAAGCGACCCTGGCGGACAACACCGACATCGCCGTGGGCAGTGTGATCGGCAGCAGCATCTTCAACACCCTCGTGACCCTTGGCCTGGCAGCCCTGATCATTCCGCTGCGGGTCTCCCGGCAACTGGTACGCCTGGATATCCCGATGATGATCATCGCCAGCCTGCTGGTGTTTGTGCTAGCCGCCAATGAAGAACTCACGCCGATCGATGGCCTGTTACTGCTGGTGGCCCTGGTGGCCTACCTCGGCGTGCTGCTCTACCAGACCCGCCACTCCCGCCGCCCGCGCACCCGGGACACTGTGGTGCAGGCGCCGTGGCTGAGCAGCGTGCTGCTGATGCTCGGTGGACTGTTGATCCTCGTACTGGCCGGGCACCTGCTGCTGGGCGCGGCGGTGGACGTGGCCTCTGACCTGGGCCTGTCGGAACGCATCATCGGTCTGACGCTGATTGGCGTCGGCACTTCCCTGCCCTGCCTGGCCACCTCGCTGATCGCCGCCCTGCGCGGCCAGCGGGAAATTGCCGTGGGCAACGTGATCGGCAGCAACCTGTTCAACCTGCTTGGGGTGCTGGGCTTTACCGCCCTGGTGGCGCCCTCGCCGTTGTCGGTGTCGCCCAATGCCCTGGATTTCGACCTGCCGGTAATGCTCGGCGTGGTCGCCCTGTGCCTGCCGGTGTTTTATTCGGGCTACCGCGTCACCCGGGCCGAAGGCCTGGTATTCCTGGGCCTGTACCTGGTGTACGGGCTGCACGTGGTGTCGTTCACCTTCGGCATGCCGCTGGCCAACAAGCTTGAACAACTGATGCTGTATTACGTCCTGCCAGCGCTGGTGGCTTTCCTGTTGTTCACCTCGCTGCAAGCCTGGCGCCGCCAACACAAGAGGGAATCGCAATGACCGAACAGAAAAAGCCCGGCGTTGAAATGCGCCGCCAGGTGATGGGTGATGTGTTTGTCGATCGGGCGCTGGGCAATGCCACGGAGTTCAGCCAGCCGCTGCAGGATTTCGTCAACGAGCATGCCTGGGGCAGCGTGTGGAATCGCGAAGGGTTGCCGCTGAAAACCCGCAGCCTGATCACCCTCGCCGCGTTGACCGCCCTCAAGTGCCCGCAGGAACTCAAGGGCCACGTGCGCGGCGCGCTGAACAACGGTTGCACCGTGGAGGAGATTCGCGAGGCGCTGCTGCATTGTGCGGTGTATGCCGGTGTGCCGGCGGCGATTGACGCCTTCCGCGCCGCGCAGGAAGTGATCGACAGCTACCAGAAAGACGCCTAGATCCAGCCACCCGCCTGCAACACGAAAATCCCGATATTCGTGGTCACCGCCGCCATCAGGGTGGTGATCACGATAATCGCGGCCGCCAGTTCATGATTGCCCTCCGCCGCCCGCGCCATCACAAAACTGGCCGCCGCCGTGGGCGCGCCGAAGTACAGGAACAGAATCCCCAACTCCGGCCCACGGAACCCCAGCAGCCACGCCCCCAGGGTCGCGATCACCGGCAGCCAGACCATCTTCATCAGGCTGGCGCTCAGGGCCATGTCGCCGCTTTTGCGCAGCGCCGCCAACGACAACGTGCCACCGATACAGATCAACGCCAATGGCAACGTCATGTCCGCCAGGTACTGCCCGGAGGATTCCAGCCAGCCAGGCAAGCCAATCTGGAAGTACGCGAAGGGCGCCGCCGCGATCACGCTGATGATCAACGGGTTGGCCAGCACGCTTTTGAAAATGCTCCACGGGTCGGACTTGATCACCGGGCTGTACACCGCCAGCACAATGGTCGACAGGGTGTTGTAGAACAGGATCACCAGCGCCGCGAGCACCGCGCCAAGGGAAATCCCGTAGTCGCCGTACATACTGGCGGCCAGGGCCAGGCCGATCACCCCGTTGTTACCGCGAAACGCGCCTTGGGCATAGATGCCGCGATCTTCCCGCGGGCACCGAAAGATCGCCCAGCCCCAGGCCAGGGCGAAGCTCAGCAGCGTGGCGACGGCGAAATAGATCAGCAGGCCGGGCTTGAGGGCTGAATGCAGGTCGGCATGGAGAATCCCGAGGAACAGCAACGCCGGCATGGTGACGTTGAACACCAGGGCCGAAGCGATGTGGATAAAGTTGTCGTTGATCCAGTTGATGCGCTTGAGCAGGACGCCCAGGAACAGCATGGCAAACACCGGCGCGGTGATGTTCAGGGTTTGTAGGAAGATTGCCAGCATGCCGGGGAGAACCTTGGGTGGGCGTCGGTAGGTGGCTAATGATAAGCCAGCATGGCCAGCTTCGTCTGGACTACCGCTTTCGCGAGCAAGCCCGCTCCCACATTTGACCGAGTTCTACCTTTGGAATGCAGTCAAATGTGGGAGCGGGCTTGCTCGCGAAGCAGGCGACTCGGTCTTAAGTAATCGGCGCGGGATTGAACAACGTAATGTCGTTATGCAGCTTGTGCTGCTCCGCCCATGTCTGCTTCTTGCCGCTGGCCACATCCAGGTAGAAGTGGAACAACTCCCAACCCAGCTCCTCAATCGTCGCCCGACCGGTGGCGATCCGCCCGGCGTCGATATCAATCAGGTCAGGCCAACGCTGCGCCAGCTCCGTCCGGGTAGAGACCTTCACCACCGGCGCCATCGCCAGCCCATAGGGCGTGCCACGCCCGGTGGTGAACACATGCAAATTCATCCCCGCCGCCAACTGCAACGTGCCGCACACAAAATCACTCGCCGGCGTGGCGCAAAAGATCAGGCCCTTGCGATTGAACCGCTCGCCCGGGCCAAGCACGCCATTGATCGCACTGCTGCCCGACTTGACGATCGACCCCAACGACTTCTCGACAATATTCGACAACCCACCCTTCTTGTTCCCGGGCGTAGTGTTGGCGCTGCGATCCGCCTCGCCCTTGGCCAGGTAGCGGTCGTACCAGTCCATTTCCCGCACCAGTTCCCGGGCCACGTCCTGGTTCTCGGCACGGGAAGTCAGCAGGTAGATCGCATCGCGGACTTCGGTCACTTCGGAAAACATCACCGTCGCGCCCGCCCGCAGCAGCAAATCCGAGGCATAACCCAGCGCCGGGTTGGCGGTAATCCCCGAGAACGCATCACTGCCGCCACACTGCATACCGAGGATCAACTCCGACGCCGGTACGGTTTCCCGCCGGCGCAGGTCGAGTTTCTTCAGGCGGGTTTCGGCCAGTTCCATGATCTGTTCGATCATTTCGGTAAAGCCGTGGCTGGAGTCCTGCAACCGATACAGCCATGGCTCGCTCAGGTCTACCGAGCTGTCGTTTTCATGCATCACCTGCCCGGCCTGCAACTTCTCGCAACCCAGGCTGATCACCAGGGCTTCACCGCCCAGGTTCGGATTGCGCGCCAGGTTACGCACGGTGCGGATCGGGATGTAGGCGTCGGTGGCCGTGATCGCCACGCCGCAGCCGTAGCTGTGGGTCAGCGCCACCACGTCATCGACGTTCGGGTACTTGGGCAGCAACTCGTCCTTGATGCGCTTCACCGCATGGTCCAGCACGCCCGTGACGCACTGCACCGTGGTGGTAATCCCGAGGATATTGCGTGTGCCCACGGTGCCGTCGGCATTGCGATAACCCTCGAAGGTAAAACCCTCCAGGGGCGCCTGGGCGTCGGGCACTTCGGTGGACAGCGGCAAGCTGTCCAGCGGCGGCGCCGTGGGCATGCGCAGTTGATCTTCCTGCACCCAACTGCCGCGGGGAATCGGGCGCAGGGCATAACCGATGGTCTGGCCGTAGCGAATGATGCGGCCGCCTTCGGGGATGTCTTCCAGCGTCACCTTGTGGCTTTGGGGAATGAAATCCACCGTCACCAGGCCGTCGGGAAACTCGGTCCCCGCCGGTACGCCCTGGTCGTTGACCACAATCACCACGTTATCCAGTGCGTGCAAACGGATGGAGCGTGGCGAATCGGCATGTTCAATCAACTGCATGACGCGGGCCCCTTCAGGAATGCGCTTGGGAAAGTTTAGTCAGCTCGGGGCCTTTGGCCGGCGGCTCCTTGAGCACTACACGCTTGATCGGGCCAACGATCACCACGTAACTGAACACAGCGACCAGCGCGTTGGCGCCAACGAACACCAGGGCCCACTTGAACGAGCCGGTGGTGCTGATGATGTAGCCGATCACAATCGGGGTGGTGATCGACGCGATGTTGCCGAACATGTTGAACAGACCACCGCTCAAACCGGCGATTTGCTTTGGCGAGGTGTCGGAGACTACCGCCCAACCCAGTGCGCCAACGCCTTTACCGAAGAAGGCCAGGGCCATGAAGCCCACCACCATCCATTCGATGTCTACGTAGTTGCAGGCCACGATACTGCAGGAAATCAGCAATCCACCAATGATCGGCGCCTTGCGGGCGAACGTCAGCGAATGGCCTTTGCGCAGCAGATAGTCGGAAATGATCCCGCCCAACACGCCACCGATAAAACCACAGACCGCAGGCAGGGAAGCAATAAAGCCGGCCTTGAGGATCGTCATGCCGCGCTCCTGGACCAGGTACACCGGGAACCAGGTCAGGAAGAAGTAGGTGATGCCGTTGATGCAGTACTGGCCCAGATACACGCCGAGCATCATGCGATTGGTCAGCAATTGACGAATGTAATCCCACTTCGGCCCGTCGACTTTCTTGCCTTTGCCCTTGTCCTGATCCATATCGACCATGCCGCCGTTCTGGGCGATGTGCTGCAGTTCGGCGTCGTTGATCATCGGGTGTTGGCGCGGGCTGTGGATAAGTTTCAGCCAGATCAACGAGAACAGAATGCCGATGCCGCCCATCACGATAAACACGTGCTGCCAGCCGAAGGTGTAGACGATCCAGCCCATCAACGGCGCGAACAACACAGTCGCGAAGTACTGCGCCGAGTTGAAGATCGCCGAGGCGGTGCCGCGTTCAGCCGTAGGAAACCACGCCGCCACGATGCGCGCATTTCCGGGGAAGGATGGCGCTTCAGCCAGGCCCACCAGGAAGCGCAACATGAACAGCGCAACGATGGCCGTGGAAACACCGAACTCACCGACATAGCCTTGCAGCACGGTGAACAGTGACCAGGTGAAGATGCTCAGGGCGTAGACTTTTTTCGAACCGAATCGGTCCAGCAGCCAGCCGCCGGGAATTTGCCCGGCCACGTAGGCCCAACCGAATGCGGAGAAGATATAGCCAAGGGTGACCGCGTCGATGCCGAGGTCTTTTTGCAGGCTGGAGCCGGCAATGGCGATGGTGGCCCGGTCGGCGTAGTTGATCGTGGTCACCAGGAACAGCATGAGCAGGATCAAATAGCGGACATGGGTCGGCTTGGTCGCTTGCATGAAGATGTACTCCCACTAATTATTTTTTTTGCGGGTAATCAAATTGTAAGCCTGTGGCGGGCACGGACCCGCCACAGGGTGCAGCCGTTACGAACCGATGTAGCTGGTTTTCACCACGGTGTAGAACTCTTGCGCATAGCGACCCTGCTCACGCGAACCGTAGGATGAACCCTTACGGCCGCCGAATGGAACGTGGTAATCCACACCGGCAGTCGGCAGATTGACCATCACCATCCCGGCCTGGGAATGACGCTTGAAGTGGTTGGCGTATTTCAGCGAGGTGGTGGCGATACCGGCCGAGAGGCCGAACTCGGTGTCGTTGGCCATCGCCAGCGCCGCCTCGTAATCCGCCACGCGCACCACGTTGGCCACCGGGCCGAAGATCTCTTCACGGCTGATGCGCATCGCGGCTTCGCTGTCGGCAAACAGCGTCGGCGCGAGGAAGTAGCCTTCGGTGTCGCAGGTCACCAGCTCACCGCCGCTGACCAGCCGGGCGCCTTCGCTCTGGCCGATGTCGATGTACTTCAAGTCCTGGTCCAGCTGGGCCTGGGAAACCACCGGGCCGATGTCGGTGCCGGTTTTCAGGGCGTGGCCGACCTTGATCGACTTCATCCGCTCGGCCATGGCCGCGACGAACTGGTCGTGAATCCCGGCGGTGACGATAAAGCGGCTGGACGCGGTGCAACGCTGGCCGGTGGAGTAGAACGCGCTCTGCACCGACAGCTCGACGGCTTGCTTGAGGTCGGCGTCGTCGAGAATGATCTGCGGGTTCTTGCCGCCCATTTCCAACTGCACCTTGGCCTGGCGCGACACGCAGCTGACGGCGATCTGACGACCCACGCCCACCGAGCCGGTGAAGCTGATGCCGTCGACTTTCGGGCTGTTGACCATGGCATCGCCGACCACACGGCCGCTGCCCATCACCAGGTTGAACACACCGGCAGGGAAGCCGGCGCGGGAGATGATTTCGGCCAGGGCCCAGGCGCAGCCCGGTACCAGTTCAGCCGGTTTGAGCACCACGCAGTTGCCGTAGGCCAGGGCCGGGGCGATCTTCCAGGCCGGGATGGCAATCGGGAAGTTCCACGGCGTGATCAGGCCAACCACGCCCAACGCCTCACGGGTCACTTCAACGTTGACGCCCGGACGCACCGACGGCAGGTAGTCGCCGGACAGGCGCAGGCATTCACCGGCGAAGAATTTGAAGATGTTACCGGCGCGGGTCACTTCGCCGATGGCTTCCGGCAGGGTCTTGCCCTCTTCCCGGGCCAGCAGGGTGCCGAGTTCTTCGCGACGGGCGAGGATTTCGGTACCGACTTTATCCAGCGAATCATGACGCGCCTGGATCCCGGAAGTGGACCACGCCGGAAAAGCAGCGCGCGCAGCGTCGATGGCCGCGTGGACCTGGGCGAGGTCAGCCTTGGCGTATTCGCCAATGACATCAGACAACTCCGACGGATTGATGTTGGCCGAGTAGTCGGCGCCGGCAACCCACTGGCCACCGATGTAGTTTTCAAAACGCTTGGCTTGGGACACGAATTCTCTCCTGACGCAAAAAGCCGCTGATTACTCAGCGGCCTTGGTGATGGGTTATTGCGCGCCTTGCTTGTCGATCAACGCGGCCAGGGCTTCGTATTCTTCCGGCAGCAGATCAGTCAGCGGCGTACGCACGGGGCCTGCGTCGTAACCGACGATTTTCGCCCCGGCCTTGACGATGCTCACCGCGTAACCGGCCTTGCGGTTACGGATGTCGAGGTACGGCAGGAAGAAGTCGTCGATGATCTTGCCGACGGTGGCGTGATCTTCCCGGGCAATGGCGTGGTAGAAATCCATCGCGGTTTTTGGAATGAAGTTGAACACCGCCGAGGAGTACACCGGCACGCCCAGGGCCTTGTAGGCAGCGGCGTAAACCTCTGCAGTCGGCAAGCCGCCCAGGTAGCTGAAACGGTCACCGAGGCGACGACGGATCGACACCATCAATTCAATGTCACCCAGGCCGTCCTTGTAACCGATCAGGTTCGGGCAGCGCTCGGCCAGGCGTTCCAGCAGCGGCGCGGTCAGGCGGCAGACGTTGCGGTTGTAGACCACTACACCGATCTTGACCGACTTGCACACCGCTTCAACGTGGGCGGCAACCCCGTCCTGGCTGGCTTCGGTCAGGTAGTGCGGCAGCAGCAACAGGCCTTTGGCGCCCAGACGCTCGGCTTCCTGGGCGTACTCGATAGCCTGGCGGGTGGCACCGCCGACGCCGGCAAGAATCGGCACGCTGGTGGCGCAGGTATCAACGGCGGTTTTCACTACTTGCGAATATTCGCTGGCCGCCAGGGAGAAAAACTCACCGGTGCCGCCAGCGGCGAACAAGGCGGTAGCGCCGTAAGGGGCCAGCCATTCCAGACGCTTGATGTAGCCCGCCTGGTGGAAATCACCCTGGGCATTGAAATCGGTCACCGGGAAAGACAGCAGACCGTGAGAGAGGATGGACTTCAGTTCTTGTGGATTCATTATTCGAACACCCTGGGCGAAGACTTTCTGTTGTGAGATTACGGATGGTTATCTTGATGTCGTACGTCATCGTACAACTATAAAAATATTCGTCAACTGCAATTCATCGCCGCCCTTCTCGATTGCTGCTTTCTTGACGTAGGAAGTTTTTCCTCTATGCTCGGGATAACTGTATATACGTACAGTTATTACGGAAGATTCCTACGACGTAGCAAGGAGCTAACATGTCAGATCTTGAACTCGCCACACCTGTGAAAACCCCACCAACCCTGCGTTTTGAAGGCGGCGAACACACCGCCATCGGCGACGACACCCTGTTGCGTTTCGTCAAGGACGCCCCGCCGATTCCCGCGCGGCAGGTCGAATTGCACCTGCCCAATGGCCTGGCCCTGAGCTACGGCCAGATCATCGCCCTGGGCGGTGATTTCTATGGCATCCCCGGGCGCCCCATCAACGAAGGCACATCGCCCGCTGATCGTGTGCAGCGCTTTACCGATGCATTCAACTCGCTGGCGGTATTGCCAGCATCACGGGAAGAAGCGGGCAAGATCCTGGCGGTGATGCAAAAGGAGATCAATGCGGTCAACCAGGCGATCAAGGACGGCAAGCAACCCCATGAAGCCTATGACGCGCTGGGTGACACCTTGTCCGAGGAATGGAACCACATCACCGGCGGCGGCAGTGCCGTCTCGGCGCTGATTCCACTGGGTCGCTACCTCAAACTGGCGGCAGACAATGCCGACCACTTTGGCGAATGGGCTTTGGCGGCCTATCTGGCGGGGCATACGGCAGCCTTGCAACAAGCCGTCGTGGCGTATCAGACCGGCACCGACCAGGCGCTGGAACTGGCCTATGCCATGAACAGCTTTGCTGATCACTTTTTGACCGATCTATTTTCCGCCGGGCACCTGCGGGTACCGCGCAAGCAACTGGCGGCGGTGGTGACACCGGGTGAACTGGGCTCGCTGATCAGCCGCTTCATGCACGATGAAGACAGCAAGTTCGGGCTCAATGTGCGCAACGCCCTGGGCGAGCAGTGGCATGCCTACGGTGATAAACGCTATTTCGACAGCAACGATGCGGCCAACCGCGCCATGGTCAAACGCGCCGTGCAGGCCTCGGCCGATGAGATCTTCGAAACGTTTATCAGCGGCATGGCGCCCTCCCCGGCCAACTTCAAGGCACCGCTGTATGTGCCGGACCTGAACGCCGCGCAGAACCCGGCGAACAACTTCTCACCGCTGTTCAAGGCTGAAGGCGACAAGGTGCTGCGACGCAAGGACGTCAACAACCTGAACGACAAGCAGTGGACCAATGACTGGTGGGGTTGGAGCACGTATCTGCTGCTCAAGGACTACAAGCCGAATCAGCCGGCCTGAAAGACGTGAGTTAAGCCTCGCGCACTAACCTGTGGCGAGGGAGCTTGCTCCCGTTGGGCTGCGAAGCAGCCCCGGCAAGAACACGGGGTTCTTTCAGACAGAACTCGGGGCAATGGATTTGGGGCCGCTGCGCGGCCCAACGGGAGCAAGCTCCCTCGCCACAATGAGCTTTCAAGCCACACGCTTACGTCCAGCCTGGAATCAACCGCGCTGCGCTTCCGCCTCTTCATGGGCATGGCGCAGCCGCTCACGGCTGTTGGTCAGGTGCAACCGCATGGCCGCCCGCGCCGCATCCGAATCCTGGCGCGCGATCGCCTCATAGATCTCTTCGTGTTCGCGGCTCAGGCGGCTCATGTAGTGCTGCTGGTCATCATGGGCCAGGCGTGCCGAGTTCAGCCGCGTGCGCGGAATGATGCTGGTGCCCAGGTGGGTCATGATGTCGGTGAAGTAGCGGTTGCCGGTGGACAGGGCAATCTGCAGGTGGAACTGGAAGTCCGACGCCACCGCATCACCGGCGTGGGCCGCGCTTTCGTTCAGCGCATCGAGGGCAGCACGCATGCCGGCCAATTGCTCGTCGCTACGGCGCTGGGCAGCAAGCCCGGCAGACTCCACTTCCAGGCTGATCCGCAGTTCAAGGATGGCCAGCACATCACGCAGGGTGACGACAGTGGCCGGATCAATCCGGAAACCGCTGGGGCTTGGCGTATCCAGCACAAAGGTACCGATGCCATGGCGGGTTTCTACCTGCCCGGCGGCCTGCAATCGCGAGATGGCTTCACGCACCACGGTGCGGCTGACCCCGTGGGCGTCCATGATCGCCGACTCGGTGGGCAGTTTGTCGCCACGTTTGAGTTGGCCGTCGCGGATCTGCTCGGACAACACCGTGACCAATTCCTGGGCAAGGCTGCGGCGCTTGCGGGGAAGACGAGGGGCGGCGCTGGAGTTTTCCATGATGAATCATCTATCTCGGCGATCTGAAGCACGCATGATAGCCCATGGCGGTTGTACGATCACCGTCCTGTCATGACTTTCATCTATAACCGCCGGGGTTTTCGCCAGGCAAAAAAATGCCCCGGCATCGCCGAGGCATTTTCAACGCTGGCCCGAGGGCCCGCGCCTTGTTACTTCACCACTTTCAGACTCGGCCGACCGCTTGGACGCGGTGGCTCGGAATCCGGCGGCGGCACATCATCTTCGCCTCCGAGCTCGATCGCTTCGTCATCCTCAAGGGAAGACTCCAGATCAAACACCATGCCCTGGCCATTTTCCCGGGCGTAGATCCCGAGGATGGCACCGATGGGCACGAACAGCGTATGCGGCACACCGCCGAAACGCCCTTCAAAGCTGACCGCTTCATTGTCCATGTGCAGGTGTCGCACGGCACTGGGTGAAACGTTCAGGACGATTTGTCCGTCACTGGCAAAACCTTGCGGTACCTGAACCGCGGGAAACTCGGAATTGACCAGCATGTGCGGGGTGCAATCGTTGTCCACTATCCACTCATAGAGCGCGCGGACCAGGTAAGGTCGACTGGAGTTCATCAACGGCTCCTTAAGCCTTAGCGCATATCGCGTTCGACACCAGACAGACTCGCCTGGAAAGCCTCACGCGCAAACTGGCGCTCCATGTAGTCAAGCAGCGGCTTGGCAGGCCGCGGCAGTTCTATGCCCAAAATCGGCAAGCGCCAGAGTATGGGTAATAGGCAGCAATCCACCAGACTTTGTTCCTCGCTGAGGAAAAAAGGTTTGTCGGCAAACAACGGCGAAACACCGGTCAGGCTCTCGCGCAATTCCTTGCGCGCCTGAACCCGGGCCGCTTCCTTGCTGCGTGAATCCAGAATCAGGTCCACCAGGCCACACCAGTCACGCTGGATCCGATGGATCAGCAGGCGGCTGTTGGCACGCGCCACCGGATACACCGGCAGCAACGGTGGATGGGGATAACGCTCATCCAGGTATTCCATCACCACGGTTGACTCCCACAACGCCAGGTCACGATCGACCAGGGTGGGCAAGCTGCCGTAAGGGTTCACTTCGATCAGTTTCGGCGGGTGACGTCCCACCTCCACACTGATGATCTCTGCGCTGACACCCTTCTCTGCGAGCACGATGCGTACTCGGTGGGAATAGTGGTCGGCGGGGTCGGAGTAACAGGCCAACCGATTGGTCACGCCCATGGCGGTCCTCCTCGCTTGTTGAAATTATCGGAAGCTCAAAAACGAGCGCGCCCAGTGAGCATCTCCGTGATGCCTGGATAAACCAGACTTACCTTCAGAGATGCCGCTGGGCGCGCAAGATTAACAGCAATTACTTACGGTTGGATCAATGCACATCCTTCCAGTATTCGCGTTTCAGCAGATAGGCGAACACGAAGAAGAAGGCCAGGTACAGCAACACATAGGTACCAATGCGCTGATGCTGCAGCTTCACTGGGTTGGCCGAGTAGGCCAGGAAGGTCACCAGATTCTTGACCTTCTCGTCGAACTGCTCTTCGTTCAGCGTGCCGGTCTTCGGCACTATGGTCAGCTGATCGCACGCTTCATGAGTCAGAGGCGTACCGGTGAGCGGATCATACTGCTTCTTGCCGTCTTCGACGATTTGTACTTGCTTGCATCCTACCACTTGGCGACCTTGCAGGCCGACCAGAACGTTAGGCATACCGACGTTCGGGAACACTTTGTTGTTCACGCCGTAGGGACGCGTCGGGTCTTCATAGAAGGATTTCAGGTAGCCATAGAGCCAATCGGTGCCACGCACACGGGCCACCAGGGTCAGGTCGGGCGGTGCAGCCCCGAACCAGGTCTTGGCGTCGGCCGGTTGCATGCCGATGGTCATGTGGTCGCCGATCTTCGCCCCGGTGAACACCGAGTGGCTCAGCATCACGTCATGGGGAATGCCCAGGTCGTCGGCCACTCGCTCGTAACGCTGGAACTTGGCGCTGTGGCAGCCCATGCAGTAGTTGGTGAACGTACGCAGCCCGTCCTGCATTGCGGCTTTGTCCGACACGTCGATGTCGACTTTTTCCAGCTCTGGGCCGTGTTCAGCGGCGAAAGACAGCAGCGGCAGGGCCGCAAGAATGAATGCAACGAATAATTTTTTCATCAGCCAGTCACCCTTTCCGGTACCGGTTTGGTCTTCTCGAGCCGGGTATAGAGCGGCATCAGAATGAAGTAGGCGAAGTACAGGAAGGTGCAGACCTGCGACAGCAACGTACGCTCCGGGGTCGGCGCCAATACGCCCAGCACACCCAGGATCACGAACGCAATGCAGAACACCCACAGCCAGATCTTGCTCAGCCAGCCCTTGTAGCGCATGGACTTGACCGGGCTACGGTCGAGCCACGGCAGCACGAACAGCACCGCAATCGCTGCGCCCATGGCGATAACGCCCATGAGTTTGTCGGGAATCGCCCGCAAGATCGCGTAGAACGGAGTGAAGTACCAGACCGGGGCAATGTGTTCCGGGGTCTTGAAGGCGTTCGCCTGTTCGAAGTTCGGTTTCTCGAGGAAATAACCGCCCATCTCCGGGAAAAAGAACACGATCGAGCAGAAGATGAACAGGAACACCACCACACCGACGATATCTTTCACGGTGTAGTACGGGTGGAACGGAATGCCGTCCAGTGGTACGCCGTTTTCGTCCTTGTGCTTCTTGATATCCACGCCGTCGGGGTTGTTCGAACCCACTTCGTGCAACGCCAGGATGTGCAGCACTACCAGGCCCAGGATCACGATCGGCAAGGCCACCACGTGCAAGGCGAAGAAGCGGTTCAGGGTGATCCCGGAGATCAGGTAGTCACCGCGAATCCACTGGGTCAGGTCGTTGCCGATGACCGGGATCGCACCGAACAGCGAGATGATCACCTGGGCGCCCCAATAGGACATCTGGCCCCACGGCAGCAGGTAGCCCATGAAGGCCTCGGCCATCAGCGCCAGGTAGATCAGCATGCCGAACACCCACACCAGCTCGCGAGGCTTCTGGTACGAGCCGTAGAGCAGGCCACGGAACATGTGCATGTAGACGACGATGAAGAACGCCGAGGCGCCGGTGGAGTGCAGCAGACGCAGGATCGAGCCGTACTCGACGTCGCGCATGATGTATTCGACGGAGGCGAAGGCTTCTTCGGCCGACGGCGTGTAGCTCATCGTCAGCCAGACACCGGTAACGATCTGATTGACCAGTACCAGAAGTGCCAGGGAGCCAAAGAAATAGAAGAAGTTGAAATTCTTCGGTGCGTAGTACTTGCTGAGGTGGTCTTCCCACATCTTGGTCGCGGGGAAGCGCGCATCCACCCAATCCATGAACTTGCTCATCAGGCTTTCTCCCCCTCGTCGACGCCAATGACAATGACACTGTCAGTCTCGTAGTGATGTGGCGGAACTGGCAGGTTCAGTGGTGCAGGTTGTGACTTGTAGACGCGGCCAGCGAGGTCGTAGTGAGAACCGTGGCACGGGCAGAAATAGCCCCCGACCCAGTCCTTGCCCAGGTCCGCAGGCGCCACTTCCGGGCGGAAGGTGGGAGAGCAACCCAAGTGGGTGCAGATACCGATCAGCAGCAGAATTTCCGGCTTGATCGAGCGAATTTCCTTATCGACGTAAGCGGGTTGGTCGGAATTCTTCGAGTCGGGGTCGGACAGCTGGCCCTCGATCTTCTTCAGATTTCCCAGGATTTCCTCGGTACGACGAACGATGAACACTGGCTGACCGCGCCATTCAGCAATCATTTGCTGGCCTGGATCGATCTTGCTGACATTCACCTTCACCGGTGCACCTGCGGCTTTCGCCTTGGCACTGGGAAACCATGACCCCACGAACGGGACCGCAGCCCCCACCGCTCCTGCAGCACCCACCACGGATGTGGCTGCTACCAAGAAGCGACGCCGGCCTGCATTCACGCCGTCATTGCTCATTCAGTCCTCTCCCATCAGCTTTGTGGCCTGTTAAATCAGGCGTCTACTAAGTGTTAAATCTGAACTTATAAAAATTTTGCCGAATGGTAATGAAAAGCCCCACGTCTGACAAGGTAATTACCCCCGGCACTGGCTCCAAGCCTTTGAGTATAGGGGCTCTACGGATGTGGCAAGTTGTCACACAGATTTTTTTACATAAATAGCAGGCAATAAAAAACGCCCAGCTCCGTGAGGAGGCTGGGCGTTTTCTGGAACGTAAAAGCGAATTAACGCTTCGAGTACTGCGGACGCTTACGCGCTTTACGCAGACCAACTTTCTTACGTTCAACTTCACGAGCATCGCGAGTCACGAAGCCAGCTTTGCGCAGAGCGCCACGCAGGGTTTCGTCGTACTGCATCAGAGCGCGAGTGATACCGTGGCGGATTGCGCCAGCCTGACCACTTACACCGCCACCGATAACGGTGACGTAGATGTCGAACTTTTCAACGGTCTCGGTCAATTCCAGCGGCTGACGAACTACCATGCGGGCAGTTTCGCGACCGAAGAAATTTTCCAGAGTGCGGTTGTTGATCGAGATGTTACCAGTACCCGGACGCAGGAAAACGCGAGCGGTAGCGGTTTTGCGACGGCCAGTGCCGTAATTTTGAGTCGCCGACATAATGAACTATTCCGTTAAAACTTCAGTTCTTGGGGCTGCTGAGCAGCATGAGGGTGAGCAGCGCCCGCATAGACTTTCAGCTTGCGATACATGTCGCGACCCAGTGGGCCCTTCGGCAGCATACCTTTGACCGCGATTTCAATCGGGGCTTCAGGCTTTTTGGAGATCAGGCCTTCGAAGTTCGAAGACTTGATACCGCCTGGGAAACCGGAGTGACGGTAGTACATTTTGTCTTGCGCTTTGTTGCCGGTAACACGTACCTGCTCGGCGTTGATGATGACAATGTAGTCACCGGTATCAACGTGAGGGGTGTACTCAGGCTTGTGCTTGCCACGCAGACGGCTGGCGACTTCAGTGGCCAGACGACCCAGGGTCTGACCAGCGGCGTCGACGACAAACCAGTCGCGCTGAACTGTTTCTGGTTTTGCAGTAAAAGTTGTCATTCTTTAATAGCCTCAGGGGCCGCCCTGTAAATTAGACGGCGGATCTTACTGAATAGTGCGTACTTTGACAAGTCAAAGGCAGCCGGATACAGACGCTATCGGGGGCTCGGGTCGGCGCGTCCGTTCAACGGCAAGATTCTTCGGCAGGCGGCGCATCACTTCCACTGCAGAAAGAGGTGGGCAATTATGCAGATTGCCAAAAAAATTTCAACCTGCTTTTATGATTGTTTTCCCCGAAGGAGTACCCGATGGACTATCGACAGCTGGGCCGAACCGATCTGAACGTGAGCGCGATAGCCTTGGGCACCATGACCTGGGGCGAGCAGAACAGCGAGGCAGAGGCCTTCGCACAGATCGAACGGGCCAAGGCCGCGGGGATCAACTTCCTCGACACCGCGGAAATGTACCCGGTGCCGCCCAAGGCCGACACCTACGCCACCACCGAGCGCTACATCGGTAATTACTTCAAAAGCCGCGGCGACCGTGCCGACTGGATCCTCGCCAGCAAGATCGCCGGCCCCGGCAACACCATCGACTACATCCGCGATGGCAGCCTCAAGCACAACCGCAAGCACATCGCCGAAGCCCTGGACGCGAGCCTCAAGCGCCTGCAAACCGACTGGATCGACCTCTACCAGCTGCACTGGCCGGAACGCAGCACCAACTTTTTCGGCCAACTGGGCTACAAGCACAAGGCCGAAGAAGACCTGACGCCGCTGGAAGAAACCCTCGAAGCCCTGGATGAGCAGGTCAAGGCCGGCAAGATCCGCCACATCGGCCTGTCCAACGAAACCCCGTGGGGCACCATGAAGTTCCTGGCCCTGGCCGAAGCCCGTGGCTGGACCCGCGCGGTGTCGATCCAGAACCCCTACAACCTGCTCAACCGCAGCTTTGAAGTGGGCCTGGCGGAAATCGCCATCCGTGAACAGTGCGGTTTGCTGGCGTATTCACCGCTGGCGTTCGGCATGCTCAGCGGCAAGTACGAAGGTGGCGCACGCCCGGCCAAGGGCCGCCTGAGCCTCTATAGCCGCTTCAGCCGCTACTTCAACCCGCAGTCGGAAGCTGCATGCAGCCGTTACGTGGCACTGGCCCGTGAGCACGGCCTGGACCCGGCGCAGATGGCATTGGCGTTTGTAACCCAACAACCGTTCGTGACCAGCAACATCATTGGCGCCACGACCCTGGACCAGCTGGACAGCAACATCGCCAGTGCCGACCTGAAACTGTCGGATGAGGTGCTGGCAGGGATTGAGGCGATTCAGAAGGATCATCCGAATCCTGCGCCTTGATTGATCTCTAGACCGCCTTCGCGAGCAAGCCCGCTCCCACATTCGACCGAGTTCCACCTTTGGAATGCAGTCGAATGTGGGAGCGGGCTTGCTCGCGAAGAGGCCCTCAAAAACACCAAGAATTCAAAGCGCCCGCGCAATAATCTCCTTCATGATCTCATTCGTCCCCGCATAAATCCGCTGCACCCGCGCATCTGCCCACGCCCGCGCAATCGGGTATTCCCACATAAACCCATACCCGCCGTGCAGTTGCACACACTCATCCAGCACCTTGCACTGCAGGTCTGTGGCCCAGTATTTGGCCATCGCGGCCGTGGGCACATCGAGCTTGCCTTCCAGGTGCAACTCCATGCACTTGTCGACAAACACCCGGCCGATCTGGGTTTCAGTGGCAATCTCCGCCAGCTTGAATCGGGTGTTCTGGAAGTCGATGATCGCCTTGCCGAACGCCTTGCGGTCGCGGGTGTATTCCAGCGTCCATTGCAGCGCCGCCTCGGCTGACGACAACGCGCCAATCGCCACCGTCAAACGCTCCTGCGGCAACTCCTGCATCAGGTAGGCAAAGCCCATCCCCGCCTGGCCCAGCAGATTCTCCTTGGGCACCCGCACATCCTGGAAGAACAGCTCCGATGTATCCTGGGCCTTCATCCCGACCTTCTCCAGGCGCTTGCCCTTGTCGAAACCCGGCGTGTTGGCCTCCACCAGGAACAGGCTGGTGCCCTTGGCGCCGGCCTTGGGATCGGTCTTGGCCACGACGATCACCAGATCAGCCAGGAAGCCATTGGTGATGAACGTCTTGGAGCCGTTGATCACGTATTCATCGCCATCCAGCACCGCCGTAGTCTTGACCCCTTGCAGGTCGGACCCGGCCCCCGGCTCGGTCATGGCAATCGCCGTGACCATTTCCCCGGAGATCAGCTTGGGCAGGTACTTGTGCTTCAGCGCCTCACTGCCGTAATGCAGGATGTAGGGCGCAACAATGTCCGAATGCAGGGAGAAACCAATCCCGGTCAATCCCAGGCGACTGATCTCCTCGATCACCACCGCGCTGTAGAGAAAGTCCGCCCCGAGGCCGCCGTACTCTTCCGGCAAATGCGAGCAGAGCATCCCCGCCTCCCCCGCCTTGTTCCACAGGTTGCGGTCGATGTAGCCCTGCTTTTCCCATTGCCCGTGGAACGGCGCCGCGTCTTTTTCGAGGAAGGTGCGCACGCTCTGGCGGAAGAGTTCGTGCTCCGAGCTGAACAAGGTTCTGGGAATCATGGGTCACCTGTGTGAATTGTCGGACAAGACCGGGATCACAGAGCCTAAGCCGCGAAGGCGTCACGGGACACTGGACACATGCGACAAAAAATAAGACGATCCAGCCGTCTGGTGACCACTTTCCCCTATAAGAATAAATGAAATTATGTCTAACCAAATCTCCACGCCCTTGCGGCGCGTCAGCATTTTGGCCATTGATCGGGTATTCGCTTCAACCCTCATGCAAGCCAAGGATTTCTTCCACCTCGCGAGCCTACGCTACGGCAGACAGCTGGGCCAGGGCCTCACTCCCGCCTTCGAAACCCGCCTGGTCAGCCCCGACGGGCAGTCGGTGCGCAGCTTCAGCGATGTGATCATGCCGGTGGACGGCGGCCTCGAAAACGCCGACATCATCGTGCTCCCGGCCTTCTGGGACGATTTCGACTCGTTGTGCCAACGCTACCCCCAAGTGCTGCCCTGGCTGCGTGAACAACACGCCCGTGGCGCGGTGCTGTGCGGCGAAGCCACCGGGGTGTTCTGGCTCGCCGAAGCCGGCCTGCTGGATGGCAAGGAAGCGACCACCTATTGGCGCTTCTTCAACGCTTTCACCGAACGCTTTCCCAAGGTGCAGCTGAACCAGGACAAGCACCTGACCGACGCCGACAACCTCTACTGCGCCGGCGGCACCACCTCGGCCTGCGACCTCTACATCTACCTGATCGAACGCTTCTGCGGCGCCAACATCGCCCAGGCCGTCGCCCGCGACATCCTCTACGAAGTGCAACGCAGCTACGCCCCCGGGCGCATCGGTTTTGGCGGGCAGAAGCTGCACCAGGACGTGATCATCCTGCAGATCCAGCATTGGCTCGAAGAGCACTTCGCCGACAAGTTCCGCTTCGAAGACGTGGCCCGGGAACACGGCATGAGCATCCGCAACTTCATGCGCCGCTTCCAGACCGCCACCGGTGACAAGCCGCTGCACTACCTACAACGGTTGCGCATCGAGACAGCCAAGGGCCTGCTGTCCGGCAGCCGCAAAAGCATCAAGACCATCAGTTACGAGGTGGGCTACGACGACGCGAGCTTCTTTGCGAGGCTGTTCCGCCAGCATACCGAGCTGTCGCCCAACCAGTATCGCCAGCAGTTCCAGCAGGCCGCGTAACCAAAGGGTATACACAGTAAAAATGTGGGAGCTGGCTTGCCTGCGATGGCGGCGTGCCAGGCACCAGAGGCATCAACCGACAGACCGCTATCGCGGGCAAGCCCGGCTCCCACAGTTGCGTTCTGTTGACCTGGAAATTTTGCATAAAAAAAGGCCCGCATCGCTGCGGGCCTTTTTCATTTCAAGCACATCGCTTACGGCTTGTGCGCCCGCGACAGGAACTCGTGGGACTGCATTTCCAGCAAGCGGCTCAAGGTGCGCTGGAATTCGAAGTTCAAGCGGCCGCCGGTGTAGAGGTCCTTGAGCTCGACTTCCGCCGAGATGATCAGCTTGACGTTGCGGTCGTAGAATTCGTCGACCATGTTGATAAAGCGCCGCGCGATGTCGTCGGTGGTGACGCTCATCTGCTCGACACCGCTCAGGATCACCGCGTGGAAGATCTTGCCCAGTTCGATGTAGTCGTTCTGGCTGCGAGGGCCGTCGCACAGTTCGCGGAATTCGAACCAGGCCACGTCATCGCAGGTGCGCAGCGCGATGATTTCGCGGTTTTCGATGATCAGCTTGTCGTTTTCAATCGCCTGGGTGCATTCCGGCGTCAGCGCGCGGAAGCTCTTGCGCAGGCTTTCCTGGGCCACTTCATTGAGCGGGTAGTGGAACAGTTCGGCTTGTTCAAGGTGACGCAGGCGGTAGTCGACGCCGCTGTCGACGTTGACGATGTCGGTGTTCTGCTTGATCAGGGCGATGGCCGGCAGGAAACGCGCGCGTTGCAGGCCGTCCTTGTACAGGCCGTCGGGCACGATGTTCGAGGTGGCGACAAGGGTCACGCCGTTCTTGAACAGCTCTTCCATCAGGGTGCCGAGGATCATCGCGTCGGTGATGTCGGACACGAAGAACTCATCGAAACAGATCACCCGGGCTTCTTCCGAGAAGCGCTTGGCGATGATGGTCAGCGGGTTCTTTTCGCCCGGCAGGGTCTTCATCTCTTCATGCACGCGCTTCATGAAGCGGTGGAAGTGGGTGCGGACCTTTTCCTTGAACGGCAGCGCTTCGAAGAAGGTGTCCACCAGGTAAGTCTTGCCCCGGCCAACACCACCCCAGAAATACAGGCCCTTGACCGGCGTATGGTCTTTCTTGCCAAACAGCTTGCTGAACATGCCCGGCTTGTTCTGCGAGGCCTGGACCAGGTCGTCGTACAGGCGCTGCAAATGGCGCACCGCAGTTTCCTGGGCAGCGTCATGGAAGAATTCAGGGCGTTTCAGATCAGCTTGATATCGTTCTAGGGGCGTCATAATTCGTTAGCAAGGCAACAAAAACGGGCCGCCACTGTAACGACGGCCCTGAAGAATGGCAATCAACCCTTGGTCGGGTCAATCCTCGATTGGGGTCAACGCAACGCGCAAGGCTTCGATCGCCGCATCCCGCGAGGCGCTGTCGGCGAACGCCGGGCTATCGGCGACGACTTCACCGTCCAGCCACACGCTGAAGCTCGAGGCTTCACTGCGTACATCCAGCGCCTGACCCGATTGCAGCTGCTTGGTTACGGCGCCTGCGGTTTTACCGTCGGCAAAGTTGCGCGACAGCAGCAGTTGCTCGCCTTCGGCCGCCAGCAAACGGAAGCGGAAGCTGCCGTCGTCTTCGCGGAAGCTGACAAAGCGTGCGGCTTTCGCAGCTTTCTTCTTGGTGGTGGCAGCCACGGCGACCGGATTGACGAACGAGCGCAGGCCCACCGCTTCACGCAGTTCGGCCAGGAACGGTGCAGCCACGGCGCGGGCTTTGCGGGCGCCGACCAGCAGCAGGTCTTCCATGTCCGACGGGCGCGACATCAGTTGGTGATAACGCTCGCGCGCTTCACCCAACTGGCCGTCCAGCAGTTGGAACAGACGGTTCTTCGCCTCGCCCCAGCCCAGGCCTTGCAGCAGTTCACCGCGGAACTCTTCTTCCTGGGCCTGGGTGGCAAACGCCTGGTACAGGGTGAACAGGTGCGAGTTGTCCGGATCCTTGGCTTCGCCCGGCGCGCGGGAGTCGGTGACGATCCGCGAGATCGCGTCCTTCATGTCCTTGGCGCTGGTGAACAACGGGATGGTGTTGTCGTAGCTCTTCGACATCTTGCGGCCATCCAGGCCCGGCAAGGTGGCGACGCTTTCTTCGATCAGCGCTTCGGGCATGGTGAAGAATTCTTTACCCTTGCCGAACAGGTGGTTGAAGCGCTGGCCGATGTCGCGAGCCATTTCCACGTGCTGGATCTGGTCACGACCGACCGGCACCTTGTGGGCGTTGAACATCAGGATGTCCGCGGCCATCAGCACCGGGTAGCTGTACAGGCCCATGGTGATCCCCGCATCCGGGTCTTCGCCGTTCTCCAGGTTCTTGTCCACCGAGGCCTTGTAGGCGTGCGCACGGTTGAGCAGGCCCTTGGCCGCCACGCAGGTCAGCAACCAGGTCAGCTCGGGGATTTCCGGGATATCGGACTGACGGTAGAAGGTTACCCGGTTCACATCCAGGCCACCGGCCAGCCAGGTCGCGGCGATTTCCATGCGCGAGCGCTGGATGCGCTGCGGGTCATCGCACTTGATCAGGGCGTGGTAGTCGGCCAGGAAGTAGAAGGAGTCGGCGTTGGCGTCCTGGCTGGCAAGGATCGCCGGGCGGATCGCGCCGGCGTAGTTGCCCAGGTGCGGCGTGCCGGTGGTGGTGATGCCGGTGAGGATGCGGGTACGGGTCGTCATGGGTGATCGCTTGTCATCAATTCGAAAGACGTGGCAGCACAAGATCCTTGAGATCGGTCAGCTTGCCATGAAAAAAGTGTCCGCATTCTGCCACTTTCAGCAGCTCATGGGGGCGATTCAGGGCCGCGGACCAGTCGTAGACGAGTTGCGGGTCAACCACTTCGTCGGTTTCCGGCTGGATCACGGTCAATGGGCAGCCTTGTGGCAACACGTCGTTATCCCGCAGGCGCATCACGGCCGCGGCCACCATGAACAGGTGCGCGAGTTTTTCGCCCTTGGCTTCCAGGCGGCCGCCGAGGGTGGCCGCGACAAACCCGCCGAAGGAAAAACCCAGCAGGGTGATCGGCAGGTCGGGATGCTTTTCACGCAGCCAGGTGGCTGCCGCTTCGGCGTCGTCGACTTCACCGGTGCCCATATCGTGCGTACCGGCACTGGTGCCGACACCGCGATAATTGAAACGTAACGTGATCAAGCCGGCATCGCGCGCGGTGCGTTGCAGGGTCGATACGACTTTGTTGAGCATGGTGCCGCCCTGCACCGGGTTCGGGTGACAGATCAGCGCCAGGCCACGTGGCTCGGGGTGATCCAGATACAGGGCTTCCAGTTGGCCTACCGGGCCATCGATCAAAACGGGGGTTTCACGCATCAGCAAGGAAGGAACTCCGTGACCTCTCAAGGGGTCGACTCGTCTAGCTAAAAGTCTGTGCATGGCATCATTGCGAGCTTAATCGCGGTATACAGCGCAGGTCCGAGCCGTTAACGTAAAGCAAAGCCGTTTATAGAGGAAGGACTCGTGGAACACTCGCTCTTAGTTTGGTTGTTGCCGACTCTCGCCTTGGTTGCCGGTGTCGCCATTGGATTCCTGGTTGCCCGCCTGCTGCCGAATGCCGCGCCTAACCGCACGCAGCGTCAGCTGGATGACATTCAGGAACGTTTTGACAGTTATCAGAACGAGGTTGTTACCCACTTCAACAGCACCGCGACCCTGGTGAAAAAGCTCACTCAGAGCTATCAGGAAGTACAGGATCATCTCGCCGAGGGTGCCAACCGCCTGGCCCTGGACGACATCACCCGCCAGCGCCTGCTGGCCGCGCTGCATTCCGATGCACCGCACGCTCCACGGGAACGCCTGACCCCTCCGCGGGAAAACCAGGAACCGCCACGGGATTACGCGCCAAAAACGCCAAATGCCCCGGGGATGCTGGATGAGCATTACGGCTTGAAGAAGTAATAGCTTTTCAAGCGGCATAAAAAAGCCCGGCTGATCGATGATCAGCCGGGCTTTTTTGTTGGAACCAGGTCGACCAGACGACACTGATCCAATGTGGGAGCGGGCTTGCTCGCGAATGCGGTCTATCAGTCACCCGATGTATTAACTGACCCACCGTATTCGCGAGCAAGCCCGCTCCCACATTGACCGAGTCCAACTTCAGGACACTGGCTGTTCTTGTAGCTGCCCGTCCTGTATCCGCACATGCCGCCCATGGAAACGCTTGAGGCTGCTGCGGTGCCCGACGCTGACGATGCTCAACCCCGGCAATTCATCGATCAACGCCTGATACAGCGCCGCCTCATCTTCCTCGTCCATCGCCGAGGTGGCCTCGTCCATGTACAGCCATTGCGGTTCAAACAACAACGCCCGCGCAAACGCCAGGCGCTGTTGCTCACCCGGCGACAGCATGCGCTGCCAGTGATTGGCTTCGTCCAAGCGTGGAATCAGGTGCGCCAGGCGGCAGGTTTCCAGGACCTGTGCATAACGTTGCGCCGGGTACGCGCCCTCCTCCTGTGGATAACTCAACACACCCCGCAAGGTACCAATCGGCAGGTACGGCTTTTGCGGCAGGAACAGGTAACGCTCGGCCGGCAAGCGGATGTTGCCGTGGCCGTTTGGCCAGAGATTGCCCATGGCCCGCAGCAAGGTTGACTTGCCGCTGCCGGAACGCCCGCTGAGCATCAATCGCTCACCCTCGGCAACCGTCAGGTTGGCGCCATCCAGCAGGTGACGACCATCCGCCAGATCGAGGCTGAGGTTGCTCATCTGCAAATTGCCGCCCTGGCGTTGCAACTCGATGCCCGTGTTGCGGCCTTCGTTTTCTTCCATCGCCTCGCCAAAGCTCAGCAGACGATCACAGGTCGCACGCCAACTGGCCAACACGGTGTACGCGTCGACAAACCAGCTCAGGCTGCCCTGCACGCTGCCAAACGCGCTGGCCACTTGCATCAGCACGCCCAGCTCTATCTGGCCGGAAAAGTAACGCGGCGCTGCCACCACAAACGGGAAGATGATCGCAATCTGCGAGTAACCACTGGTGAAAAAGTTCAGGCGCTTCTTGAGCTGCATGATGCTCCAGAAGTTGCTCCACACCCGCCCGAAACGTGCACTCAGTTGCTGGTGTTCATTCGGCTCGCCATTGAACAGCGCGATGCTTTCCGCGTTCTCGCGCACTCGCACCAGGCTGAAACGCAAGTCGGCCTCGAAGCGTTGCTGGCGGTTGCTCAAGCCGATCAGTTTTCGACCAATCAAGTGGGTCAACCAACTGCCCAGCACGGCATATACCAGTGCCGCCCAGAACATATAGCCGGGAATCGTGATGCCCCAAACCTCGATACTGCCGGACACGCCCCACAGGATCACCGAGAACGACACCAGGCTCACCAGGTTACTGATAAACCCCAGGCCCAGGCTCAGGGTGCTGCTGGTAAAGGCGTTGAGGTCTTCGGAAATACGTTGGTCGGGGTTATCGGTGTAGCCGCCATATTCCAGGTGGTAGTAGTTCTTCTCGCTCAGCCACTTGGCGAAGTAGGTTTCAGTCAGCCAGCGCCGCCAGCGGATGGTGAGCATTTGCTGCAAATAGGAAGTGAACACCCCGGTGACGATCGCCACCACGGCGATCACGCTGAAATACATCAGCAGGTGGGTGAAGGCGTCGTAGTCCTTCTTTTCCAGGGCGTTATAGAAGTCGCGGTTCCAGCTGTTGAACCACACCGACACGGCCACACTGAACAGCGAAAGCCCCAGCACCACCAGCAACAACAGCCAGGCCTTGAACTTCTCCTCACTGCGCCAGTAGGGGGTGATCAGCGCCCAGACTTTCCTTAAAAATTGCCCACGCACCGCGTCATTGACCGCGGAATACTCAGCGTTCTGATTCATTGTTCAGGCTCGGTAGGAAAAAAATAACAGGCGTTTGAACCGATCATAGACGATCGGTTCAGGGCTCCGTGCGGCCTGAAGCAGATTGTTCAGTCGCCGTTCAACGTCGAACCGGGCGTTTCTGCAACTTGCGCTGCAACGTTCGACGATGCATGCCCAGGGCGCGGGCCGTGGCGGAGATGTTGCCTTCGTGCTCGGTCAACACCCGCTGGATGTGTTCCCACTGCAGGCGGTCCACCGACATCGGGTTTTCCGGCACCAGGGTGTCGAGGTCGGCGTGCTCGGAGAGCAAGGCGGCCAGCACGTCGTCGGCATCTGCCGGCTTGCACAGGTAGTTGCAGGCGCCACGCTTGATCGCCTCGACGGCGGTGGCAATGCTGGAATAGCCGGTGAGGATCACCACGCGCATTTCCGGGTCCAGCTCCAGCAGCTTGGGCAGCAGCACCAGGCCGGAGTCGCCGTCCATTTTCAGGTCCAGGGCCGCGTATTCCGGCAGGTCGGCCGTGGCGATGGCCAGGCCTTCCTCGGCGGAACCTGCGGTGCTGACGCGAAAGCCACGACGGCTCATGGCGCGGGCCATCACGCGGGTAAAGGTGGCGTCGTCATCTACCAGCAGCAGGTGCGGCAGTTCTTCGCCTTCGACTTGGATCTCGTCACTCATCGATGTCTCCTCGTGCGACACGGGGCAGGCGCAGCTCGGTGAGCGTACCGCCTTCCTCATGACTATAGAGTTTCACTGAGCCGCCCGCGCGGGTCACGCTGGCCTTGCTCAAAAACAGGCCCAGGCCGAAGCCTTTGCCCTTGGTGGTAAAGAAGGGCTTGCCGATCTGCTCGGCAATCGCCAGCGGCACACCGGCGCCGTGGTCGCGAATGCTGATGGTGAAGTCTTCCGCATCCCAGTCCAGGGTCACTTCCAACCCTTCCGGGCAGGCATCGGCGGCGTTGTTCAGCAGGTTCAGCAGCGCCTGGGTCAGGTCCGGCGGCGGTGCCATGCGCGGCACCGTGCCCTGGCCCAGCAGGTGGAACCGGTAACTGGCTTCGGGACGCATCAGGTGCCAGCGGTTCAGGGCTTCGTCCAGCCACTGGGTGACGTCTTGCATCTCCACCGCCAGGCGGCGATTGGCCTCGGCGGCGCGCACCAGCTGCTGCAAGGTCAGCTTGCACTGCTTGACCTGTTCCTGCAGCACGCTCAGGTCGTCTTGCAGGGCCGGGTCGTGATGGTCCTGGGTCATTTCCTTGAGCAGTACGCTCATGGTCGCCAGCGGCGTGCCCAATTCGTGGGCCGCGCCGGCGGCCTGGGTGGCAACGGCCAGCAGCTGCTGGTCACGCAGGCCTTCTTCGCGGCGAATGGCGCGCAGCTCTTCCTGGCGGCGCAGCTCTTCCGCCATTCGTGCGGCAAAAAAGGTGATGACCGCCGCCGACAGGGCAAAGCTCAGCCACATGCCGTAGATCTGCAGGTTTTCCCGGGCGATGGGGAAGGTCTGCAACGGGTAGAACTGTGCCAGCAGCAGGGTGTACAGGGTCAGGGCAATACCCGACAGCACCACCGAATAACGCCACGGCAAGGTCACCGCCGCGATGGTCAGTGGCACCAGGTAATAGGACACGAACGGGTTGGTGGAGCCGCCGGAGAAGTACAGCAACACGCTGTGGATAAACAGGTCGCAGGCCAGTTGCAGGGCGTATTCCAGCTCGGTCACAGGCCACGTGGTGCGCAGCCGGATGACGGTAAATACACACAGCACCGTGGAGAAGCCGAGGGTCACGGCCAACTGCAACCAGGGCAGCGGCAGCAGTTTGAACCAATAGGCGAGCCCCACCGAACCGGCCTGTGCGGCCAGCACCAGGGTGCGGATGAACGTCAGGCGCCAAAGGTTCTGGCGGGTGGCGGAAGTCAGTTTTACGGCGGCGAGCATGAGCTCTCCCGATGAGCGCTGCAGGCGGATCGCACGGAGTATAAACGAAGCGACAGCGCTGGCACGGCGTGTGTGGCTCTTTGACGCAGGGGTCAGGATCATGACCGTTCGTCGGCATCCGCCAACTTGTAGCGAATGTGTAAACCCGAAGAACTGAAACCTTGCGTCTACAGTCTTACCGAACACGAACATCTCAAGGAGCTTACATGTCTCGTTTCATTCGCAGTGCAGCCACCCTCACCCTCGGCGCCGCTACCCTCGCCAGCCTGCCGGCCATGGCCGCTGACGAACTGCATTACAACCAGATTTCCCTGCGTGCCGAAGTCAGCCAGGAAGTGGCGCGCGACCAGATGATCGTCACCCTGTACACCGAGTCGCAGAACACCGACCCGGCCAAGCTTGCCGCCGAAATCACCACCACCATGAACAAGGCGCTGGCCCAGGCCCGCGAAGTCAAAGGCGTGACCCTGCGCCAGGATAGCCGCAACAGCTACCCGATCTACGACAACAAGAACCAGAAAATCACCGGCTGGCGTGAACGCGCTGAGCTGCGCATGGAAAGTGCCGACTTCGCCGCCCTGTCCAAGCTCACCGGCGACATGCTGACCAACCTGAAAATGGACAGCATGGACTTCGCCATCGCCAACCCGACCCGCAAGGCCAGCGAAGATGCCCTGCTTAAAGAAGCGGTCACCGCATTCAAGGCCCGTGCCCAACTGGCCACCGATGCGCTGGGCGGCAAGGGCTACAAGATCGTCAACCTGAACTTCAACACCAACGGTTATCCACAGCCGTATGCACGTGGCGGGATGATGATGAAAGCCGCAGCGATGGATTCGGCACCGACGCCGGAAGTCGAAGCCGGCACCAGCCAGGTCAACATGACCGCAGATGGCGTGATCGAAGTCCAGATGCCTTGATCGAGCGGTACCCCAGTTGCAATGACGCTGCCTACGGGCAGCGTTTTTTTTGCCGCTGCAAAGGCGCTTCGCCCACCGCGGCGAAACCTCAGGGCGTCGCCGCGTTGCAGGCAGACGACAACAAATCCTGAAACGCACTTCTGAATTCACTTCGGAATCGGTACTCCGGTTTTCGACACTCATGTATACCCCACACGTTGACAGGGATTGCTCTGCGGGTATGTGTCCAAACCACTATCGAGTACCGCATCCATGTCCATTCATTTGTCCCCTTCCATGCTGAGCACAAATACCCTTTCCCAGCAGCCGGCAGCTTCAATGACGGCGCAGCCCAATCCACAACCCGGCGCTAACGACACCCCCACTTCTAGCCCCGCGCAACCGCGGCAAGTTGAAGCGCCGGCGCCGGGAGACCCGGCCCTGGTCGAGGCCTACAGCGGGGCGATACAGCGCAGGGTCGAAGGCCACCAGCCCGGCCTGGTCAACGTCCCTACCCAGACGGTGCTGGGCCAATGGCTTGAGCTGCATCGTTCGCAGTTGGAACACCCGATTATTCAGGGCTGGATGCGCGAGCAGAACATAGACCCGTCCACCCTGTCGGTCATGCCCTCCACCGGCGCCATGTCCGCCAAGGTCAACGGCGTGATGAAAGACTTTACGCTGACCGACGGTTCAGGCTGGGCGCAGGTTTGCGGGCCTCTTGTGGCGTCCGCCCAGGTTATCGCCCCCGGCCCCGGCCAGGCATTACGCATACGCTCAGGCGAGAATACGGTGGAGGTCAGTGCGAAAGTGGTCGCGAACTTCTACGGGATACCGCTCCCTACCAACCTCGCGGAAGGCAGAACGCAGCTAAGGCAACTGGAACGCAACCAATCATTCGGCACCATAGCTGCCGATGACCGCCTGCGGCCCGCCCATCTGCGCTCGGCCGAGGCGCTGGAAGCCCAGAAGGCCAATACCGAAGCATTCAATAGCGTTGCACCGCAGAAACTGGCCTATTCAAACCTGGCAAACGGCGTGGCGAACGACTTCCCCAGTGTGCACAACGAAGCCAAACAGTGGGCGAAGGAGCTGATCGAAAAAGCGACCGGGCAAACCAACGTCGACCCCGACAGCCTGTATCTGAACCGCTTCCGCCATGGCCAGAGCGCCTCGCCCGGTACCGCGACCGGCGCGATGCACATGAATGAGGAACCGTTCTATTCCAAACGCCTGCCGGACGCATTGCTGGATAACTTTTCCGAGCATGACTGGAACCCCGGCCAAATTGACGCTGAAGCCGGCATATATACGGCGGGCCCCGGAGAAAGTGCCAAGGGCGGCTATGGTGCCCACAACCAGTTCCCCCTTGCCCCTTCGACGCTGATGCACGAAAGCTGGAAAACCGACTTCCAGGGCCGCATGACCAGCAAAATAAATAACTTCTGGAACACCCACGGGGATGCCTATCGCACCACTCTCAAGGGACAATTCGTCCAACAGGCACGCCAGCAACTGAGCGCCTATGAGGCAAAGGCCCCCGCCGAAAAGAAACTGATGCCGCCCGAACACCAGTTCACCCGGGATGACTATCGCCTGGTCATGAAGGCAGCGTCCAACCTTCCCCAGGCCGAAAACGCGCCACTGACCGTCGACCAACTGAAGGCTGAAGCACCGGCCAAAGACCAGTTGCGCGCCTACCCTTTCGATATCAACGGCTGGGGTTCCAGCGACATCATCCGGTTCGCCGTCCTTGATGACGGCCAGGACAACTACCAGAACAATCGGCGCGACGGCCTGCAGATTCTCTACATTCCCGGTGCCACGCCAGCATTCCTGAGGTTCGCCTCCCTGGACAAAATGGATGAGTGGGTGGTCGAGCAGGCCAAGGACCCGAAAAAGCGCGAGGCCCTGGCTTCGCACTTCTCCAAGCTCGACCGCCAGGACGGCGGCCCACTGGGCAAATCCGGGGTCGACACCTCATTGGCGCATTTGGCCAACGGCGATTGGTCGAAGATGGAGGGCGAGACCATTGATCGCAACCCCGTGCACATCGAGGGTGACGTCTTCAGTCAGATGCGCGACCAGGCCAAGGCGCGGATGACCAGCGATGCGGACATCTCGATCAAATCCAACAGCGAAGTGACCCGGGATACCTGGCTGAATGACGTCTCCACTGCCCTGAAGATATTCGCCCCCATGGCGCCTGGCGGAGCGGCCGCTGCCGCCACCATCGGGGCCTTGGGCGTCACGGAACTGGCGCTAGGCGCGGAAAAAGCCGCATCGGGCGACACCCCGGCAGAACGCAGCGATGGCGCCTGGAAAACCTTCGATGGTGCGCTCAACACCTTGTTTTCGGTGGGTGCGGGCGGGAAGGTCGAAGATCCGTTTGCAGCACCCGGCGAAAACGTGACACGGCTGCCCGGCCAGGGCGGCACACCCAATAGCCTGGGTCGGGACTTGCCTGACCGACTACAGCCTTCCCAGGCGGGCAACATCAGTGGCCATGCCGTAGCGGACGGTGATCAGCTGATTGCCAATAGCACCCCCAACAGCAAGGGTATTTATCAGGTCAAGGACGGTAACGGGGTCGACCAGTGGCTAATCCGGCATACCGACGACACAGGCATCAGCAAGGTGTACGAGATCAAGTCGGACTTCAAACTCAGTGACAACTACGTACAGATCATTGACCCCCTCACCCGCAAGCCGGTGATGACGGTGAACCTTACCGACAGTGGTGAATGGATCCGGGCGGGTGGCCAGGGCGGATGGCCATGGAGCCGAAATTCGTCTTCGTCGTCCTCCATCGACCAAGCTTCTCCTTCTCCTTCTCCTTCTCCTTCTCCTTCTCCTTCTTCGTCTTCGTCGTCCTCCTTCGACCAGACGCCTCCTGCTTCACCCATTGCGAAAAAATTCGAGGTACCAGGCCTGGAAACCAGCGGAGCCGAAACGATTGATCAATATTTGATATTTGATAACAACGTCAAATATGACACCTCCTTTCAAAACACCCGGCAAGTGGACGGTGTGGTCACCGAAAAAAGATTCCAGGTAACCTGGTCCCTGGAAGAGGATAACTTCAGCGTTCTGAACAGCGAAAAAGCCAGGCCCACGCCGCTGGGCGAAGGCGATTACTCCGATAGTTTTGTAAAAGACATACATCGCCTCGAATACTCGGTTACCAATAAACAAAGCCCTGAGCTCAACAGGGTACTCAGTGGTGATGCGGCAACCGAGGAGGGACTCAAAGCGCAAATGCTGCGGCAATTCGAGGAGATTGTTCCCGACCCGATGATGCGCGCACGCATTTCCGAAGTGGCGCACCAAGGCTCAATGGCACCCACTACCCTGTACATGAACAACCCGGAGTCCGGGTTACAAAAGGGGTATTTCCTCAGCGGAGGCACGACTCAGTTCACTATCGACTACGACCCAGGCAATGCCACCGCGAAGGTCACCGTTATTTCTAAAAACCCCATCTCGAACCCGGATAAGGATATCGCCGCCGTTCCCGGCGCAGAGATCACGACCCAGCGAACCTTTACCATAAGAGAGACCAATGAAATTGGGGAGGACAACAATCCCTACATTATCGACAAACATGCCCCGACCACCCTTCGATTTTCAGTTTTAGCCGATCTTCAAAACCCACAGGAACCGGTTGCAGGTTAACAGGCACCGCACCTGACTCCCTGCCCTGCCTGATCCCCCTGAACGGCGGTAACTCCGGTGACCGCCGTTTTCGCTCGCGCAACGTTCACCTGCCATTTCAAGGAGCAGGACTGCAATGCCGCTGCCTTCGGGCAGCATTTTTTTTGCCTGGCACTTAATTCAAGAAGTTTCAGCGGTAATAACCGGTTACCAGCTTCAGAAAATGCTTAATCGCCGGGCGTGTGCTGGTCCGGACACATTGAAGTGCGTTGGTGATAAATCTTTTCAACTTATAACCCGTGCAATGGACAACTACATCCTCACCCTCAACGAGCGGAACACGCCTGGACGCTGCACCACTCATGGCGTAGATCACCGTACTCCTCATCCACAGTTTATGGCGGCGCAGATGCGTGCAATCAACATCCAGCCAGGTAATCTGAAATGACAAGCTCAGTTCAACTTAACATTGTCCATTACCCAAAAACACCGCTACCCGGTACGACTCAAGAACAACGTACCGAGGCGCTGGAACGGATACCGCCAACGCCATTGAAGAGTACCGATGTTTATGAAACGGACAACGTTGGCACTGCCGACAGGAACGAGTCTGATATCTACAAGGCAACCATTTACGGACCCGACTTTGTTCACGCGCCAGGCGATGGGTATATCTACAATGAGCGAGAGGCTCATATCGATGCCTATGCCAATCGTGTAAAGACGCAGATCGAAAATATAGAAAGTGGCACTGAAGGCGAACGAAACGTCAAGTTCCAGAACGTGCGCCTGTTCATGGACCCCGCAGGATACTTCAGTGGGGGTTTATTGGCAGCCGGGTTCGACCCGCATGAAAAGTTCACGGTAACGTTCAATACCTATGTCGGTATGGGCACAGCACAAAATCTCTCTGATACCCAGACACACACTTATTTCGCATGGGAAATTGCAGCGGGTGCTCTAGCGCACGACAGACCCGCACGTGGTGGGATTTTAAATTTTCCTGAAATGGAAATAGAAAAAAAAGACCGGACAAAAATCAATGATTTGGAAGCGTTCGGCCGACAACTTCAAGCTCGCTGGGAGAAAGACATAGCCGCGCCGATGCGCGAGGGCTCCGGAACAATAGCAGAGCGATCGGGAAAAGCAGACGCCTATGTAACACGGGGCACGTTGCTGAGCCTTCGTAGTGACACGGAAAATTTCGCAAGGTTAAGCCCTGCCGGCCAGGAAGCGGTGAATCGCACGCTGGACAAGAATGGGCAAGTGATTATCCCCAATATTTATGGCTACCCCATGAGCGGGTATGCCTTCATCCCCTACACGCCTTACGATGGCAATCCCGCCAATCGCCCCAATCAGGGAGTCATGATCGACTTGAAGAACGGCGCTGTCCGCGAGATAAAAGGCGATGAAGAATTTGCGAACTGGGCCAAAGACAATCGTGATGAATTGATGCGCCGTTTCAATACCGGTGATATGCAAGGGGGACACAATGCCCACTGGCCACCGGCCGGGGCGGTGCTCGACAGCCTCATCCAGGATAATCGGTCGCGATATCCGGGGTACGAACACTGGTACAAAGATAAATCCGTGCCGGTACGAGAGCTATTCAACTACACCGAATCGCGAAAAGCAGGTTATGGGCTGCAATTTGGCGATCTGAACAAAGGTATCGCCCCCCACTATCAGGAGCAGAACGCCAACAATGCGGTGTGGGCCGACCAGACGGATGTGTTTGGTGCCTCGCAGCAAGCCTGGAAGTCGGTGAAAGACACCTGGGGCAAAACCTTTGGTAATCTGCCCATTGTTGGCAATATAGGCAATATCGTGTTTGGCGTGCATGACAGCCTCTATGGCAAGACCGCAGGCGAGCGCACAGGGGGAACTGCTGCGGCCGTCATCTCAAGCCTGATGCTGGCACACGAAGTTGCACCCGGTTTGGTCGAGGCGAGCCTGGGTGAAACTCCGATTACGTTCAACTCCACCGTTACTGAAGACTACCGCTGGAACTATAATTCGCAGAAGAGCGAATTTGAGCTGACACGCGTTTCGAAAGTATCCGGCGATAGTCATCCGGACCCGTCTTTAAATGAAATTGAGTCGAGTGGACCAGAGGCCCCCCCGGCATCTATCAACGTAGACGGCGTCGAACTGCCGCCCCTGAAAACGGTTAAAAATCTGCCGGTCGGCGAAGCCCTTTTTTCTACTGCTGAAAAAACCAGTATTCTCAGTGGAGAAATAGATAGCCTGAACACTATCAACGATAAACTTTACACGTTCGTGGATGTGAACAAACAAGGTTCGGCCCAGCGATTGAACATACTGGTACACGGTAAAGTCGATGAGACTACCGGGGTCGCAAAAGTTTCTTATGATGGAAAGCTCAATAGTCCGGAAGAATTGCTGGATACGCTTCACAGCAAAGGGATCCATCCGGAAGAGTTCGACAACGTGCGCCTGCTGTCATGTGACTCCGCAACCGGTGGGGATGCTTCGTTTGCCGCTCAATTCCAAAAGTTGATTGGCCGCCCTGTCAAAGGTTATAGCGGTACCTTGACCGCCAACCTGTCCCCGGAACAAGTAAAAGCAGCCATTGATAAAGTAGAACACCTCTACCTGGAGAACTTATCCGCACAAAAAATCCCGATCACCGACAACGTCCGTACCGCAGTAAGAGCTCAGGCTGAACAGTATGTCAGCGAAGAAATGGCGCGAATCAAGAAATTCAAGCCGTCAAAGAACAACCCGTACTGGAATCCGTTCAAGTGGTGGGCGTTCACTTATAAACCCGAACACTTTCCGGCCAAATCGTAGCGACCTGGAATAGCCGAATCCCGGAGACACTGGGGCCTCGCATGCTTATCTCTACCTGAGTGACAAGAACGGCGGTAACCTCGGTGACTGCCGTTTTCGTTCGGGCACTATTTGCCTGCCACTTCAGGGGTCTCCATGGAAAGAATCACCTTAAAACCGCTGCTCCTTGCTGCCGGCCTGCTGGCATTCATGCCCATGGCCCAGGCAGCCGGCACCCTGGTCTACTGCTCCGAAGCCAGCCCCGCCGGCTTCGACCCCAGCCAGTACACCAGCGGCACCGATTTCGATGCCTCCGCCGAAACCGTGTTCAACCGCCTGACCCAGTTCAAGCGTGGCGGCACTGAAGTCGAACCCGGCCTGGCAACCCATTGGGACGTGTCCAAAGACGGCCTGATGTATACCTTCCACCTGCGCGATGGCGTCAAGTTCCACACCACCGACTATTTCACCCCGACCCGTGATTTCAACGCCGACGACGTGCTCTTCACCTTCCAGCGCCTGCTGGATCCCGAGACCCCGTTCCGCAAGGCCTATCCATCGGAGTCGCCCTACTTCACCGACATGGGCTTGAACACCACGATCAAGAGCGTCGAAAAACTCGACGAGCACACCGTGCGCTTCAACCTGAACAACGTTGACGCCTCCTTCGTGCAGAACCTGGCCATGAGCTTCGCCTCGGTGCAGTCCGCCGAATATGCCGCGCAGTTGCTCAAGGAAGGCAAGGCCGCGGACATCAATCAGAAGCCGGTGGGCACCGGGCCATTTGTGTTCAAGCGTTACCAGAAGGATTCGCAGATTCGCTACAGCGCCAATAAACAGTATTGGAAGCCCGAAGATGTGAAGCTCGACAACCTGGTGTTCTCGATCACCCCGGACGCCGCCGTGCGCCTGCAAAAGCTCAAGGCCGGCGAGTGCCAGGTCAGCGGTTACCCGCGCCCTTCCGACATCGAAGTGATGAAGCAAGACCCCAACCTGCGGGTTCTTCAGCAAGCCGGCTTCAACCTGGGCTTTCTCGCCTACAACGTGACCCACCCGCCCCTGGACCAGCTCAAGGTGCGCCAGGCGCTGGACATGGCCATCGACAAGCCGGCAATTATCAAGGCGGTGTACCAGAGCGCCGGACAATTGGCGCAGAACGCCCTGCCTCCGGCCCAGTGGTCTTATGACCCGACAATCAAGGACGCGCCCTACGATCCGGCCAAGGCGCGGGCGCTACTAAAAGAAGCAGGGGTTGCACCAGGTACCACCCTCAACCTGTGGGCGATGACCGTACAACGCGCGTCGAATCCCAATGCCCGGATGTCGGCGCAGATGATCCAGCAGGATTGGGAAAAGATTGGCATCAAGGCCAATATCGTCAGCTATGAGTGGGGCGAGTACATCAAACGCGCCAAAGCCGGCGAGCACGACGTGATGATCTACGGCTGGACCGGCGACAACGGCGACCCGGATAACTGGCTGGGCGTGCTCTACAGTTGTGCCGCGGTGAAGGGCAGCAATTATGCAAAATGGTGTAACCCGGCCTACGACAAACTGGTGCAGCAGGCCAAGGTCAGCAGCGACCGCGAGCAGCGCATCAAGTGGTATCAACAGGCACAAAAAATCCTTAAGGAACAAGTACCTATAACGCCTATCGCAAACTCGACGGTTTTCCAGCCCCTGCGAAAGGAAGTGCAGGACTTCAAGATCAGTCCTTTTGGACTCACTCCCTTCTACGGCGTCAGTCTGAATAAGTAACAGCCGCGCCCCAACCGAGTGCGCCAGACGCCTCGGTTGGGCATTCCTGGTGCAGCCCTCGCACCGAAAAAAACCCTCAAAAGTGCGTAAATGTGTCTGAACTTACACATATGCGACATTCGTGTACGTTCGTACCACTGTTTAGCCGTTGTAGGCTCTCAACATCTTGCATTGGGTATGGGCCCTGCATAAGTATCCGCAGGTCGACTCACGAGGTCGCCCTCACTACCAAAAATGACAACAAATCATGAGGCCAACATGCTTAAACACGCAGTCATTCCGTTATTAGTCAGCGCCGGTTTAATGGCTGCTGCACCTTTCGCCCAAGCGGCGAGCAACCTGGTGTTCTGCTCCGAAGGGAGCCCGGCCGGTTTTGATCCAGGCCAGTACACCACCGGAACAGACTTCGATGCTTCGGCCGAAACCATGTTCAACCGTCTGACCCAGTTCGAGCGCGGCGGCACCGCTGTTGTTCCTGGGCTCGCCACGACCTGGGACGTTTCCCCGGATGGCCTGACGTACACCTTCCACCTGCGTGAAGGCGTCAAGTTCCACACCACCCCGTACTTCAAGCCAACTCGTGAATTCACGGCTGACGACGTACTGTTCACCTTCAACCGGATGATCAATAAAGACGATCCGTTCCGTAAAGCCTACCCGACCGAGTTCCCGTACTTCACGGACATGGGTATGGACACCAACATCAAGAACATCGAGAAAGTCGATGACCACACCGTCAAGTTCACCCTTGGCACCGTGGACGCCGCCTTCATCCAGAACCTGGCAATGAGCTTCGCCTCCATCCAGTCGGCTGAATACGCCGCCCAGCTGTTGAAGGAAGGCAAGGCACAGGACATCAACCAGAAGCCAATCGGCACTGGTCCGTTCGTGTTCAAGAGCTACCAGAAAGACTCCAACATCCGTTACACCGGCAACAAGGATTACTGGAAACCTGAAGACGTGAAGATCGACAACCTGATCTTCGCCATCACTACCGACCCGTCGGTGCGTATCCAGAAGCTGAAGAAAAACGAATGCCAGGTGACCCTGTTCCCACGTCCGGCCGACCTCAAGGCGCTGGGTGAAGACAAGGACCTGAAACTGCCGCACCAAGCCGGTTTCAACCTGGGCTACATCGCCTACAACGTAATGCCGGTCCTCAAGGGCCAGACCGCGCCTAACCCGCTGTCCGACCTGCGCGTGCGTGAGGCCCTGGACATGTCGGTGAACAAGCAGCAGATCATCGACTCGGTGTACCAGGGCGCAGGCCAACTGGCTGTCAACGCCATGCCGCCAACCCAGTGGTCCTATGACACCACCATCAAGGATGCGCCGTTTGATGTGACCAAAGCCAAGGCTTTGCTCAAGGAAGCCGGCGTCAAGGAAGGCACCGAGATCACCCTGTGGGCGATGCCGGTCCAGCGTCCGTACAACCCGAACGCCAAGCTGATGGCCGAGATGCTGCAGAACGACTGGAAACAGATCGGCCTGAAAGTGAACATCGTCAGCTATGAGTGGGGCGAGTACATCAAGCGTTCCAAAGGCGGCGAGAACCAGGCCATGATCATTGGCTGGAGCGGCGACAATGGTGACCCGGACAACTGGCTGAACGTGCTGTTCGGCTGCGATTCCCTGGCCGGCAACAACTTCTCCAAGTGGTGCGACAAGAAATTCGACGGCATCGTGAAAGAAGCCAAGGCGACTTCCGACGTAGCCAAACGCACCGAGCTGTACAAGCAGGCGCAACATATCCTCAAAGATGCAGTCCCGATGACACCTATCGCGCACTCGACGGTGTATCAACCCATGCGCAACAACGTGCAGGACTTCAAGATCAGCCCATTTGGCTTGAACTCCTTCTACGGCGTGAGCGTAAGCGGCAAGTAAGGATCTCTGGCGGCGACGTTTCATAACGTCGCCGTTATTGCATCCGCCAAGACCGTAGGAAACAGACCACCTCCGCACACGCTGCCGTCCTACGGCAGCTAACTGCGAATCGCGGCTCCGTTACCTACAAGGTCTGTCAGATTCGTTGCATTTACTGCCCGGCTCCCGCCCCATAACGTCGTGGTACGGCAGACGCATCGTCTCTGTAGGGCAACTGCCGTTGTGGGATCAGTGTTGTCGCAAGGTCGTGAATGACCTTGCGATTGCTCACTGACGAAAACAACAAACAAGGATCGGGATTGTTATGCGCCATACCACCGTTCTATCCGCGATATTTGGCACCAGCCTGCTGGCTGTGGCCTCGATGGGCCAGGCTGCCGAGAAAAAGAGCCTGGTGTTTTGCTCCGAAGGCAGCCCGGCGGGCTTCGACACCGCGCAATACACGACGGCCACCGATAACGACGCCGCCGAGCCTATCTACAACCGCTTGGCCGAGTTTGAAAAAGGCGCGACCAATGTCGTACCGGGCCTGGCAACCCGTTGGGATATTTCCGAAGACGGCCTGACCTATACCTTCCACCTGCGTGAAGGGGTGAAATTCCACGGCAACAAGGACTTCAAGCCGACGCGCGACTTCAACGCCGACGACGTGCTGTTCACCTTCAATCGCATGCTTGACCCCGAACACCCGTTCCGCAAGGCCTACCCCACCGAGTTTCCGTACTTCAACGGGATGAGCCTGAACAAGAATATCGCCAAGGTCGAGAAAACCGACCCGCACACCGTGGTGATGACCCTGAACACGGTCGACGCCGCGTTTATCCAGAACATCGCCATGAGCTTCGCCTCGATCCTGTCGGCTGAATACGCCGACCACTTGCTCAAGGTCGGCAAGCCCAGCGACATCAACCAGAAGCCGATCGGCACCGGGCCGTTCGTGTTCCAGCGCTACCAGAAAGACTCGCAGATTCGCTACACCGGCAACAAACAGTACTGGGACCCGAGCCGCGTGAAGCTCGACCAGCTGATTTTTGCGATCAACACCGACGCCTCGGTACGGGTGCAAAAGCTCAAGGCCGGCGAATGCCAGATCACCTTGCACCCGCGCCCGGCCGACGTCGAAGCCCTGAAGGCCGATCCGAATCTGCAACTGCTGACCAAGCCGGGTTTCAACCTGGGCTACATCGCCTATAACGTGCGGCACAAGCCCTTCGACCAGCTCGAAGTGCGCCAGGCCCTGGACATGGCGGTGAACAAGCAGAGCATCCTCAACGCCGTGTACCAGGGCGCGGGGCAACTGGCGGTCAACGCCATGCCGCCGACCCAGTGGTCTTACGACGACACCATCAAGGACGTCGCCTACAACCCGGAAAAAGCCAAGGAATTGCTCAAGGCTGCCGGCGTGAAGGAAGGCACCGAGATCACCCTGTGGGCGATGCCGGTACAACGGCCGTACAACCCCAACGCCAAGCTGATGGCCGAAATGCTGCAAAGCGATTGGGCGAAGATTGGTCTCAAGGTCAAGATCGTCAGCTATGAATGGGGCGAGTACATCAAGCGCACCAAGAATGGCGAGCATGACATCAGCCTGATCGGCTGGACCGGCGACAACGGTGACCCGGACAACTGGCTGGGCACCCTCTACAGCTGCGACGCCATCGGCGGGAACAACTACTCCATGTGGTGTGACCCGGCGTACGACAAGCTGATCAAGCAAGCCAAGGTCGTCACCGACCGCGAACAAAGGACTGTTCTATACAAACAGGCGCAGCAACTGCTCAAGCAGCAGGTGCCGATCACGCCAGTCGCCCACTCGACGGTCAACCAGCCGTTAAGCGCCAAAGTCGAAGGTTTCAAAGTGAGCCCCTTCGGCCGCAACGTGTTCTCGGGCGTCAGCATCAACCCATAAAAAGATAACCGGATTGCGCAGGGCGAGCATTCGCCTTGCTGCAAACGTGCAGCCTTATTTCGGGTTTTACCCATGGGCAAACGTTTGCAAAGGCTTGAATGAGTTACACACCCAATAGCCGGTTCACCTAAAAAGACCGGCATTAAAAAGAGAACCAAAGGAGCTTCACCCATGAAACTGAGCAGCACCGCGCTACTGGCCCTGGCCATCAGCAGCATCACGGCTAACGCCTACGCTGATCCTGCAAGCCAGGACTTCGTTCCAACCACACTGGCCGGCACCAGCGCCCAAAGCGAGGCCAAAGGCTTTATCGATGGCGCAAGCCTGGGCGGTACAACCCGCAACTGGTTCTCCAACGAACAACGCTTCCGTGGCAGCAAGTTCACTTACCAGAAGCACGGCGAAGCCCGTACTGACAACTACCGTACCAACTGGGTGCAAGGCACCATCCTCAACGCTACCTCGGGTTTCACCCAAGGCACCGTTGGCGTGAGCACTGAAGTGGCGGTCTACAACGCTCTGGTCCTGGACCGCAGCAAGCGCGACATCAAGGGCGGCTCCAACCGTACCCTGGCCGACTCCGACGGCGACGCTGTAGACCAGTGGAGCAAACTGGGCCTGGCCAACGTCAAGTTCCGTGTCTCGAACACCACCTTGACCGCCGGTCGCCAGAACTTCAGCAGCGGCATCATCGACACCATCGGTAACCGTGCGCTGCCTTCGAGCTTCGAAGGTGTGAGCTTCAACAGCGAAGAGTTCAGCAACCTGTCCTTCCAGGGCGGCGTGTTCGACCGCGTTTCGCCACGGACCGAGCAGAGCCTGTCGAAATTCCGTACTGAATACGGCAATGGTCGCCAGGAAACCGACAAGGTCAACACCCTGGGCGTCAACTACCAGCCGTTCAAGAGCCTGAAGACCAGCCTGTTCGCCGCTAACGTGGAAGACTTCTGGAACCAGTACTACTTCGGTGCTACCCACGAGCTGGGTGACAGCCAGACCCTGTCCCTGACCACGGGCCTGAACTACTACAAGACCGTCGACGAAGGCAAAAAGTTGATGGGCAAGATCGACAACGATACCTACTCGCTGTCGTTCGGCCTGACCCACCAGGCTCACAGCCTGACCTTCTCCTACCAGGCCGTGAACGGCGACGAGTACTTCGACTACCTGCACGAAACCAACGGCATCTACCTGGCCAACTCCCTGACGTCCGACTTCAACGGTCCGAACGAGAAGTCCTTCCAGATCGCCTACGGCATCAACATGGCCGAATACGGCGTGCCGGGCCTGAAGTTCAACGTCTACTCGGCACGTGGCTGGGGTATCGACGGTACTCACTACACCGGCGACGGCGGCCGCGCTGGCTTTGCCTACAACGGCATTCAGGCCCAGGACGGCGAGAAGCACCAGGAATACGGTGTAGGCGCGGCTTACGCGATCCAGAGCGGCGCACTCAAGGCCACCACCATTCGTGGTACCTACGTGACTCACCGTGCCAGCGCCAACCAGGCTGACGGCAACCTGCGTGAGTTCCGCCTGGTGACCACCATCCCGTTCAACATTCTTTAATCAGCGCCAGGTCGGCGGCGGGCTCAGGACGGGCCCGCCGCCTACGCTTGTCTGGTCCAATCGATTGCAGAGGGCTCTTAGATGAAAATGCTCCCGTTACAAGCCGCCATTGCCGCTGCGCTGTTGAGCGTTGCTGTGGGCATCTCGGCCAAACCGTTGGTCGTCTGCACCGAAGCCAGCCCGGAAGGCTTCGATCCGGTCCTGTACACCACGGCTGTCACCGCCGACGCCGCGGCCGAAACCATCTTCAACCGCCTGGTGGACTTCAAGCCCGGCACCACCGAAGTGATCCCGGCGCTGGCCAAAGACCTGCCCGAGATCAGCGCCGATGGCCTGACCTACACCTTTCACCTGCGTGACGACATCAAGTTCCATACCACCGACTACTTCAAACCCACGCGCAACATGAACGCCGACGACGTGCTTTGGAGCTTCCAGCGCCAGCTGGACCCGAATCACCCGTGGCACAAAAAGTCCAACGTGGGCTACCCATACTTTGAAAGCATGGGCTTCAAGGAACTGCTCAAGAGCGTAGAGAAGACCGATGACCACACCGTGGTCTTCACCCTGACCCGCCCTGAAGCACCGTTCCTGGCCGACCTGGCCATGGCGTTTTCCTCGATTCACTCCGCCGAATACGCCGACCAGTTGCTCAAGTCCGGCAAGACCGATGACCTGAACGCCAAGCCCATCGGCACCGGCCCGTTCATCTTCACCCGCTACGCCAAAGACGCCCAAGTGCGCTTCAAGGCCAACCCGGAGTACTTCCGTGGCAAGCCGCCGGCTGACCCGCTGATCCTGGCCATCACCACCGACAACAATGTGCGCCTGCAAAAGCTCAAGGCCAACGAATGCCAGATCGCGCTGTATCCGAAACCGGATGACGTGCCGAGCATGAAGGCCGACCCGAACCTGAAGGTGGCGGAACTGGCGGCGATGACCACCGCTTACACCGCCATGAACACCACCCACAAGTACATGAGCGACGCGCGGGTGCGTCACGCGATCAACATCGCGTTCGACAAGAAGGGCTACAACGAATCCCTGTACGGCAAAGGCAACGCGGTCGACGCCACCGGCCCGTACCCGCCAACCCTGCTGGGTTTCAGCGACAAGCTGAAAAACCCGCCCCGCGACCTCGACAAGGCCCGCGCCCTGCTCAAGGAAGCCGGCGTACCGGAAGGCACCGAGTTCACCCTGTTCACCCGCAACGGCGGCGGCCCGACCAACCCCAACCCGATGCTCGGCGCCCAGCGCATGCAGGCGGATCTGGCGCAGATCGGCCTGAAAGTGAACATCAAGGTCATGGAATGGGGCGAAATGCTCAAGCGCGCCAAGAATGGCGAACATGACATGGTCTCCGCCGGCTGGGCGGGGGATAACGGGGACCCGGATAACTTCCTCACCCCGAACTTGAGTTGCGATGCAGCGAAAAACGGCGAAAACTACGCCCGCTGGTGTAACAAGGAGTTTCAAGACTTGATCGACAAGGCGCGCGCCATCGCTGAACCCACCCAGCGCGCTGCACTCTATGAACAAGCAATGGACGTTTTCGACAAGGACCAACCATGGATTCCCATGGCTTACCCGAAAATGTTCACCGCCATGCGTAAAAACGTCGAGGGTTATACCCAAAGCCCTCTGACCACAAATAACTTCGCCACCACCCAGGTGAAGTAGATAAGAGACGCTCGGCACCGTCGACATTGACGGTGCCGAACCTGCCTAACCGGCTGATTGAGGTACACAACAAGATGTTTAGTTTTATTGCCCGCCGATTGGGGTTATTGATCCCCACGTTTTTCGGCATCACCTTGCTGACCTTCGCGTTGATTCGCATGATCCCTGGCGACCCCGTCGAAGTCATGATGGGCGAACGACGAGTCGACCCCGAGATGCACGCTCAGGCAATGGAACGCCTTGGTCTGAATAAACCGCTCTACGCGCAATACCTGGATTATGTCGGCAAGCTCGCCCACGGCGACCTCGGCGAATCCCTGCGCACCCGTACCAGCGTGTGGACTGAATTCACCGCCCTTTTCCCTGCGACCCTGGAACTGTCCATGGCCGCCCTGTTGTTCGCCGGCATCCTGGGGCTGTTAGCCGGGGTGATCGCGGCCTTGAAGCGAGGATCCCTGTTCGACCATGGGGTGATGGGCATCTCCCTGGCGGGATATTCGATGCCGATCTTCTGGTGGGGCCTGATCCTGATCATGTTCTTCTCCGTCAGCCTGGGCTGGACGCCAGTCTCCGGACGGATCGACCTGCTCTACGACATCGAGCCGCGCACCGGCTTCATGCTGATCGACACCCTGCTGGCCGACGAGCCGGACGCATTCTGGGACGCGTTGCACCACCTGATCCTGCCGGCCATCGTGCTCGGCACCATCCCGCTGGCCGTTATCGCGCGCATGACCCGTTCGTCGATGCTCGAAGTACTGCGCGAAGACTACATCCGCACCGCCAAGGCCAAGGGCCTGTCGCCGGCACGCGTGGTGTTCGTCCACGGCCTGCGTAACGCCTTGATCCCGGTACTCACCGTGGTCGGCCTGCAAGTCGGCACACTGCTGGCCGGCGCGGTCCTGACCGAAACCATCTTCTCGTGGCCCGGCATCGGCAAATGGCTGATCGAAGCCATTGGCGCACGGGATTATCCCGTGGTGCAAAACGGCATCCTGTTAATCGCCTGCCTGGTGATTCTGGTGAACTTCGTGGTGGATATCCTCTACGGCTTCGCCAACCCACGCATCCGTCACCAGCGCTGAGATCATGACCATGACCACACCTACTCCCGCGGTAGCAGTCGATCAAAGCCTGCTGTACCCGTCCCCGTACAAAGAATTCTGGCAAGCCTTTTCCAAGAACAAGGGCGCCGTTGCCGGCCTGCTGTTCATGTTGCTGGTGGTGTTTTGCGCGCTCTTCGCCCCTTGGGTGGCCCCGCATAACCCGAGCGAGCAATACCGTGACTTCCTGCTGACCCCTCCGGCCTGGCTGGAAGGTGGGCAGATCCAGTTCCTGCTGGGCACCGATGAACTCGGTCGTGACCTGCTGTCGCGCCTGATCCAGGGTTCGCGCCTGTCGTTGCTGATCGGCTTGTCGTCGGTGGTGATGTCGCTGATCCCGGGGATCTTGCTGGGCCTGTTCGCCGGTTTCTTCCCGCGCCTGCTCGGCCCGACCATCATGCGCCTGATGGACATCATGCTGGCCCTGCCGTCGCTGCTGCTGGCTGTGGCCATTGTCGCGATCCTCGGCCCTGGCCTGATCAACACCGTGATCGCCATCGCGATCGTGTCGCTGCCGTCCTATGTCCGCCTGACCCGCGCTGCGGTGATGGGCGAACTGAACCGTGACTACGTGACCGCCGCACGCCTTGCTGGCGCCGGCCTGCCGCGCCTGATGTTCGTCACCGTGCTGCCGAACTGCATGGCGCCGCTGATCGTTCAGGCCACCCTGAGTTTCTCCTCGGCGATTCTCGATGCTGCCGCCCTGGGCTTCCTGGGCCTTGGCGTACAACCGCCAACCCCTGAGTGGGGCACCATGCTGGCCTCGGCCCGCGACTACATCGAACGCGCATGGTGGGTCGTGAGCCTGCCTGGCTTGACCATTTTGCTCAGCGTGCTGGCAATCAACCTGATGGGCGACGGCCTGCGCGATGCGCTGGACCCGAAACTCAAGAACGCCGCCTGAGGAGATTCCCATGTCACTGCTAGAAATCAAGAATCTCAATGTCCGCTTCGGCGACAAGACCGCCGTGCCGGTGGTCGATGGCCTCGACATCTCCGTCGACAAAGGTGAAGTACTGGCGATCGTTGGCGAGTCGGGTTCGGGTAAATCCGTGACCATGATGGCGCTGATGGGCCTGATCGAGCACCCCGGTATCGTCACCGCCGACGCCCTGAACTTCGACGGCAAGGACATGCTCAAGCTGAGCAACCGCCAGCGTCGGCAGATCGTCGGCAAAGACCTGGCGATGGTGTTCCAGGACCCGATGACCGCCCTGAACCCCAGCTACACCGTGGGTTTCCAGATCGAAGAAGTGCTGCGCCTGCATTTGAAAATGTCCGGCAAGCAAGCGCGCAAGCGTGCCATCGAACTGCTCGAAAAGGTGGAAATCCCGGGCGCAGCCAGCCGTATGGATGCCTACCCGCACCAGTTGTCCGGTGGTATGAGCCAACGTGTGGCCATCGCCATGGCGATTGCCGGCGAGCCGAAACTGCTGATCGCCGATGAACCGACCACCGCCCTCGACGTGACCATCCAGGCCCAGATCATGGACCTGCTGCTGGCCTTGCAGAAAGAGCAGAACATGGGCCTGGTGCTGATCACCCACGACCTCGCGGTAGTGGCCGAAACCGCCCAACGCGTGTGCGTGATGTATGCCGGCCAGGCCGTGGAAGTCGGCCAGGTGCCGCAGTTGTTCGACATCCCGGCGCACCCGTACAGCGAAGCGTTGCTCAAGGCGATCCCCGAGCACAGCCTCGGCGCCACGCGCCTGGCCACGCTGCCGGGTATCGTTCCCGGCCGTTATGACCGCCCGCAGGGTTGCCTGCTGTCGCCGCGGTGCCCGTATGTGCAGGAGTCCTGCCGCGCCCAACGCCCGGGCCTTGACCCGAAAAGCCACAGCCTTGCCCGCTGCTTCTACCCGCTGAATCAGGAGGTGGCGTAATGGCCGTCGTACTTACCGCCCGCGACCTGACCCGTCACTACGAAGTGTCCCGTGGCCTGTTCAAGGGCCATGCCCTGGTGCGCGCACTCAACGGTGTGTCGTTCGAACTGGAAGCCGGCAAGACCCTCGCGGTCGTAGGCGAGTCCGGTTGCGGCAAATCCACCCTGGCCCGCGCCCTGACCTTGATTGAAGAGCCGTCTTCCGGCTCGCTGAAAATCGCCGGGCAAGAAGTCGCCGGTGCCGACAAGGCCCAGCGCAAGCAACTGCGCAAAGACGTGCAGATGGTGTTCCAGAGCCCTTACGCCTCGCTGAACCCGCGCCAGAAGGTCGGCGACCAACTGGGCGAGCCGCTGCTGATCAACACCAACCTGTCTGCCGCGGAGCGCCGGGAAAAGGTCCAGGCGATGATGAAGCAAGTGGGCCTGCGCCCTGAGCATTATCAGCGCTACCCGCACATGTTCTCCGGCGGCCAGCGCCAGCGAATCGCACTGGCGCGGGCGATGATGCTGCAACCCAAGGTGCTGGTGGCGGATGAACCGACCTCGGCGCTGGACGTATCGATCCAGGCCCAGGTGCTGAACCTGTTCATGGATTTGCAGCAGGAATTCAACACCGCCTACGTGTTCATCTCCCACAACCTCGCGGTGGTGCAGCACGTCGCCGACGACGTAATGGTGATGTACCTCGGCCGCCCGGTGGAAGTGGGCCCGAAGGAAGACATCTACGCACGCCCGCTGCACCCGTACACCCAGGCGTTGCTGTCGGCAACCCCCACCATTCATCCGGACCCGAACAAACCGAAGATCAAAATCGTCGGCGAGTTGCCCAACCCGTTGAACCCGCCGTCTGGCTGCGCCTTCCACAAGCGCTGCCCGTACGCGACCCAGCTGTGCAGTACCGATGAACCGGTGCTGCGACCACTCGACAACCGCCAGGTGGCTTGCCACTACGCGGAGCAATTTGTGGTCTGACGTGCAAAAAAAATGCTCTGGAGGGTGAGTCCAGAGCATTCCAGTGTTCTACAGCCCTGCTTGTCGGATAGCGCATCTGTTCGGCAAGCGGGGCTTTCTTTTGCCTGCGTTACTTACGTATCGCTGTCGCCATCGTTGTAAGTGTCGCTGTCTTCGCCATCATTGTCCGGGTTCTCGGCATCGTCATCGTCCTTGGAACCGCCCTGGTTTTCGTCACCGGGCTCGGATTCACTCTTGGCCAACTGCAAGCCACCCGCCTGCACCGTCTTCGCCGCCACAAATCCCGTGCCATGGCTTTGCACAGCCGTATTGGCCCACGCGGCAGACATGCCCAATGACATCATCACCAGCACTTTGAGCAACAGCACCACACGTTGAAAGATACTCATGGTCGAATTCCGCCCAGTCAGAAGATGAATTGCGCACGACAGCCTTTTACCGTCGCCACGATAGACGCTAGACCCAATGCGGCGTTCTCGCAACACCTGGCCTGGATGGGCGGCACAATCGCTTCAATCCCCTGCGAACGGTTTTCTACGCTTCTCGCCTGTCTTTCGAAAATCGGCTCTTGATCTTTTCATAGCCGGAATTGTCCAGCCCCTCGACTCGGCACGACCCATGGAAGTTTTCAACTTCGTGGTTAAATTCGCCGTGAAACTCAAAGCTAAGACGAAGAGAGGGCAGCGAATGATCGATATCCTCTACAGTAATTTTTCCGTCTACCGCCTCATGGATGCTGTTATCACCTTCGAACGTGTAATCAATCGCCGCCACTTCCAGGCCATCATGAACACCGACTTTGAAAACATCACCTTTTTGAATGCCTGAAAGGCCTGTTCGAAGAAAGTGAATGGATACCCCATTAACCCCGCCATGGTATCCAGCGACTGCAACTAGACGGGACAGTGCAGTAAGCAAGACATCATGGGTCAGCATCATATTTTGCTCAGGCACTAAAACAACGTGCATATCACCTGAAGAACCGTTTGCTTTAGGATCAGTCATGTCATCACCTCATCTTTTAAAGGGACTCGCTGCATCGCCTTTATAGACCGAAGGCAAGGCAGGGAAATACTGTCAAGTCTCACAGAGAAACGATTCAGCAAGCATGCAACACCCGCCCATTCACTTTTCTCGGGCATGAAAAAAGGCGAAGCCATGACAGCTTCGCCTTTTGGTGTACCGCTCAGATCTTAATGATGCTCACGGGTCGCGCGGAATTTCACATCCGGCCAGCGCTCTTCCATCAGCGCCAGGTTGACCCGAGTCGGGGCCAGGTAGGTCAGGTGACCACCGCCGTCGATCGCCAGGTTTTCCACGGCCTTGATCTTGAACTCTTCCAGCTTCTTCTTATCGCTGCAGTCGATCCAGCGCGCGGAGTACACGGTGATCGGCTCATAGGAGCATTCCACCTTGTATTCCTCTTTCAGGCGACTGGCCACTACATCGAACTGCAGCACACCGACGGCGCCGAGGATGATGTCGTTGCTGCGTTCCGGGAAGAACACCTGGGTGGCACCCTCTTCCGCCAACTGCTGCAAACCTTGGCGCAGTTGCTTGGATTTCAGCGGGTCACGCAGGCGTACGCGGCGGAACAGTTCCGGGGCGAAGTGCGGGATACCGGTGAAGCCCAGCACTTCGCCTTCGGTGAAGGTGTCACCGATCTGGATGGTGCCGTGGTTGTGCAAGCCGATGATATCGCCGGCATACGCTTCTTCCAGCTGCTCACGCTCGGAGGAGAAGAAGGTCAGGGCGTCGCCGATGCGCACGTCCTTGCCGGTACGCACGTGGCGCATTTTCATGCCTTTTTCGTATTTGCCGGAGCAGATACGCATGAAGGCGATACGGTCGCGGTGCTTGGGGTCCATGTTCGCCTGGATCTTGAACACGAAGCCGGCGAATTTCTCTTCCACAGGCTCCACGGTACGCTCGTTGGCAACCCGGGCCAGCGGCTTGGGGGCCCAATTGACCACGGCATCCAGCACGTGATCGACACCGAAGTTGCCCAGGGCGGTACCGAAGAACACCGGCGTCAGCTGGCCGTCGAGGAATTCCTGCTGGTTGAACTCGTGGCAGGCGCCCTGCACCAGTTCCAGCTGGTCGACAAACCGGTCGTACTCGTCACCCAGGTGGGCGCGGGCTTCGTCGGAGTCGAGCTTCTCGATGATTTTCACATCGGTACGTTCGTGGCCGTGGCCAGCGGTGTACACAATGATGTAGTCGTCGGCCAGGTGGTACACGCCCTTGAAGTCGCGGTAGCAACCAATCGGCCAGGTGATCGGCGCAGCCTTGATCTTCAGGACGGCTTCGATTTCGTCCAGCAGTTCGATCGGGTCGCGGATGTCACGGTCGAGTTTGTTGATAAAGCTGACAATCGGCGTATCCCGCAGGCGGCACACGTCCATCAGCGCGATGGTGCGGGGCTCGACGCCTTTACCGCCGTCGAGGACCATCAGCGCCGAGTCCACCGCCGTCAGGGTGCGGTAGGTGTCTTCGGAGAAGTCTTCGTGGCCCGGGGTGTCGAGCAGGTTGATCATGTGGTCGCGATACGGGAACTGCATGACCGACGTGGTAATGGAAATACCACGCTGCTTTTCCATTTCCATCCAGTCGGAGGTGGCATGGCGGTCGGATTTACGGGATTTCACCGTGCCGGCCACCGCGATCGCCTTGCCCATCAGCAACAGCTTTTCGGTGATGGTGGTTTTACCGGCATCGGGGTGGGAAATAATGGCGAAAGTGCGGCGTTTCGCGACTTCGGCGGCCTGGTGGGTCATGGGAAATCGCCTGGCAGGTGAGTCAAAAAAGGGCGGCGAGTATAGCGCAAACCCGGGGTGACGGACCACCGTTCACCCCATTGGGGGTGGCTAATTGCTGCCAAGTATGGAACCTTTTAAAAGGTAGAGACGTCCACTCCCCTGCTATCGCACTCGTAACAGGGGCTGAAAAATCAGCAAGTTAGCCTGACGAGGCTGCGCTCATGGCTCGACCGCATACCGCGTTGCCGGTAGGGGCGAGCTGCTATTCGCGACCACATTCGCCGACAGCCAGGAATGGCATTGCCGCTCGGAAATGTGTTCGCCGACAAAAGAAAAAAGGAGTCCGCCTGTGGCTATTCGCTATGGCAAAGGGCTGATAGGAGGAGCGGTTGTCGTCGCTCTCCTGGCCCTGCTGGTCCACTGGATCGGCATCAACACGATCGAACTGTACCGCGACGATTTGTTGTTTTACCTGCAAGCTCACTTGATCCTCGTCCTTGTTTCGATGCTGGCCGCCCTGATCGTAGGGATTCCCGCCGGTATCCTGCTGAGCCGACCCAACATGGTCGGGCGCGCAGAACGCTTCATGCAGATCTTCAACATCGGCAATACCGTCCCTCCCCTGGCCGTACTGGCCATCGCCCTCGGTGTCCTTGGCATCGGCAGCGGCCCCGCGATCTTCGCGCTGTTCCTCGCCTCGTTGCTGCCCATCGTGCGCAACACCTATGAAGGCCTGAAAAACGTTCAAGGTTCCCTGAAAGAAGCCGCCGTCGGCATCGGCATGACGCCGCGCCAGGTGCTGTTTCGCGTGGAATTGCCCAACGCCGTGCCGATCATCATCGGTGGTGTACGCGTGGCCCTGGCGATCAACGTCGGTACCGCGCCCCTGGCGTTCCTGATTGGCGCCAACAGCCTGGGCAGCCTGATCTTCCCCGGCATCGCCCTGAACAATCAGCCGCAACTGCTGCTCGGCGCCGCATGCACCGCGCTGCTGGCCTTGCTGCTCGACGGTCTGGTGACCATGGCCAGCCGCCTTTGGCTGGAACGCGGGTTGCGTCCGTCTTAAGGCTTTGGCCCCGTCTTGGGCCTGAAACAGGAATTCACATGAAAAAACTGACATTGATATTGAGCTGCGTCCTGCTGTTCGCAGGGTTTGCGCAAGCCGCTGAAAAACCGGTCATCCGCATCGGTGCCCGGGTGTTCACTGAACAGACCCTGCTCGCCGAAATCACCTCCCAGTACCTGCGCACCAAGGGCTACGACACCCGTGTGACCGGCGGCCTGGGCAGCAACCTGGCACGCAGTGCCCAGGAAAGCGGGCAACTGGACCTGATCTGGGAATACACCGGCGTGTCGCTGGTGGCCTACAACCATGTCGACGAGAAGCTCGACAGCGAACAGTCCTACGCCCGAGTGAAAGAACTCGACGCGAAAAAAGGCCTGGTCTGGCTCTCCCCGTCGAAATTCAGCAACACCTACGCCCTGGCCCTGCCAGAGAACGTGGCCAAGGAATTCCCGCAGATCAACAGCATCAGCGACCTGACCGCGGCACTGGCCGAGAAAACCAAGGAAAACCGCCTGGTGGCCCTGGACACCGAGTTCGCCAACCGTTCCGACGGCATGGCCGGCATGGTCAAGCTGTACGACATGAACCTGACCCGCAAGAACACCCGGCAGATGGACGCCGGCCTGGTGTACACCGCGCTGCGTAATGGCCAGGTGTTTGCCGGCTTGGTCTACACCACCGACGGTCGCCTGAACGCCTTCAAATTGAAGCTGCTGGAAGACGACAAGCACTACTTCCCGGACTACACCGCCGCGCCGGTGGTGCGTCAGGTTTACCTCGATGCCCATCCGCAACTGGCCGCTGATCTCAAGCCACTGGCTGCGCTGTTCGACGACGAAACCATGCGCCAGCTGAATGCGCGGGTCGACGTCGACCACGAAAGCCCGTCCGCCGTGGCCGCAGATTTCCTGCGCCAGCATCCGATCAACTAAGAGGAGAAGACATGGAATTCCTGAACGCCTTTTCCCATCTTGATTGGGCCCAAGTCCTGCACCTGACCTGGCAGCACATCACCCTGGTCGGCATTGCAGTGATCCTCGCAATCGTCGTAGGCGTGCCCCTGGGTGTGCTGATGACCCGCTTCCCGACGCTCGCCGGCCCATTGCAAGCCAGTGCCACGGTGTTGCTGACCGTGCCGTCGATCGCGCTGTTCGGCCTGCTGCTGCCGTTCTACTCCAAGTTCGGCCAGGGCCTGGGGCCGATGCCGGCGATCACCGCCGTGTTCCTCTATTCCCTGTTGCCCATCATGCGTAACACCTACCTCGCCCTCACCGGCGTTGAGCCAGGCATTCGCGAGGCCGCCAAAGGCATCGGCATGACCTTCGGCCAGCGCTTGCGCATGGTCGAGCTGCCGATTGCCGTACCGGTGATCCTCGCCGGTGTGCGCACCGCCGTCGTCATGAACATTGGTGTGATGACCATCGCCGCCACCATCGGCGCCGGTGGCCTGGGTGTACTTATTCTGGCTTCCATCAGCCGCAGCGACATGTCGATGCTGATCGTTGGCGCCGTGCTGGTCAGTCTCCTGGCCATCTTCGCCGACCTGCTTCTGCAATGGCTGCAACGCACGCTGACTCCAAAAGGACTGCTCAAATGATCGAACTTCAAAACCTGACCAAGACCTTCCAAAGCAACGGCAAGACCATCACCGCCGTTGATTCCGTAAGCCTGACCGTCAACGAAGGCGAAATTTGCGTATTCCTCGGCCCCTCGGGCTGCGGCAAGAGCACCACGCTGAAGATGATCAACCGCCTGATCAAGCCGACCTCCGGCAAGATCCTGATCAACGGCGAAGACACCACCGACCTGGATGAAGTGACCCTGCGTCGCAACATCGGCTACGTGATCCAGCAGATCGGTCTGTTCCCGAACATGACCATCGAAGAGAACATCGTGGTGGTGCCCAAGCTGCTGGGCTGGGACAAGCAGAAATGCCACGACCGCGCCCGCGAGTTGATGAGCATGATCAAGCTCGAACCCAAGCAGTACCTGCATCGCTACCCGCGTGAACTGTCCGGCGGCCAGCAGCAGCGGATCGGCGTGATCCGCGCCCTGGCGGCGGATGCACCGTTGCTGCTGATGGATGAGCCGTTCGGCGCGGTCGACCCGATCAACCGCGAGATGATCCAGAACGAGTTTTTCGAGATGCAGCGCGCGCTGAACAAGACCGTGATCATGGTCAGCCACGACATCGACGAAGCCATCAAGCTGGGTGACAAGATCGCGATCTTCCGCGCCGGCAAGCTGCTGCAGATCGACCACCCGGACACCCTGCTGGCCCACCCTGCCGACGAATTCGTCAGCAACTTCGTTGGCCAGGACAGCACCCTCAAGCGCCTGCTGCTGGTGAAGGCTGAAGATGCGGCGGACAACGCGCCGTCGGTCAGCCCGGAAACCCCGGTGGCGGATGCCCTGGAGCAGATGGATGAGCTGGACCGTCGCTACGTGGTGGTCACCGATGCCGAGAACAAGGCCCTGGGTTATGTGCGACGTCGCGACCTGCATCGTCAGACCGGTACCTGCGGCCAGTACCTGCGGGAATTCAACGCCACGGCGGCGTATGACGAGCATTTGCGCATCCTGCTGTCGCGGATGTACGAGTTCAACCGCTCGTGGTTGCCGGTGATGGATGCGGAGCGGGTGTTCCTCGGGGAAGTGACCCAGGAGTCGATTGCCGAGTACCTGAGTTCCGGTAAGTCCCGTGGGGGCAAGACCAGCATTGTGTCGCCTGCCGAGACAGCACTGGCCTGACCTGACACACAGCGGTCAAAATGTGGGAGCGGGCTTGCTCGCGAAGGCGGAGTGTCAGTCACCGGATGCATTGGCTGATACACCGCCTTCGCGAGCAAGCCCGCTCCCACATTGGATCTTCACTGTACCCGCAACACCTCAAATTGCCCCTACCGGGGAACATCAATCCGTCATACCGGTCGGTTACATAAGTAGCTGCACGCGGCCGCACGACGAACGCGTGCAAAAACGCGACATTTTTAGTTGATCTATAGCCCCTCACGTCCTAAAGTTCGCGCCGAACGTCCATGCTGGAAACGATCCATCCGGCTCAAGTACTGACGACGAGACAGCAAGGCCAAGGGAAGCGGTTGATCCCATGGCCTTTTTGCTTTCGGCGACATGCCTTGGGAAGTAGGCGAACCAAAGTGGGGATACGGAGGACGTTCATTTGCACCCATTGATCAATCTAGTTTGCCAGTAGGAGTTCCCAGCATGTCGATCCAGGTCGAAGACTATTTCGCGCGCGCCACTTTTGACAAAATGAAGGCGTTCGCCGACACCCAGGAAACCCCGTTCGTGGTGATCGACACCGCGATGATCAGCCAGGCCTACGATGACCTGCGCGCCGGTTTCGAATTCGCCAAGGTGTATTACGCCGTCAAGGCCAACCCGGCCGTCGAGATCATCGACCTGCTCAAGGACAAGGGTTCGAGCTTCGACATCGCGTCGATCTACGAGCTGGACAAGGTCATGGACCGCGGCGTCAGCCCCGACCGTATCAGCTACGGCAACACCATCAAGAAATCCAAGGACATCCGTTACTTCTACGAGAAGGGCGTGCGCCTGTTCTCCACCGACTCCGAAGCCGACCTGCGCAATATCGCCAAGGCCGCCCCGGGTTCGAAAGTGTATGTACGTATCCTCACCGAAGGCTCGACCACGGCCGACTGGCCGCTGTCGCGCAAATTCGGCTGCCAGACCGACATGGCCATGGACCTGCTGATTCTCGCCCGCGACCTGGGCCTGGTGCCTTACGGCATCTCCTTCCATGTCGGCTCGCAGCAGCGTGACATCAGCGTGTGGGACGCGGCGATTGCCAAGGTCAAAGTGATCTTCGAGCGCCTGAAGGAAGAAGACGGCATCCACCTGAAGCTGATCAACATGGGCGGCGGCTTCCCGGCCAACTACATCACCCGCACCAACAGCCTGGAAACCTACGCCGAGGAAATCATCCGCTTCCTCAAGGAAGACTTCGGTGACGATCTGCCGGAAATCATCCTGGAGCCGGGCCGTTCGTTGATCGCCAACGCCGGGATCCTGGTCAGCGAAGTGGTACTGGTTGCGCGTAAATCCCGCACCGCCGTCGAGCGCTGGGTCTACACCGACGTGGGCAAATTCTCCGGCCTGATCGAAACCATGGACGAAGCCATCAAGTTCCCGATCTGGACCGAGAAGAAAGGCGAGATGGAAGAAGTGGTTATCGCCGGCCCGACCTGCGACAGCGCCGACATCATGTACGAGAACTACAAGTACGGCCTGCCGCTGAACCTGGCGATTGGTGACCGGATGTACTGGTTGTCCACCGGTGCGTACACCACCAGCTACAGCGCAGTTGAATTCAATGGCTTCCCGCCATTGAAATCGTTCTACCTGTAAACGCACGCCCTGATCGTTCCCACGCTCTGCGTGGGAACGCATCCGGTGACGCTCTGCGTCACGCCGTTAGAGCGGACGCAGAGCGTCCAGGGCGGCATTTCCACGCAGCGCGTGGGAACGATCAAGTTCAATCGCATGCTCTTGATAGATCTCGGCCATTGCCCGTATCTGCGGCTCATTGGCGGCACACAACGCCTTGTGCGCCACCCGCAAGAACTTCAAATTCCCGCCCGCCAGTGCCTTGCGCAACCATTCCAGTGCCGTTTCTATCTCGCCCCGGTCCGCCAACACCGCCGCATAACTGAACTGCCCGCGAAAATCCCCGCCTTCTGCTGACTGGCGATACCACGCCACCGCCGCCTCCAGATCCCTCGGGCAGTACTGCCCTTCTTCCAGATAACGCCCCAGCAGGTTCATCGACTTGGCATGGCCCAGTTCCGCCGCCTGTCGATAACACGCCAGCGCCTGGGCTTGATCCTCGGCAACCCCGCGCCCGGTCGCCAGCAGGTTGGCGTAGTTGTACAAGCCCCAATCCAGCCCGGCCTCGGCCGCCCGACGATATTCCCGGGCCGCCGCCACGGCATCCGCCTCGCAACCCCAGCCATGCTCCAGGCAACGCCCGAGCATATTGCGCGCCATCAAATGCCCGCCCTGGGCGGCAATGCGGAACCAGCGCATCGCCAGTGCTTCATCGCGCTCGATGCCGCGCCCTTCCAGCAGGATTTGCCCGAGCAGCGCCTGGGCATCCACCACGCCCTCTTTCGCAGCGATCAAAATCGCCTGGGCGGCGCGCACCGGGGAGTCGTCGAGCATGCTCTGCAATTGCTCAACGTTGAGTACTTCTTCACGGCGCAATAAAAAGCCCACGGTCAGACCTCAACCCAGCGGCGCAGCAGGTTGTGATAGGTGCCGGTGAGCTGGATCAGCGCGGGGTGGTCGGGCACGTCGCGGCTCAGTTGCTGGATCGCCCCGTCCATCTCGAACAGCAAGGTGCGCTGGCTGTCCTCGCGCACCAGGCTTTGGGTCCAGAAAAACGAGGCGTAGCGCGCGCCACGGGTCACGGCGTTGACCTTGTGCAGGCTGGAGCCGGGGTACAGCACCATGTCGCCCGCCGGCAACTTGACCCGCTGCAGGCCGAAGGTGTCCTGGATTTCCAGCTCGCCGCCGTCGTAGTCGTCGGGGTCGCTGAAAAATACGGTGGAGGAAAGGTCAGTGCGCACCCGCTCGTGGCTGCCCTTGGACTGACGCACGGCGTTGTCGATATGGAAGTCGAAACTGCCGCCGGCGGTGTAACAGTTGACCAATGGCGGGAAGACCTTGTGCGGTAACGCCGCTGACATGAACAGCGGATTTTTCCACAGTCGATCGAGGATCGCCGCGCCGATTTCCTTTGCCAGCGGGTGGCCTTCCGGCAGTTGCAGGTTGTGTTTGGCCTTGGCCGATTGGTGCCCGGCAGTGATTTTGCCGTCGGCCCACTCGGTGTGCGCCAGGGCTTCGCGGATGCGCAGCACTTCCTCGCGAGAGAACAGGCCGGGAATGTGCAGCAACATGGAGGCATTACCTGAAAACAGTGAGACGCCAATGGTAGTGATTCTTATTGACTGTGTACAACCCTACTCCCGCCCAAAGGACGAACGAGATCGTCAAAACCGTAAGCAAAAAGTGTAAAGAACGTAAATTCAGTGCGAATAGTAATGTATCGCAATTGATATGAAGTCTTGTTCTCCCTATATTCCGCGGCCTCACCTCCTTGGGGAAAGGACACACTCATGCCGCGCACTTCGATAAAAACACCTGCCAGTTCACCACGTTTGCTGGCCTCGGCCATCGGCGTTGCCATCAGCGCCAGCTCTGCCGCCCAAATGGCGCAAGCTGCTGAAGACACCGAGCAGAAAGGCGAGCGCAACAGCATTTCCCTGGGAGCCACCAGCATCACCGGCCAGGAACAGGACAGCACGTCCTACCAGGTCGAAAAAGCCTCCTCGCAGAAGTACACCGCGCCGCTGGTAGATACTCCTCGCTCGGTCACCGTGGTGCCGCAGCAAGTGCTCAAGGACACCGCCGCCACCTCGTTGCAGGACGCCTTGCGCACCGTGCCGGGGATTACCTTCGGCGCCGGTGAAGGCGGCAACCCGCAGGGCGACCGTCCGTTCATTCGCGGCTTCGACGCCCAGGGCGATACCTACCTCGACGGCGTGCGCGACACGGGCGGCCAGAGCCGCGAGATCTTCGACATCGAATCCATCGAAGTCAGCAAAGGCCCCAACTCGTCATTCGGCGGCCGCGGCTCGGCCGGCGGCAGTCTCAACCTGGTGAGCAAGACGCCACAGGCGCGGGACTTCACCAACGGTGGCTTCACCTACGGCTCCGACCAGACCCGCCGCTATGTGCTCGACGTCAACCGTCAGTTCCTCGACAGCGCGGCCTTCCGCCTGAACCTGATGAGCCACGAACAGAACGTCGCCGGGCGTGATGCCGTCAACTACGACCGCTGGGGCGTGGCGCCGTCGCTGACCTTCGGCCTGGGCACTCCGACCCGCGTCAACTTCAGCTACTACCACATGGAAAGCAACGACCTGCCGGATTCGGGCATTCCGTATGGCTACAGCAACAGCGGCGCAAGAGCCGCCCACGTGCATGACAAGCCAACCGACGGCGGCGACAGCAACAACTTCTACGGCCTCAAGGATCGCGACTTCCGCAAGACCCGCGCCGACATCAGCACGTTCTCCATCGAGCACGACCTGAACGACAACATGACGCTGAAAAACACCCTGCGCCACGGCAACACCGGCCAGGACTATATCGTCACCCAACCCGACGACAGCCAGCACAACGTCAACCAGTTCGGCACCGTGTGGCGCCGCGCGAACACCCGCGTGTCCACCACCGAGACCACCACCAACCAGACCGATCTGTTTGGCAGCTTCCAGGCGCTGGGCTTCAAGAACACCTACTCCACCGGGCTGGAATTCACCGGCGAAGAAACCCGCTACAGCGGCTACACCGTCAGCCCGAACAGCAACCCCGGTTGCCCGGCGCCCGGCAAAGGTGGCCAGTGCACCTCGCTGGGCAACCCGAACCCGGACGATGCCTGGACCGGCAGCATTGCGCGCAACTACAACGGCACCAACACCAAGGCCACCAGCCGTGCCGCCTATGTGTTCGACACCATCGAGCTGGACCCGAAATGGCTGCTGAACGTCGGCCTGCGCTACGACACCTTCGACACCGTGGCCAACACCAATGCGGTGCCGACCGCCACCGTCAAGGCCCGCAGCAAGATCAAGAACGACAGCCAGTTCTTCAACTGGCAGGCGGGCCTGGTCTGGAAGCCGGTTGAAAACGGCAGCATCTATGCCTCCTACGCCACCTCAGCCTCACCGGCCGGCGGCCTGGTAGGTGAAGGCGCCGACGGCAACCCGCTGTCTGCCGGCGCCGCCACCAGCGACCTGAAACCGGAAGAGACCGTCAACTACGAGCTGGGCACCAAGTGGGACATGTTCCACGACCGCCTGTCCCTGACCGCTGCGGTGTTCCGCACCGAGAAGAAAAACACGCGGATCCTGGTGGACGCGCTGACCTATGAAAACGGTGGCGAATCCCGCGTCGACGGCCTGGAGCTTTCCGCCAGCGGCAAGCTGACCGATCAATGGCAAGTGTTCGCCGGCTACAGCTACCTGAAAAGCGAACTGGTGGACCCGGGCCTGAACGGTCGTAACGGTGTCGTCAGTGCCGGCTCGAACAAAGGCAACCAGATGCCCAACACGCCGAAGAACACCTTCAGCCTGTGGACGACGTATGACGTGACACCGAAGCTCACCATCGGCGGCGGCGCGTTCTATGTCGACGAGGTCTACGGCGATGCGGGCAACACCGTCTACGTGCCGTCCTACACCCGCTACGACGCCATGGCCAGCTACAAGCTGACCAAGAACGTCGACCTGCAGTTGAACGTGCAGAACCTCACCGACAAGACCTACTACGACAAGGCCTATGCCTCGCATTTTGCCAACCAGGCAGCCGGTCGTACGGCCCTGCTGACCACCAGTTTCCATTTCTAAACCGATACAAATGACTGCACGAAACCCCACGCATCGGATGCGTGGGGTTTTTGCGTGTAAAAAAGAATGTTTCTCGACAACTCGCGGCATAATGCGCGCCGTGAAACACCTAACCTGATGACGAGGCCGTACGACGTGTTGAAGAAAACCCTGTTCCAGTTGCATTGGTTCTTCGGCATTACCGCCGGGCTGGTGTTGGCCTTGATGGGGATCACCGGCGCAACGGTGTCGTTCCAGGATGAACTCATCGAGTTGCTGAACCCGACGGTGTTGACGGTGGAAAAGCGTCCGGCCGGGGTACTGCCGCCCGCTGAACTGGTGCACCTGCTGGAAGCCCGCGAAGGCAAAGTCGTGTCGATGCTCACGGTGCAGCCCGACAGCACCAACGCGGCCAAGGTCTGGTTCACCCCACCGCCCGGTGAACGTCGCGGGCAGATGCGCTACTTCGACCCGTACACCGGCGACTACCTGGGCGATGCCGTCGGCCAGGACTTCTTCGGCTTCGTGCTGCAACTGCACCGTTTCCTCGCCATCGGCGACACCGGCCGGCAAATCACCGGCGCCTGCACGCTGATCCTGGTGTTCTTCTGCCTCTCGGGCCTGTACCTGCGCTGGCCGCGCCAAGTGGCAAGCTGGCGTGCATGGCTGGCGGTGGACTGGCGCAAGAAAGGCCGTAGTTTCAACTGGGACCTGCACTCGGTGTTCGGCACCTGGTGCCTGCTGTTCTATCTTCTGGCGGCACTCACCGGACTGTTCTGGTCCTACGAGTGGTACAGCAACGGCATGACCAGACTGCTGTCCGACGCGCCGCAGAACGAACGCGTACGCAAGCGCGGCCCGGCCCCCGAAGGGCCTGCGCCGGTGGCCAATTACGCCGCGATCTGGAGCAGCATCTACAGCAACGCCGGCCCCGGCTTGAGCGGCTACAACATCCGCATGCCCGCGGTCGCCGGCCAACCAGCCACCGTCTACTACCTGCTGAAGACCTCGCCCCACGATCGCGCGCTGAACCAGATCAACCTCGACCCGGCCACCGGCGAAGTCAAATCCCATGACACCTACGCCGGCAAAAGCTTCAAGGCGCAGATCCTGACCAGTATCTATGCGCTGCACACCGGCAGCTACTTCGGCCTGCCCGGCCGGATCATCCTGACGTTCAGCGCGCTGCTGATGCCGCTGTTCTTCATCACCGGCTGGCTGCTGTACCTGGACCGCCGCCGCAAGAAACGCCAGGTGCGCGATGCCCGCAAAGGCCTGACCGGCAACCACAGCGACGCGCCGGCCTGGCTGATCGGCTTTGCCAGCCAGAGCGGCTTTGCCGAGCAACTGGCCTGGCAGACCGCCGGGCAGTTGCAGGCCGCCGGCGTGCCAGTGAACGTGCAGTCGCTGGGCAGCGTCAGCGAAGAGGATTTGCGCCAATCGAGCCATGCGCTGTTCGTGGTCAGCACCTTCGGCGACGGCGAGGCACCGGACAGCGCCCGCGGTTTCGAGCGCAGCGTGCTCGGCCAGGACCTGTCCCTCAAGGGCCTGAACTACTCGGTGTTGGCCCTGGGTGATCGCCAGTACCAACACTTCTGCGGCTTCGCACGGCGCCTGCATTTCTGGCTGACCAACCAGGGCGGCAACCCGCTGTTCGCCCCGGTGGAAGTCGACAGCGGCGACACCGATGCGTTGCTGCACTGGCAACAACAACTGGGCCAACTGACCGGCCATGCACCCGCTGCGGCATGGGCCAGCGCGACCTATGAAAACTGGACCCTGAAGCAACGCACCCTGCTCAACCCGCACAGCAGTGGCTCCGGCGTCTATTTGCTCGGGCTCACCCCGCCAGCCCCCCGAGACTGGCTGGCCGGCGACCTGGTGGAAGTGCTGCCACGCAATTGCCCATGGGCCATCGAACACTTCCTGGAAGGCCTGGGACTGGCCGGCAGCGAAGGTGTGGTAGTCGACGGCCTTGCACACACCCTCGACCAGGCCCTGGCCGGCCGCCAACTGCCGGACAATCGCGCACACCTGGTGGGCCTGCATGCCCAGGCGCTGGTCAATGCACTGGTGCCGCTGGGCATGCGCGAATACTCCATCGCCTCGATTGCCAGCGACGGTGTGCTGGAGCTGATCGTGCGCCAGGAGCGTCACCCCGATGGCAGCGTGGGCGTGGGTTCCGGCTGGTTGACCGAACATGCACCGCTGGGTTCGACCATCAGCCTGCGAGTGCGGCGCAACAGTGGTTTCCATCTGCCGACCGAGCCGCTCCCGATGATTCTGCTGGGCAACGGCACCGGCCTTGCCGGGTTGCGCAGCCTGCTCAAGGCGCGGGTTGCCGACGGCCAGCAGCGCAACTGGCTGCTGTTTGGCGAACGCAATATCGCCCATGACTACCACTGCCAGGACGAGCTGCAAGGCTGGCTGGCCAGCGGTGACCTGGCGATGCTTGACCTGGCCTTTTCCCGGGATCAGGCAGAGAAAATCTACGTGCAGGATCGCCTGCGCGAATCAGCGGATGTGCTGCGTAAATGGGTGGCCGATGGCGCCGCGATTTACGTCTGCGGCAGTTTGCAAGGGATGGCGGCGGGTGTGGATCAGGTGCTGCACGATGTGCTGGGCAGCGAAGCCGTCGAACGCTTGATTGAGCAGGGCCGCTACCGCCGGGATGTTTACTGACCCCCTGAAGATACACCGATCAAAATGTGGGAGCGGGCTTGCTCGCGAAGGCAGTGGATCAGTCGATACATCTGTTGACTGACACACCGCCTTCGCGAGCAAGCCCGCTCCCACATTGGCTCTTCTTCAGTAGGTAGATTGCATTGCAATCACACTGGCGCCAGTTTCTGTTCAAACACTGAAACCCCATCCAGGTCCCGCAAAATCACCGTCAGCTCCGCCGTCTGCCCGTCAATCTGCACCTCGCCAAAAAACTGGAACCCGGCAAACGGCGAGCTGTTCTGCACCGTCGGCGCCTTCTCGAACACCACTTCCGGGCCAAAGGTTTTATCCAGCGGATTAGGCCCGAAACTCCCGGCATTCAACGGCCCGGCGACAAACTCCCAGAACGGCTCAAAATCCTGAAACGCCGCCCGATCCGGATGGTAATGATGGGCCGCGCAGTAATGCACATCCGCCGTCAGCCACACGTGATTACGCACCTGCTGCGCCCGCAGAAACGCGAGCAATTCGGCAATTTCCAACTCGCGCCCCTGGGCCGGGCCCGGGTCGCCGTTGGCGATCGCTTCCCAACGCGGCACGCCGGGGCTGACCTCACCGTCGGGCACGCCCAGGCCAATGGGCATGTCGGCGGCGATGACTTTCCACTGCGCCTGGGAGGCCTTCAATTCGCGCTTGAGCCAGTCCAGTTGCTCACGCCCAAGGAACGGTTTTTCACCGCCAAGATTGTCATCGTTCGGCCCGCGATAGCTGCGCATGTCCAGCACAAACACATCCAGCAACGGGCCGTAGCTGAGCTTGCGATAAATCCGCCCGCCCTGGTCGGCGCTTTGCCGGCGCATCGGTGAATATTCCAGCCAGGCCTGGCGCGCACGGCCTACCAGGGTATTGATGTCGCGAGTCTTGTAGCGCTCATCCAGTTGCTTGCTCGGCGACCAGTTGTTGATCACCTCGTGGTCGTCCCACTGCCAGATCTGCGGCACTTCGGCGTTGAAGCGACGTACGTTCTCGTCCATCAGGTTGTAGCGGTAGTTGCCCCGGTATTCATTCAGGGTTTCAGCGACTTTGCTTTTGGCTTCGGTGGTGATGTTGCGCCAGATGCGTCCGTCCTCGGTGGTCAGTTGCGCGGGCACCGGGCCGTCGGCGTAGATGGTGTCGCCGCTGTGAATGAAGAAGTCCGGCAGGCGCAGGCGCATGGCTTCGTAGATGCGCATGCCGCCGATGTCCGGGTTGATGCCGAAGCCCTGGCCGACGGTGTCGCCGCTCCACACAAAGCGGATATCCCGGCGCTGCTGCGGCACGCTGCGCAGGTGACCGAACCAGGGCTCGCTGGCCACGCCTGTCTGGGCATCTTCAAAGTGCACACGGTAGAAGATCGCCTGGTCGACGGGCAGGCCCGTGAGTTCGACACGGGCGGTGAAATCGGTGCGGCTGTCGGCCAGGGGCGAGACGAATTTGCGCGGGTTGCTGAATACGCTACGGGTGTCCCACTCCACCACCATCCGGGCCGGGCGGTCGCTGCGGCTCCAGATCATCGCGCGGTCGCCCAGCAGGTCGCCGGACTGCACGCCGTCGGTGAGTTGCGGGCGATCCTTGACCGAGGCGATCACCGCAGGCGCGAGGCCCGGCAGCAACAGGCCGGCGCCAACGGCTTGCATCACGCGGCGGCGGCCGAGATTGAAGTGGCTCATGCGGGTTCCCTCTCGAGCAGCAAAAGGGAAACTTAAGCATGACGGGATGAACGAGTTATGACACCGGCCTTATTGCTCACGGAGGTCAAATGTGGGAGCTGGCTTGCCTGCGATAGCCTCAACTCGGTTGCGTTGATACACCGAGGTGCCTGCATCGCAGGCAAGCCAGCTCCTACATGAACCGCGTCATGCCTGGGCGGGTGCGACAGAAAGCTCTACGGTCTCAGGGCGCTTGAGGAATGCATACACCACGGCCGTCAACAAACTGCCCGCCACGATCGCCAGCAGGTACAGCAGCGCATGGTTGATCGCATTCGGGATCAGCATCACAAACAATCCACCATGGGGCGCCATCAGCTTGCAGCCGAAATACATCGACAGCGCACCGGTCAGCGCACCGCCGGCGATGCTGGCCGGGATTACCCGCAACGGGTCCTTGGCAGCAAACGGAATCGCGCCTTCAGAGATAAAGCACATGCCGAGGATCAGCGCGGCCTTGCCGGCTTCACGCTCGGTCTGGGCGAACTTGCGTCGCGCCAGGAAGGTGGCGATGCCCATGCCAATCGGCGGCACCATGCCGGCAGCCATGGTCGCGGCCATGGGGGCACCGCTTTGCGCCGCCAGCAGGCCGACGGAAAACGCGTAGGCCGCCTTGTTGATCGGGCCACCGAGGTCGACGCACATCATGCCGCCCAGCAAGATGCCCAGCAGCACGGCGTTGGTGGTGCCCATGGTGCTGAGAAAATCCGTGAGGCCGGTGAGCATCTTCGCCACCGGCGGCCCTACCAGGTAAATCATCGCAAGACCCGTGAACAGGCTCGCCAGCAACGGGATGATCAGGATCGGCTTGAGGGCTTCCAGGCTCTGGGGCAAACGGATCGCGCGGCTGATGAATTTGACGCAGTAGCCGGCGAGAAAGCCGGCGAAGATCCCGCCGATAAACCCCGCGCCCAAGGTGCTGGCCAGCAGGCCACCGATCATGCCGGGGGCCAATCCAGGACGGTCGGCAATCGAGTAGGCGATGTAACCCGCCAGCAGCGGCACCATCAGCATGAACGCCTGGTCGCCGACGGTTTTCAGCGCGGCGGCCAGGGTGCCTTTTTCTTCAAAGGCATGAATGCCGAACACGAATGACAGGGCGATCAGCAGACCGCCCGCCACCACCATCGGCAGCATGAACGACACGCCGGTGAGCAAGTGTTTGTAGACACCGGTCTTCTCCGGTTTGGCAGCGGCACCACTGGCAGCGGATTCCTGCTTGCCTTCGGCCAGCGCCTTGTTGAGGGTCGCCTCGGATTGCTTGAGCGCGATCCCGGTACCGCAGCGATAGATTTTCTTGCCGGCAAAGCGCTCGGTGGCGACTTCGATGTCGGCGGCGAGCAGTACCACATCGGCGTCACGAATCGCCTCGGGACTCAGCGGCGTGCGGGCGCCCACGGAGCCCTGGGTTTCCACCTGCAAGTCATACCCGAGGCGCTTGGCGGTTTGCTGCAACGCTTCGGCAGCCATGAAGGTGTGGGCGACGCCGGTCGGGCACGCGGTGATCGCGACGATACGCGGCGTGCTTTTCGCCGGTGCCGCGTCAGCCACCTGCACCTGGGCCTCCTCGGCCCCGCGACGCAACACCGCGTCCACATCCTGCAACGCCTGGGCCGGCGTGCTGCGGAATACGCGTTTGCCGACAAAACGCTGCATGTCCACCGGCGTGCTGCTGACCAGCAATACCCACTCGGCGGCTTCAAGGGTGGCCGCCGACAATTGGCGTTCCGGATGCTGCACGTCGACCACTTCGACGCTGGTGCTCCAGCCCTGGCGTTGCGCGGCGGCATCCAGCAAGCGGGCGCACAGCACACTGGTGACCATGCCGTTCGGGCAGGCAGTAACAATGGCTAACTTCATGACCAACCCTCTTATTGTTCTGTCAGCGGGCGCACGTGGACGCCGCTCTGCAAAGTCTCAAGCTGCGCTTCGTCGGTGATGCCAAAGCCGATCTGCGTGACCGCCATCGCGGCAATGGCGGTGGCGCGGCCCAAGGTCTGCTCCGGCGTATCGCCACTGAGCAAACCGTGAAGCATCCCGGCCAGCAGCGAGTCGCCGGCGCCTACGGTACTGGCCACGGTTACCTTGGGCGGCGTGGCGTGCAGCGCGGTATCCGGGCTGTACCAGCTCACACCCGCGGCACCGTCGGAGACCACCACATGCTCCACACCTTGCCGATGCAGTTGGCGGATGGCATCTGTGGAATGACCAAGGGCATCGGCCAGTTCTTCGGTATTGGGTTTGACCAACCACGGGCCGGCGTTCAATCCAGCGCGCAGCGCTTCGCCGCTGGTGTCCAGGGCGACTTTCAAGCCGAGGTTTTTCAGTTGCTGCAGCAGGCCCTGGAACCACTGAGGGGTGATGCCGCGTGGCAGGCTGCCGGCCACGACGACGGCGTCGTAGCCCGGAGCAATCCGCGCCAGTTGCTCAAGCAGTGCGTGTTGCGCCTGCTCGCTGACCAACGGGCCCGGCGCATTGACATCCGTGACCCGCCCGTCCTGCTCGGCGATCTTGATATTGCTGCGGGTTTCGCCCGGCACGCGAATAAAGGCATCGGTAAAACCGCGACGGGCAATCAGCATCTCGAATGCCTGGGGATTGTCCTCTCCAAGAAAGCCGCCCACGGTCACCTGATGACCAAGGTCCGCCAGCACCTGGGCCACGTTCACGCCCTTGCCGGCAGCGTGGGTGATCATCGCTTCGCTGCGATTGACCTCGCCCGGTTCCAGGCGCGCCAGGCGCACCGTCAGGTCCAACGCCGGGTTCAGCGTCAGGCTTAAAATCCTTGCCATTTACACGGCCTCCACAAGCGCACGCACTTCGGCGGGAGAACCCACCGCCAGGGCTTTTTGTGCCAGGCCCTGGGCCTCGCTCAGACTGAATTCACGCACCCGTGCCTTGACCTCGGGGATGCTGCGCGCAGACACACTCAGCTCATCCACTCCCAGGCCGATCAGCACCGGAACTGCCAGCGGGTCGGCTGCCAGCTCGCCGCACACGCCGACCCATTTGCCATGGGCATGGGCGGCGCGCACGGTGATGTCGATCAGTTGCAACACCGCCGGATGCAGGCCGTCAGCCTGGGCCGACAGCGTCGGATGGCCACGGTCGATGGCCAAGGTGTATTGGGTCAGGTCGTTGGTGCCGACGCTGAAGAAGTCCACTTCCTTGGCCAGTACCGGCGCCAGCAACGCGGCCGACGGCACTTCGATCATGATCCCCAGTTGCAGGTCGGCCACCGGGATTTCCAGGCGCAGGCGCTCGGTCATGGCCCGAGCCTGTCGCCACTCGTCAACACTGCCAACCATGGGGAACATGATGCGCAGTGGACGGTTGTCTGCCGAACGCAACAGCGCGCGCAATTGCGCTTCCATGATCTGCGGGCGTTGCAGGGTCAGGCGAATGCCGCGCACGCCGAGGAAGGGGTTTTCTTCCTTGGCGATCGGCCAGTACGGCAGCGGTTTGTCGCCGCCCACATCAAGGGTGCGCACCACCAGCGGCCGGCCGCCGAGGCCGTCGAGCACGCGGCGGTATTCGGCTTCCTGGGTGGCCTCGTCGGGCGCCTGTTTGTGGGCCATGAAAATCAGTTCGGTGCGCAGCAGGCCGATGCCTTCGGCGCCCTGCTCCACCGCGCCGGCAACCCCGGCGCTTTCGCCGATATTGGCGAACACTTCGACGGCATGGCCATCGCGGGTCAGGGCCGGTTCATGGCGTTGCGCGGCGGCGGCTTGCAGACGTTGTTCGCGGGTGTCGCGTTCGACGGTGGCGCGCTGCAAGGTGGCGGCGTCGGCGTCCACATGCAGGCGACCGCGCTGGCCATCCAGCAACAACGGCGTGCCCGAAGCCAACAGCAATACAGCAGGGCCTGCCCCCACCAGCGCGGGAATGCCCAAAGCACGGGCGACGATGGCGCTGTGGGCGGTGGCGCCGCCACGGGCAGTGAGGATGCCGGCGACACGCACCGGGTCCAGGCGCGCCACGTCCGAAGGACCCACTTCGTCCATCACCAGGATGTAGGGTTCGTCCGGCTCCTGGGCGGTTTCGACGCCGCACAGTTGCGCCAGCACGCGGCGGCCAATGTCACGCAGATCGGCGGCGCGCTCGGCAAGCAAGGCGTCCTGCAACGATTCCTGCTGTTTGGCGGCGGCTTCGATCACGCTCATCCACGCGGCTTCGACGCTTTCGCCCTGCTTGAGGCGCGTCTCGACTTCGTCGGTCAGTTCCGGGTCGTCGAGCATCTCCTGGTGGGTGATGAAGATCTCGCGGATGGCCTTGGACTTGCTGCGCTCGATCAGGCCCTGGATGTCCCGGCGCACGTCGGTCAATGCCGCGTGCAGGCGCTGGCGCTCGATCACCGGCGACTCGCCGCGCAGCGGGTATTCGAAAGGTTGCAGCACCTGGATATGCGCCGGGCCAATCGCAATGCCGGGGGCGGCGGCGATGGCCTGGATCAGGCTGCCGGACACTGGCGCGCTGATCACCGGTTCGATCTCGACCACGGCTTGTTGGGCGCTGACTGCCGGCAGCGGCTCGACTTCTTCGCCGAGGCCGTCTTCCACTGCCGCCAGCAAGGCGGGCAAGGCGTCACCGGCAATGGTTGGCTCGGCGACAAACTCCAGTACCTGGCCGCGACGCGCACCGAGGCTGAGCAACTTGCTCAGGCTTTTTACCGATACCGCGCCGACGTCTCCATCGACGATGCGCACACGGATTTCACCGGCAAAACTTTTCGCCAATTGCGCGAGGATCTTCGCCGGGCGCGCATGCAGCCCGTGGGCGTTGGCCAGGGCAATGCGCACGCTTGGCCAGTCGGCTGGCAGTTCACCGCCGAGCACTTCCAGTACGGCCCGGCTGCTGGTGGCGCGGCCGAGTTCCTGGCCACGGCCTTCGATCAGCAAGGCACACAGGCGTTCGAGCAAGGTCTGGTGGGCCTCGCCGAGGCTGGCCAGGCAGAACAGGCCGCTCAAGGGCTGGCCCAGGTAACGCATCGGTTTATCCGGGGTGACAAAAGCCAGGCCCGGGCGCTTCACCGTCTGCTCGCTGTGCAACCACCACAGGCCATCGCCCAGGGGCAGCGCGTCGACTTGTTGCAGCACGGCGGCAAAGCCATTGCTCACACAATCGGCCTGGCGCAGCAGGCGTGCGCCTCTCCACACCAGTTCTTCGAAATCATCAGCCGACACGCCCAGGCCAATCATCTGTGCGTCCAGCGCCAGCTCCTGCGGCGCACCTTGCAGCAGTTTCAGCAAGGCCTCGGCAGAACTGGCGCGACGCAGGGCCTGGCCCAGGTCGGTCTCGCCGAGGGCACGGGTCAGTAGTTGCAGCAGGCGCAGGTGTTCGTCGGATTTGGCGGCAATGCCGATCGCCAGGTAGACGATCTGGCCATCGCCCCAATCCACGCCGTCGGGAAATTGCAGCAGGCGCACGCCGGTGGCGAACACTTGGTCGCGGGTTTCGGGGGTGCCGTGGGGGATGGCGATACCCTGGCCGAGAAAGGTCGAACCTTGGGCTTCACGCGCTTGCAAGCCACTGAGGTAACCCTCGGCGACCAGGCCATCGGCCACCAGTTTTTCAGCGAGCAGTTGCAAGGCAGCAGACTTATCCACAGCCGTCTGGCCCATGGATATCTGCTCGTGGGTGAGCTCAAGCATGCCGTTCTCCTAGTTAGTGCGGCGGGCGCACTAGGTATTATTTTGAATAAATCAGTGCAAAAGCGTTCGAATAAAATTGACTGAGTGGTCAGTTGGCAGGACCACACTCGTCGCGATAATCGTAAAAATACGCTTGCTGAAACGTTTAATCTAGAATTTATGGCAGATTACGCGTTAATTTCCCATGATTGAAGAGCCACTCGGCTGTTGAGTTGCGACAATGGTCGCCTGCAGTAATCGGTTACGATTGGACAAAATGTCGGGGCAAGCTCTAAAAAACAAGGAAATCCCGGTTTGAAACTCAGTGATATCGCGCGCATTGCCGGTGTGTCTGTGACCACCGCCAGCTACGTCATCAATGGCAAGGCCGAACAGCAACGGATCAGCAGCGCAACCGTCGAACGGGTGCGCGCCGTGGTTGAAGAACATGGCTTTACGCCCAACCCCCAGGCCGCCGGGCTGCGCAGCCGGCACACCCGTACCCTGGGTTTTATCCTGCCGGACCTGGAAAACCCCAGTTACGCACGCATCGCCAAGCTGCTCGAACAAGGCGCCCGTGCCCGCGGCTATCAATTGCTGATCGCCAGCTCCGACGACGACGCCAACAGTGAGCGGCAACTGCTGCAACTGTTCCGCGCCCGCCGTTGCGATGCGCTGTTTGTCGCCAGCTGCCTGCCGGCCACCGACGACAGCTACCGCGAACTGCAAGCCAAGGGTTTGCCGGTGATCGCCATCGACCGGGTGATGGAGTCTACGCAGTTTTGCTCGGTGGTCAGCGATGATCGCCAGGCCTGCCAGCAATTGACCAGCAGCCTGCTGCACCCGCTGCCCAAGCAGATCGTGTTGATCGGCGCGCGGCCAGAGCTGAGCATCAGCCAGGAACGTACCGCCGGTTTCAAGCAAGCGCTGAAAGACTTCAGCGGCGAAGTGCTGATCGAACAAGGCGAGTCGTTCAGCCGCGACTGTGGCCGACATCTGATGGAGCAGTTACTGCAAAGCCTGGGGCATTTGCCTGACGCACTGGTGACTACGTCCTACGTCCTGCTGCAAGGGGTGTTTGACGCGCTGCATGACTTCCCGCTCAAATCCCGGCCACTGCGACTGGGGACGTTTGGCGACACCCAACTGCTGGATTTCCTGCCGCTGCCGGTGAATGCCATGGCCCAGCAGCATCAGTTGATTGCCGACACCGCGCTGCGCCTGGCGCTGGCGGCCATTGAAGAACAGCACTACGAACCCGGCGTGCATGCCATCGGCCGTACGTTCAAGCAGCGGATTCACTCGGAGTAAGCGGTGTGGAGCTGATCGACAGCCACACCCATCTGGATTTTCCGGACTTCGATACGGACCGCCGCGAAGTCCTGAGCCGCAGTCGCCGCCTGGGCGTGCGCAGGATGGTGGTGCTCGGGGTCTATCAGCAGAATTGGCAACGGTTGTGGGACCTGGTGCAAACCGACGCGGATTTATTCGCCGCCTTCGGCCTGCACCCGGTGTATCTCGACGACCATCGCCCCGCCGACCTGACGGAACTGGGCGACTGGCTGACCCGCCTGAACGGCCACCGGCAACTGTGCGCGGTGGGCGAAATCGGCCTGGATTATTTCCTCGAAAAGCTGGACCGCGAACGCCAGCAAAGCCTGTTTGAAGCGCAACTGAAGCTGGCGGTGGATTTCCAACTGCCGGCGCTGCTGCATGTGCGCCGCAGCCACGCTGCCGTGATCGCCACCCTCAAGCGCATTCGGCTGCCACGGGGCGGAATCATCCACGCGTTTGCCGGCAGCCAGGAAGAGGCCCGCGAGTACATCAAGCTCGGCTTCAAACTGGGCCTGGGCGGCGCGGCCACGTGGCCGCAAGCCCTGCGCATGCACAAGGTGATCGCCCGGCTGCCGCCGGAAAGCGTGGTGCTGGAAACCGACTCACCGGACATGGCCCCCGTGATGTACCCCGGCCAGCGCAACAGCCCCGAACACCTGCCAGACATCTGCGCCGCCCTGGCGGAGCGCATGGGCATCAGCTCCTCAGCGCTGGCCGAGGCGAGCACCCGCAATGCCTGCGAGCTGTTCAACTGGTAGGGGCCCATCCCCGATGCATGCCTGGCCATGCCTCACACTCGAAAGGCCCCGATCAACTGCTTCAGCTCGATCACTTGCAAGGACAACTGCCGGCTGGCCTCTTCAGTCTGGTGCGCGCCCTGCGCTGCATGTTCACCGGCGCGATTGATCTCGACGATGTTCTGATCGATGTCATGGGCCACGGCAGTCTGCTGTTCGACGGCGGCGGCAATCTGCTGGTTCTGGTCGACGATCATGCCTACCGCGCCGAGGATGTTTTCGAGGGCCTGCTGGACTTTTTCCGACTGCCCCACCGTGCCATTGGCCATCTCGTGGCTGGTGCCCATGGCCTTCACCGCAGCGCCGACACCGCTGTGGAGCTTGGCAATCATCTGCTCGATTTCCTCGGTGGAGTGCTGGGTGCGCCGGGCCAAAGTGCGCACCTCATCGGCCACCACGGCGAAACCGCGTCCTTGCTCACCGGCGCGCGCGGCCTCGATGGCGGCATTCAACGCCAGCAGATTGGTCTGTTCAGCAATGCTCTTGATCACTTCCAGTACGCGACTGATGGATTGGCTGTCGATGGCCAATTGGTTGATGACCCGTACCGATTGATCGATCTCCGAAGCCAACGCCGCGATACTGCCTTGCTGGGACTGCACCAGGCCGCGTCCGCTGACGGTTTCATCGTTGACGCTGTGGGCGCTGCTGACCGCCGCCGCTGCACTGCGCGCCACTTCCTGGGCAGTGGAGGACATCTGGTTCATGGCGGTCGCCACTTGCTCGATCTGGCTGCGTTGGCCGGACACGGCCTGGTTGCTGCTGGCCGAGACTGACTCCACTTGTCCGGCCTGGTGTTCGACCTGGTTGACGGTGTGCCCTACCCGCTCGATCAGGTCATGGATCTTGGCCACGGTAGCGTTGAACACCTGGCCCAAATCCCCCAGTTCGTCGCGGCTGTGGGCGATGAAGGTGACGGTCATGTCACCGGCCGCCACCTTGTCCATCGTCGCCCCCAGGCGGCGCAAGGTGGTGCGGGTGGAGGCGTAGAAACCGGCATACAAATAGAAGATCAGCAAAAACACCGACGCCAGTGCCGACACCAATCCGATCATGTGCGTGCGGTTTTCCGACAGGCGTTGCTCCAGTTGCTGCTCGAGAAAGGTCAGGGTGGCTTCGTCGAGCTGATAGGTCTTGGCCATCAACGTGCTGACGTCGTCGTAGAAGCCTTGCCATGGGGCGTCGAGGGTTTCGGCCACCACGACCTGCTCTTCGAACAACTCACTGCCTTGCTTGAGGCTGGCCTTGCTCGCGTCCGCCAGGCTCGCCAATGCTGCGTGGGCGGGCTTGCTGGAGCCGAGGGCATCCTGCAGTTTCAGGCCGTATTCCGCCTGGAGCTTTTCCAGTTGCTGCAGCAGCTCGTCAAAACGAGTGCTGGACGACGAATTGAGAAAACCCTGGCCCAACGAATAAGCCCCCATGGCCCGGCCTTCCCCCAGGGTCTGGGTGACTTGCGGGGTGACGCTGGTGATCAGTTCACTGAGTTGGCGCAGGTCGCCCTGGGGGTCACGGCTCAAACCCGACTGGCTGGCGATGATCTGGCTGAGCATCTGCGCCTTGTTGAGGAGTTTGCCGATCAGCGCGCTTTTGCTGAGCAGTGAAGTTTCCTGTTGCTGGGCCTTGAAGGCGGCGATCATTTCATCGCGCTTGGCTTCGAAGGCGGCGGCCTGTTCTGGGTCGGCGGACAGGGCGTGGAAGCTTTGCAGGCGCTGCAGCAGGCTGTCTTCGAGGGCGGTGATTTTGTTTTCGATATCACCGGCCTTGCCTGATTGGCCGAGGGTTGCGTTGATCTGTACCTGGTTGTTCAGGGTTTCCAGGTCGCGGCGCAGGGCCAGGCTGCTGCCCAGCAGGTCGAGGCTTTGCAGCTCGATGCGAGTGCCCTGGAATTCTCGCCAGGAATCGCGCACCAGGTAGTAGTTGGTGGCCAGCATCGGCAACAGGAACAGCACGCTGATAAGGCTGAACTTCATGCCGAAGGTCAGGCGGTTCATGAACGCGACGGCGGGATAGAGCAAGCTCTTCACAGGTGAACTCCCTTTTCTTTTATTTTTATTGAGGGCGCAGGGCGGCGGCAGATAGCCACTATTTGGCGCTCTGTCTGTATAGCTCAATTCGAAAAGGAGGTTTGTAACTTAAGGTTAACGAGGTAGGAGCGAGATTGCCCGCTCCTACAGGGGGGGCAAATCAGGGCAGCACGGTCCAGATGGCAAAGCCGGCGTACCACAGCACGGCGGCACGCAGCAGCAACTCCCAGATACGATCAAGGCTGTTGATGCCCTCGGCGCCTACCACCGGTGGCGGGATCTCCGCGGCCACCAGGCCCACCTTCTCCACCAGTTGCGCAGCACTGATGTCCCAGCTCAGCAGCTCATGCAGCATCACCCGGCCGACCGCCACAAAGTTACCGACCAGGGCGAAACTCGCCGCCAGCAAACGTACCGGCAACCAGTCGAAGGCATGGCGCAATTGCCCGGCACGTTCGGCCACCAGCGGGTTCTTGCTGTTCTCGGTCGCCAGCGCCAGCAGACGGTAGGCCAGGGCGGCCACCGGTCCGAGGAGGAAGTACCAGAAAATCACCGCGAAGAAGCTTTGGTAGGCCTGCCACAACAGATGGCCCTGGACCCGCTCCAGCAACTGCTCACCACTGTCGGCACTGATGCTCAAGTCACGTTCGGCCACATGTTCGGCCGCTTGCAGGTCACCCCGGCGCCAGGCATCACGGAACGGGCCCAATCCGGCCAGGAGATCGCCACGGCCCAGGCTGTAGATCACCACCAGCAAGTGCACCGGCAGCGCCAACAGGCCATAGGCCACTGGCTCCAGCACCAGCAACAACAACGCAAGCAAGGCCACCGGCAGCAGCACCAGCAATGTGAGGATCAGCCACGGCTGCTTGCCCAGGCTGGCGCTCGACTCCAGCTTGGCCAGTTCCCGCAACCAACCGCCATCACGTTGTATTCGGTGACGCAGGGCCGAGAACTTCTCGATCCATACCGCCAGCACCAACACCAGAAAACTCATTGTGCGTGTCCTCCATCCTGCAAGGCGCTGCGAAAGCGCGCCCAATCAAATTCGGGTCCGGGGTCGGTCTTGCGTCCCGGGGCGATATCGCTATGGCCACAAATGCGCTGGCGGGTAATGCCCGTGTACGCCGCCAGCAACTGGCGCGTCAGGGCGATCAGGGATTGATACTGGGCATCGGTGAAGGGCAGGTCATCAGTGCCCTCCAGCTCGATCCCCAGGGAAAAGTCGTTACACGTCTCACGCCCCTCGAAGCTCGATACCCCGGCATGCCAGGCCCGGTCCCGGCACGAGACAAACTGCGTCACCGCGCCATCACGCTCAATCAGAAAATGCGCAGAAACCCGTAGGTCGGCAATACCTTCAAAGTAGGGATGTTCCGTGACATCCAGGCGATTCTGGAAAAACTCGTGCACCTTGCCGGTGGCGAATTGCGCCGGTGGCAGGCTGATGTTGTGCACCACCAACAGGGAAATCTCGCCACCGGGGCGCTCGTTGAAGTTGGGCGAGGGGCAATGGCGAATGCCCTGGCACCAACCGCTGGCGGGGTCCAACTGCATACTGGTTCCTTGAACGAGGCTGGGGTGACTCAGTATGCCGCGTTCCGCTGTCTGGTTGCGATCACTTGGCGCGATGAAGTTGGCGCAGGTTGCCAATCACCGAAGCCAGGGCGCGGTCGAACAACAGCGCATCATCCAGGGCTCGCACCGCGCCGCGCTTGAACTCCAGGGCCAGTTCAAGCGGATTTTTTTCCAATACCTTGAGGCCGGTTCGATTGACGAAAATACAGGTATTGCCCGGCGCAATAATCGCCGTCAGCTTGCAACGCAGGGTGTTTTCGGCGTCTTCCTGAAATTCCACCCAGCAACCGATCCGCAGTTGGCGAACCTTGAGCAGGTCGGGATCATCTTCCGGCAGGCTCGCCTCGATGGCCGGTGCCGCGGGACTGAGGACGAATGCCTCGCGCACCTCGACTTGCGACAGCGACGGTTGTTCCTCGGCACTGCCCCGGAACGATTGGACATGCAGGGTTTGCAAGCGGGTGAAAAATTCCCGGGTAATGAAGGGATCGAATGCCGCGCCGCTCAACCCATCGCGCAAGGCTTTCAGCAAGCCTGGCAACTGCTCCAGCAGGTGCCGGCCGGCTTCGGTGTCTTCGCTGAGGCCGACACTCCAGATCAACTCGTCCATGGTGCGCAACCCGGCCAGCCATTGTGGCGAGTGCTCGCCATGCTTCAGGCACGCCAGCAACAGCACCTGGCTCCAGGCCTGTTGCAGGAACTGCACCACGACCTCGGGCAGTACTTTGCCCAGCAACCGCAGATTGAGGGCTTCGGCTACACGCTGACGAGCGATTTCGGTACGGGCGCGCCCTTCTTCCGCATCGCGGGTACGTTGCTCCAGCAATTCGCTGCGGCGTCGCTCGTCATGGGTAAACGCGGTGAACTCGGTCAGTAACTGGGAAAAGATTGCCGGATCATCCACAAAATCGTTCAGCAACCGCTGCACCACCTGCTCGATGTGCAGGTACAGGCTGTCGCGCTGATAATCGTCGCGCTGGCTCCAGCCCATGGCCGCCGAAGCGATTTCATTGAGCAAGCGTCGCGCCGGGTGATTGGTGCGGCTGAAAAAACTCTTGTCCAGCACCGCCACTTTCAGCATCGGGATCTGCAGGCGCGCGATCAGCGCCTTGAGGGATTCGGGCACCGTACCGTCATTGAGGATGAACTCGAACAGCATGGCGATCAGGTTGATCACATCCTCGTCCGCATCCTCCACCACCCGAGACTTGCCGCTCTTGACGCTGACCCGGGTCAGCAATTGTTCAAGCTGGTTGCGCAGGTCGAAATCATCCTCGACCTCAGGCTCAGGCACATATTGCTGCAAATGGGAGAGCAGGCGCAGCAAGTCACGGGTGGAGATGGGCTGGGTCTCGGCGCTGGCTTCCAGCGTGGGTGCCACGCTGCCGCGCACTGCCGACAGCAATTCCTGCAACGCCGCGAAAACTTCCTGGCCGCTGTCGTCTGCCGGATGGCCGGCAATCGGCGGGGTGTCTTCAGGCAACTCGGCCGTGGCGACGGCGCGCCGCGATGGCACGGCCTTGAGTTCGGGCAATACGCCGGTGGCGATCAGCAACTGATTGGCTTCGCCGTACAACAGATCAGCGTCACTGAGCACGTATTTCTCAAACAGCTTGAGAATGATCAGCTTGACCCGGATTTCCACGCCAAGGCTGCGTCCTGCTTGCAGAAAAAACGCGCACAGCATTGCCGGGCCCAGGGGGTTGTCCCGATCATCCAGGCGTTTGTCGAGCAAGGCATTAAGCCGAGCTGTCAATTGCCCAAGGGCGAGCCCGTCACGGCGCAGCACCTTGCCCAGCATGGCCTCGAGCGCGACGGCTTTTTCCAGCTCATCGCCCGAGACCCCGGGCGCCGCGGTGTAGGACACCACCGGAATCAGTTGCAGCTCACCGCGCTCCACGTTGCCAAGATTGGCAAACGCTTCGTAGAGTTGCTCCATGAAGCCACGCTCGAAATTCTTGCGCTTGAGGCGCAGGTCGCGCATGGCTTCAAAGAAAATACCGTGGTCGACGTTACTGCGGGTCTTGTCGGCCATTTCGAACAGGGTGTCGTCGGCGTTATCAAACAGCTCCTGCAGTCCCTGCCTGAGTTGCTGCGCCGCCTTGTCACGGACCTGGAGCAACACCACCGGCAGGCGGGCGAGCGGCGATGGCGTCGCCCGTGCCTTATTGATCGGCACCACCTTCCCGTCATTGTGCATCCTGGCCTCCTGAAACGGCGGTATTCGATTGTGTGAAAGATCGGTGCAGCAACGGCGCGAAGCACGCCGGGGCACTGCGAAAATCGGGCTATCACCGTGACGTCAAAGCTATGACGCCAATTGCAAGGCGCGAGATTATCTTGCAAATGAGGGTTGTTGCGCCAGCGAACTCTGTGATTGCCGTGTAAATGAACATCGCGCACCGCACCCGTGGTGCCAGTTGCCTTGGGTTCAGGCCCGCCCTGCCCCTATAATCCAGGCACTTTGTTTGTGGAGCCTGTTATGCCCAATCTTCGTCTAGCCGACCTGACCGCCGAAATCGAAGCCAACGTGCGTCGCGCACTGCTGGAAGACATCGGCAGCGGGGATATCACCGCACAACTGATCCCCGCCGAACGCCTGGCCAAGGCCACGATCATCACGCGCGACGCCGCCGTCATCAGCGGCACGGCCTGGGTGGAAGCGGTGTTTCGCCAATTGGACCCACGCGTCGCGGTGCATTGGCAGGTGCGCGACGGCGAACGTGTCAGCCCCAACCAGGCGCTGTTTCACCTTGAAGGCCCGGCCCGCTCGCTGCTCAGTGGCGAGCGTTGCGCGCTGAATTTCCTGCAACTGTTGTCAGGCGTTGCCACCCGCGCCCAATACCTGGCGGACTTTGTCGCGTCCACCCAGGTCAAGCTGCTGGATACCCGCAAGACCCTGCCCGGCCTGCGCCTGGCGCAAAAATATGCAGTGACCTGCGGTGGTTGCCACAACCACCGCATCGGCCTGTATGACGCGTTCCTGATCAAGGAAAACCATATCGCAGCCTGCGGCGGCATTGCCCAGGCCATCAGCGCCGCCCACAAGATCGCCCCGGGCAAGCCGGTGGAAATCGAAGTGGAAAGCCTGGAGGAACTGCGTGAGGCACTGGCGGCGGGCGCCGACATCATCATGCTGGATGAGCTGAGCCTGGATGACATGCGCGAAGCGGTGCGCCTGAACAACGGCAAAGCCAAGCTGGAGGCCAGTGGCGGGATCAACGAAAGCACCCTGCTGCCCATCGCTGAAACCGGCGTGGACTACATCTCTATCGGGGCGATGACCAAGGATGTGAAGGCGGTGGATTTGTCGATGCGGCTTAGTCTCTGAAACGCCCTTGAATGTAAGCGCCTGCTTTTGTGGCGAGGGAGCTTGCTCCCGCTGGAGTGCGCAGCGCTTCCAAGGTTTTTGGGGCCGCTTGGCAACCCAGCGGGAGCAAGCTCCCTCGCCACATCAAACTTGTGTCAGATCGCGAGATTGTTCATCCCGCAATACTCATTCCAGTCGACACCCAGCACCTCGGCCGCTTCCTTGTGCAAAGCCAGGCGAGCCGCCTCGAACGCTTCGGGGGTGGAGGTGTACTTCAGGGTCAGTTCCCATGGCTGCAGGCCCTGGGCCTCGGCCTCATCCTCAAACGCCCATTGGATCTGGTCCCTTTGATCATCGGCGCTCAGGTCCTTGATCTCATCCAGCAGTTCCGGCGACTCCGCGACGTACTTTTTGAGGGCTGCTTCGTGCCGCGCTTCCTGGGTCATTTCTTGTGTGGTCATGTCGTTCTCTTAGATCGAGGAATGGGGATGCATCTGGGTCATCAAGGTCGCGCAGATACAAAAGAACAGGCATGAATACCGGTTCGTCTGGCCTTCAGAACCATTCTGGGATCATCTGAAAACTGTGTTGCCTTTGTGCCCGAGACAGGAATCGAACCTGCGACCTTCGCGTTACGAGTGCGCTGCTCTACCGGCTGAGCTACACGGGCGGTGGGCTAAAGCTAGCACTGCCTTGGACGTCCGGCAACTCACTGCATTTCGAGGGCAATCACGCCTTGCACCCAAAAGCGTGGCTGCAGGTGACCGTTACTCAGGCCCATGTAGTGCTCGCTGCGCTCCTTGAGTCGGGGCACATCACGAATCGCGACGAACACCAGCAAGCCGACGGCCACGACGCTCGCGGCCATCCACACCCTGTACAACGCCGGCACCGGGGCGACCGATGGAGCGCGCCACACATGCAATCCCATCAGCCAGCCAACCACCAGCGCCAGCCAGAGTTGCGACACCGGCATCACGATCACCCCATCCACCTGTGCCTGGGCCAGTGCACCGATCAGCGAGGCAAACAGACACAGGCGCAGCAGGTCCACGGGCGCCAATGACAACGCACGCTCACGCAACACGCCCAAGGTTGACCAACCCGCCCACGCAACCAACGCGATCACGCACAGCGTCGACGGTACGCCCCATTCGCTGGCCCACTGCAGAATCGCCTGGTGAGGGTGAGCGGCAATGTCATTGGCGATGTCGGCAAAATGCATCGGCCCGAAACCCAGCCAGGGCCGCTCGATAATCATGCTCCAGGCCTGCCACCATATCGGCCCACGCCCCGAGAGGCTGGTGGTCAGTCGGTCTACGGCACCATTGGAAATTACAATCCCCAAGTACCCTGCCAGCACCGTGAAGACCAACCAATACAACACTAACCCACAGGCCAGTGCCGCCAACTGCCAGCCCAGCCAACGACGCCCCTGCGGCCCCAGGAACATCAGCACGCAGCCGGCAGCGCCCATACCGAGCCAGGTGCCGCGGGTACCGCCACCGATCGCGATCAGCCACCAGACACACAGCAGGGCGAACACTGCGCCCCGCGCTGGACGAGCGACGTTTGAAACCAGCAAGGGAAGCGCCAGCAGGGGCAGGGTGAAGGTCTGGAACTGACCGTAGAAACGTTTATTGGAGAACCCGGACAACAGCAAATCGGTATTCACGATTGCTTCGCCGCTGGTGAAGGCGAGGACCCCGGCGTGCAGATATTGAATACTTTTAACCATGCACAGCAGCAATACGAACAGGACCAATACACGATCCAGGGACTCATCCCCATTGCGCCTGGCCCGGCTGAAAGCCACAGCAGTGGCGCAACAACTGATGAGCAGCGCCAGCTCGGTCAACGCCCAGAGCGGCTGGTGGGCCAACAGGGCCGAAACCAGCCCCGCGCCCCCGATCAGCGACACCCCGAGCGCTGTCGACCTGTCTACGCATCGCTCTGCCTGCGGCAAGCACAGCCCATACACCACCGCACACAGCGCCACCCATATCTGCACCGCACGTTGCCAGTCATGACTACTGAAAGGCGCGCAGATCGCCAGCATCAGCAGACACATAACCACGATGAGGAATATGTTCCCCCGCTGCTGGACAGACGACGTCATCGGCAACCTCTACTTCCTTGTGATGGGCGTAGAGCGGTTTACACACACGCTCTTCCTTGCTGCGTAAACAGTAGACGACCTGATGATCACGCGCCGCCGGAAGCACAACCTTTAGCGGCGTATTGGTCTTCTGCCGTGGTGGTGCACTTCCAGCCGGTTGTGGCGCTACGGGTCAAGGTGATGATCTTGCCCAGGACCGGCGCGGGTGCATCGAGGATTTCACAGGCAATCGTGCCAGCACCGGTGGCGATGTCGCCGGTCACGTCAATCTTGCAGTTGGCCGTTGGGCTGGTCCCGCCAATCAACGCCAGGGTCGGTGGCGTCCCCTGGTTCAGCGTGTCTTCAAAGCCCGCCTTCAACGCGGAGACTTCGGCCAGCCCTGCGGTGAACTTGGCCTTGGCCTGGTGCTTGGTGTACATGGGCAGGCCGATGGTGGCCAAAATGCCGATGATTGCCACGACGATCAACAATTCGATCAAGGTAAAACCTTTCTGACGCATCACATTCACTCTCCAGAATAAAACCTTTCGCGAGGCGCATCCTGCACCCCGTCTCGGCAACCGCGCCAGTGTACTCACCCCCGCGCAACCAATGCTGAACAAGACGCACAAACTGACATTTTTTCGCTCACGGCGAGCCTGCCCGAATCCGTCACCTGACTAAGCTATAAATCTTCCACTGTCTGTGTGCGGAACCGTGAAATGAATGATGTTTCAGCGATCTATGCCTGGGAAGGCGTCAACCGCAAAGGGCGCAAGGTATCCGGAGAAACCCGCGGTCACAATCCCGCCCTGATCAAGGCACTGCTGCGCCAGCAAGGTATCAATCCTGGGCGCGTACGCAAGAAATTCGCCGGTTGGCCGAGCCTCGCCCTGCCGGTCAAACCGGCAGAGATCGCCCTCTTCACCCGCCAACTGGCGACGCTGCTGAAGGCAGGTATCGCACTTTTACAGGCGCTGGATATCATCGCCGAGGGCTTCGACAACCGGCATATGGGGGCGCTGGTACAAGGCTTGAAGCAGGAGATCGCCGCCGGCAGCAGCCTGGCTGTCGCCTTGCAGAAATACCCACGCTACTTCGATGATCTGTACTGCAACCTGGTTGCGGCGGGTGAACAGGCGGGCGCACTCGAAGCGCTGTTGGAAAGGGTGGCCATTCACCTGGAAAAAAGCGAACAGCTGAAAGCCAGAATCAAGAAGGCCATGACCTATCCCTTGACGGTACTGGCAGTCGCCACCGCTGTCAGCGCAATCCTGCTGATTCACGTGGTGCCGCAGTTTCAGGGGTTGTTTGCCGGCGTCGATGCACAACTGCCGGGCTTTACCCTGGGCGTCATCAGCCTGTCGGAGTTCATGCAGCAAAGCTGGTGGATGCTGATCCTGGCCGCGGGTGCCGGTTTCGCAGGACTGCGCAAAGCCTATCGCTCGTCCACAGGCTTTCGCCACTGGCTCGATGCCAGTTTGTTGAAAGCTCCCGTGGCAGGCACACTGCTGAAAAAATCGGCGGTCGCCCGCTACGCTCGCACGCTCTCGACCACCTTTGCGGCGGGCGTTCCATTGGTGCAGGCATTGGATTCCGTGGCCGGCGCCACGGGTAACGGGCAGTTCAAACAGGCAATCAATCGTATGCGGCACGACGTTGCAACCGGAATCCAGCTGAATGAATCCATGGCCATAAGCGGCCTGTTTCCAGGCATGGCGATCCAGATGACGGCTATCGGCGAGGAGTCGGGCACCCTCGATAACATGCTGGAAAAAGTCGCCTGCCACTACGAGGCTGACGTCGATAACCTGGTGGACAACCTTACCAGCCTCATGGAGCCGCTGATCATGGTGGTACTCGGCGGCATCGTCGGGGCATTGGTGCTGGCCATGTACCTGCCGATCTTTCAACTCGGTACAGCCTTTTGAGCACGCCACTGACTGAGATCCTCGTTTATCAGCCGTGGGTGTTTGTGTCAGGCGCGTTGCTGCTGGGCTTGATTGTCGGCAGTTTTATCAACGTGCTGGTATGGCGCCTGCCGAAGATGCTGGAACGTGAATGGCGAGCCCAGGCCCATGAAGTACTGGGCCTTCCCGCCGAGCCTGTCGCCGCGCCCTATAACCTGATGCACCCAAACTCCTGCTGCCCGCGTTGCAACCACCCGATTCGCCCCTGGGAGAATATTCCGCTGCTCAGTTATGTACTGCTCAAGGGACGTTGCTCAAGTTGCCATCAACCTATTGGCGCGCGTTATCCCATCACAGAACTGGCGTGCGGGCTGATCTCGGCGGTTGTCGCCTGGCATTTCGGTTTTGGCTGGGCAGCCGGAGCGGTGTTGTTGTTGAGTTGGGGCTTGCTGGCGATGAGCCTGATCGATGCAGACCACCAACTGCTGCCGGATGTGCTGGTGCTGCCGTTGCTGTGGCTGGGCCTGATCCTCAACAGCTTTGGCGTTTTTGTGTCATTGCACGATGCGCTGTGGGGCGCGGTAGCCGGTTACATGAGCCTGTGGTCGGTGTTCTGGGTGTTCAAGCTGATTACCGGCAAGGACGGGATGGGGCACGGGGATTTCAAGCTGCTGGCCATGCTCGGTGCCTGGGGCGGCTGGCAGATCCTGCCGATGACGCTGTTGCTGTCTTCCCTGGTGGGTGTGATGGGAGGCCTGATTCTATTGCGCCTGCGCAAAGCCCACGCATCCACTCCAATGCCTTTTGGTCCGTATCTGGCAATTGCCGGCTGGATTGCATTGCTCTGGGGTGGTCAAATAACCGACTTCTATTTGCAGTCTGTCGGTTTCAGATGACCACTTCTGTTGCAACACCCTGGATTCTTGGCCTCACTGGCGGCATCGGCAGTGGCAAAAGCGCGGCCGCCGAACACTTCGTCCGGCTTGGCGTGGACTTGATTGACGCCGACCACGCCGCGCGCTGGGTAGTCGAACCCGGGCGCCCTGCCCTGGCGCAGATTGCCGGGCATTTCGGTGCAGATGTGCTGCAGCCTGACGGGCAACTGGACCGCGGCGCGTTGCGCAAGCTGATCTTCGAAGTGCCCGACGAGCGCCGCTGGCTGGAGGCGTTGCTGCACCCGCTGATCGCCGAGGAGATTCGCAGCCACCTGGCGCGTGCACAATCGCCTTACGCGATCCTGGTGTCACCGCTGCTGATCGAGTCCGGCCAGTACACCATGACCCAGCGGGTGCTGGTGATCGACGTGCCGCAATCGTTGCAGATACAGCGTACCCTGCAACGCGATGGCATCAGCGAAGCGCAGGTGCAGGCGATTCTCAAGGCCCAGGCCACCCGTGAAGACCGCCTGCGCCATGCCGATGACGTGCTGGTCAATGACCAGGACCTGGCCCGGCTGCACGCCGAGGTCGAGCGACTGCACCACTTTTACCTTACTTTGCGTGGAGGCCGATCATGAGCCAACCCTTGAACGTCGAATGCCCAACCTGCGGCGCACCTGTGGAATGGAAAGCAGAAAACGTCAACCGTCCCTTCTGTTCGGACCGTTGCAAACTGATCGACCTGGGCGCCTGGGCGTCCGAGGAACACAAGATCCCGGTCAGTCCGGACGCCGAGGACGACCTGTTCTCCGAAGACTTTCAGCCCAAACACTAAGGCCGCATAAAGCCATAGTCCTGCTGGTCGTCGAGATTCTCTGCAAGGTACTGCAGCTCGTCGGCCAGGTCTTCAAAACTGCGCACGCCCTTGCTCTGCTGCACCACCGCACTGAGCATGGCGCGCAGGGTCAAGCCCGGGTCAAAGCCGATTTCCTGCGCCGCGTCCTGGCTTCTGCGTAACTCCTGCCGTGCCCACTCGTACACACTCATGATTCCGTGCTCCTGGAAATTTTGCAGAGCATGCGACCACTTGCGTGTGCGGCATTTGACCTGGATCAAGGCCGCGGATCGTCATCCTTCCAGGGCGCCGAGAGGTAGCGAGTGCGGTTGAATGTCTCCAGCCACTCGGGGCAGAACACCACCAGGGCGCTGATCACCATGCCATTGATAAAGGCCTCGGGGAAAATGATCAGCCACAAGTAGCCGACAAAATCCTCGATCCATTCCGGCATCGCAAAACGGCCATCGAACCACAGCAGCCCCAGGCCTGCCAGCAGGCACAGCAAGGCCGACAGTGCGGCGGCGAAAAAGCCCGAACAGAAGATATACACAAAGGGATTGCGTGGCTTCGCCCGCTCCACCAGCAGCGCACAGCCTTCGGTGACCAGCACCGGCAACAGGATCAGCAGCATGCCGTTGATCCCCACGGCGGCCAGGTCCTGGCGGCCGAGCAACACCAGACCGATTTGCGCGGCAAAGCCTCCGACGATCGCCAGGGGCCAATCGAGCAACAAGGTCACGGCGGTCATGCCGATGAAGTGGTAGGACACCCCGGTGTCGAAATCCCGGCGCACCAACCACAACATGAACAGTGCGAATACGGTGCCGAACAGCAAGTGCTGGCGTCGGCGGTCGGCAAACAGCTCGACCCACGGCGAACGCAGGAGCGCCCACATCACCACCGGCGCATACAGCAGCCAGCCGATGCTGAGGGTTTCCGGCGCCAACACCGCTGCGCTGATCACGGCTGCACCTGCTCCAGGGCCTGGCGCAGTTCAGCGGCGGAGTCGTATTCGTGCTGCGCCACCAGCGTCCCGTGATCCAGTTGCAGCCACAGCACTTTATCCACAGGTGCGGGATAGCGCGGGCTTACACGGGCATCGCGGTCGAGCATGACGCGATAGTTGTAGGCCTGCATCGCCGGCACCGCGAACATCTTCGCGATCAGCCGGGGCATGCGCTGGATATCGGCGAGAAACACCGCATGCCGAGCCTCCAGGTAACCCTTGGGCTGGCCTTGCAGCGCCGCATCGACGATCTTGGCGGCGTCCATGCTGCGCGCTACGAGCAAGGTTTGCGCCTGGTCATCCAGGGTGTAGGCCTGGTCGAACTGATCAAGCAACGTCCAGGGTGCAACGCGCTCACCCACTTCGACGGCTTGGGCCCACACGGGCAAAAGACTCAAGAACAGCACCACAAAACCCTTCACTGCATACTCCTCATGCCACGGGAAACTGTCGAGTGGCCAGTCTACACCGACCTTTTGACGCAGGACTTCCTGCGGTCATCATTTGGACGCTAAGCTGGTGACATGGATGACTCAGATTACTTGCGCCTGCTCACCGTAGCGGCCGAACAAGCCAACGCGTTCCTGTCCAATGCCCGCAAATGGGAGCGTGAGCGTTGGGTCTGCCAGCGCCTGTTGCAAGGCTTGAACGTGCCCTACCGCGCCGAAGAATTCCACGCCGCCGGGCAAGAGCCGCCGGACGTGCTGTTTCGCGACGCCAGTTTCGAAGTGTTTTTCGTACTCGATGAAGGCCGGCGCCTGAACGATGAATGGCGCGACGAACTGCTGCGGCGGCGCAGCGCGTTTTCCCTGAGCCAACTGGTTCGGCGAGAAGCCAAGCCCCGGCGCATTCCCGCCCACGAATTTCTGTTGCGCCTGGCGCCCACCCTGCGCAAGAAGGCCCACAACTATAAAGAGCGCGGGATGGACCTGGGGGAGCTGGACCTCATCGCCTTCGCCAGCCTCAAGCGCGAAGTACTGGACCTCAACAGTCACTTCCCTCCTCCCACCGAGTACCTGCGCCAGGGCTGGCGCTCGCTGTCCCTCGTGGGGCCGACCTTCGCCCGCGTACTGTTCGCGCACCCGGACGCGCCGGACTTCTTGCGCAACAATCTGGGGCGCAGCATAGTGTTTGATGTGGGCATCAGCCTGTGATCGGGTTGGCGACTATGCTTCAGGCAATGCCGCCAATCACCCGACTGTAACGTGGCGCCCTTCAGCAACGTCTACCTGACGAGGCCTTTATGACCAGCCGCCTGAACCCCGACGACCAACAGCATGTCGAAGAGTACCTGCAACTGTCCCAGAACCAAGTCGAGCGCAAGCCTTTCCGGCCCTGGCTGCTCCTTGCCGTGGTGCTGGTTGCAGTGATCGGCCTGGGTTTGCTGAGCCGCCTTTTGAGTTACCTGACGCTATGAGCTGCCTGGCGCTCGCTCGGGTAACTGCACCGATTTCCTTTAGCCTTGCGAGATATCCCCATGACCCATCGTATTATTATCGTCGGCGGCGGCGCCGGCGGCCTGGAGTTGGCTACCCGCCTGGGTAAGACTCTGGGCAAGCGCGGCACCGCCAGCGTCACCCTGGTGGATACCAACCTCACCCACATCTGGAAACCCTTGCTCCACGAGGTGGCAGCCGGCTCGCTGAACTCTTCGGAAGACGAACTCAATTATGTTGCCCAAGCAAAATGGAACCACTTCGAGTTCCAGCTGGGGCGCATGAGCGGGCTTGATCGCGAGCAGAAAAAAATCCAGCTGGCCGCCACCCTCGACGAGGAAGGCCGGGAACTGGTGCCCGCGCGCGTACTGGGCTACGACAGCCTGGTGATCGCCGTCGGCAGCACTACCAATGACTTCGGCACCGAAGGCGCGGCGCAACACTGCCTGTTCCTCGACACCCGCAAGCAGGCTGAGCGTTTCCACCAGCAATTGCTCAATCACTATCTGCGCGCCCATGCCGGGCAGACGGACGTGGTAGAGCAGATCAGCGTCGCCATCGTCGGCGCCGGTGCCACCGGCGTCGAGCTGGCCGCCGAGCTGCATAACGCCGCACATGAACTGGCCGCCTATGGCCTGGACAAGATCAAGCCGGAAAACATGCACATCACCCTGATCGAAGCCGGCCCACGGGTGTTGCCTGCACTGCCGGAGCGTATTGGCGGGCCCGTACATAAAACCCTGGAGAAACTCGGGGTGACCGTCCTGACCAACTCCGCCGTGAGTGAAGTGACGGCCGACGCCCTGATCACCAGCAGCGGCCAGGTAATCCCGGCCAGTCTCAAGGTATGGGCTGCCGGGATTCGTGCGCCAGGCTTCCTCAAGGACATCGACGGCCTGGAAACCAACCGTATCAACCAACTGCAAGTGCTGCCGACCCTGCAAACCACCCGCGACGAGAACATCTTCGCCTTTGGTGACTGCGCGGCCTGCCCGCAACCCGGCACCGATCGCAATGTGCCGCCACGGGCCCAGGCAGCTCACCAGCAGGCATCGTTGCTGGCCAAGTCGCTGAAACTGCGAATCGAGGGCAAGGACCTGCCGTCGTACAAGTACACCGACTACGGCTCGCTGATCTCGCTGTCGCGCTTCTCGGCGGTGGGTAACTTGATGGGCAACCTGACGGGCAGCGTGATGCTGGAAGGCTGGCTGGCGCGGATGTTCTATGTGTCGCTGTATCGCATGCACCAGATGGCGCTGTATGGCTTCTTCCGCACGGCGATGCTGATGCTGGGGAGCAAGATCGGGCGAGGGACCGAGCCGCGCCTGAAACTGCACTGACAGCACGTTCCGGGATAGGACTCGGTGAGTGTGGGAGCGGGCTTGCTCGCGAAAGCGGTGGTTCAGTGCCAGATGCACTGACTGACACACCGCTTTCGCGAGCAAGCCCGCTCCCACATTTGTTTTGTGGTGCGGACAGGATTCCGCGCACAAAAAAAATCCCCGTATCTTTCGATACGAGGATTTTTAATATGGTCGGGGTAAGGGGATTCGAACTCCTGACATCCTGCTCCCAAAGCAGGCGCGCTACCGGACTGCGCTATACCCCGGTAAAAAAAAGGCGACCTCTCAGTCGCCTTCTTCGATCAGCGCTTTTGGCCTCTGATCTTAAGATTCGATTCCAGCGTTAACTGGTCTCAAAAATGGTGGGTCGTGTGGGATTCGAACCTACGACCAATTGGTTAAAAGCCAACTGCTCTACCAACTGAGCTAACGACCCAAATATGGTCGGGGTAAGGGGATTCGAACTCCTGACATCCTGCTCCCAAAGCAGGCGCGCTACCGGACTGCGCTATACCCCGGTTTTGAAATTGGCTCCGTGACCAGGACTCGAACCTGGGACCCAATGATTAACAGTCATTTGCTCTACCGACTGAGCTATCACGGAACTACATATTTCAAAGTGTTACGTTGTTGCATGTTACCTTCTCTTCGACGCTTCCGTATCGCTACGTTAGTGTCTCTGAGGCGCGCTATTCTACAATCTTAAAAACCCCTGTCAACCCTTTAAATTGCTTTTAAGACAATGATTTGCGCTTCTTTCTGATTTCTCCTTGGGGAGAAGAAACCGTTGGGCTGACGTTGCTGCGGGGCGCACTTTACAAGCCTTTGCCTTACAGTTCAACGCCCTATCGAAAAAAAAGGCCCCGCAATGCGGGGCCTCTTCTTATAGCAGTACCGCTTGGGCTTAGTGGAAGACGATTTCGTCGTTCTCCACCGTCGCCTCGACGCTGGTGCCCGGCATAAAGCTGCCCGACAGGATCAGCTGCGCCAACGGGTTCTCGATCCAGCGCTGGATCGCACGTTTCAACGGCCGTGCGCCATAAACCGGGTCGTAACCAACCGCGATCAGCTTGTCCAACGCCTCGCGGCTCAGCACCAGGGACAACTCGCGCTCCGCCAGACGGCTGCGCAGGCGGCCCAACTGGATCTCGGTAATGCCCGCGATCTGATCCCGCGCCAGAGGCTCGAAGATCACCACTTCGTCGACCCGGTTGATGAACTCCGGCCGGAAGTGGCTGGTCAGCGCGTCCATTACGGCTGCACGCTGGGCCTCACGATCACCCACCAGCTCCTGAATCTGTACCGAGCCCAGGTTGGAGGTCATCACGATCACCGTATTGCGGAAGTCCACGGTGCGCCCGTGACTGTCCGTCAGGCGGCCATCTTCCAGCACTTGCAGCAACACGTTGAACACATCCGGGTGGGCCTTCTCGACCTCGTCCAGGAGGATCACCGAGTAAGGCTTGCGCCGTACCGCTTCGGTCAGGTAACCGCCTTCCTCGTACCCTACATAGCCTGGTGGCGCCCCGATCAGGCGAGCCACGGAATGTTTCTCCATGAACTCGGACATATCGATCCGCACCATCGCCTCTTCGGTATCAAAGAGGAATTCGGCCAGGGCCTTGCACAGCTCGGTCTTGCCCACGCCGGTCGGGCCGAGGAACATGAACGAGCCGCTCGGACGGTTCGGATCGGACAACCCCGCCCGCGAACGCCGCACCGCGTTGGACACCGCGACCACCGCCTCTTCCTGGCCGATGACGCGCTGGTGCAACAGGCTTTCCATCTTCAGCAGCTTGTCGCGCTCGCCTTCGAGCATTTTCGACACCGGGATACCGGTCCACTTCGAGACGACTTCGGCGATTTCTTCCTCGGTCACCTTACTGCGCAGCAGCTGGTTCTCAGGCTTGCCGTGCTGGTCGACCATCTGCAGGCTACGCTCCAGGTCCGGTATCACCCCGTACTGCAACTCGGCCATGCGGTTCAGGTCGCCTTTACGGCGGGCTGCTTCCAGTTCCTGACGGGACTGCTCGATCTTTTGCTGGATCTGCGCAGAACCCTGCACTTCGGCTTTTTCCGAGGTCCAGATTTCTTCGAGGTCCGAATACTCGCGTTCCAGGCGAACAATTTCTTCCTGGAGTTTTTCCAGGCGTTTCTTCGCCGGCTCGTCTTCTTCTTTCTTCAGGGCCTGGGATTCAACTTTCAGCTGAATCAGGCGCCGATCCAGACGGTCCAGCACTTCGGGCTTCGAATCGATCTCCATCCGAATGCGGCTGGCCGCTTCGTCGATCAAGTCGATGGCCTTGTCCGGCAACTGCCGATCAGTGATGTAGCGATGGCTCAGTTTCGCCGCCGCGATGATCGCACCGTCGGTGATCGCGACTTTATGGTGGACCTCATACCGCTCTTTCAAACCACGCAGGATCGCGATGGTGTCTTCTTCGCTCGGTTCTTCCACCAATACTTTCTGGAAGCGACGCTCAAGGGCCGCGTCCTTCTCGATGTACTGGCGGTATTCGTTCAGCGTGGTCGCACCCACGCAATGCAACTCGCCCCGCGCCAGTGCCGGCTTGAGCATGTTGCCCGCGTCCATCGAGCCTTCGCCTTTACCGGCGCCGACCATGGTGTGCAGTTCGTCGATAAACAGAATGATCTGCCCTTCCTGCTTCGACAGTTCGTTCAGCAGGGATTTGAGGCGCTCTTCGAACTCGCCACGGAACTTGGCGCCGGCAATCAGCGACCCCATGTCCAGGGACAGCAGGCGCTTGCCTTTAAGGCCGTCCGGCACTTCACCATTAATGATGCGCTGGGCCAGGCCTTCGGCAATCGCGGTTTTACCCACGCCAGGTTCACCGATCAGCACCGGGTTGTTCTTGGTGCGACGCTGCAGGACCTGGATGGTGCGACGAATTTCGTCGTCACGACCGATCACCGGGTCAAGCTTGCCTTCTTCGGCGCGCTTGGTCAGGTCGACGGTGTATTTGTCCAGGGCCTGGCGGGACTCCTCGTGGTTAGGGTCATTTACCGCCTCGCCGCCGCGCAGGTTGTTGATGGCGTTTTCCAGGGCTTTTTTGCTCACGCCCTGGCCCAGCAACAATTTGCCAAGTTTGCTGTTGTCGTCCATCGCGGCGAGCAGCACCACTTCACTGGAGATGAACTGGTCACCCTTTTGCTGCGCCAGTCGATCCGCCTGGTTAAGCAGACGCGCCAGATCCTGGGACATGTTCACGTCGCCAGTCGGGTTTTGGATTTTCGGCAGTTGGTCGAGCTCTTTGCTCAACTCCTTGCGCAGGCTGTTGACGTCGAAGCCCACCTGCATCAGCAAGGGTTTGATGGAACCGCCTTGCTGCTCCAGGAGCGCTTGCATCAAGTGCGCAGGCTCGATGGCCGGATGATCCAGGCCAACCGCCAGAGATTGGGCATCGGATAAAGCCAACTGCAATTTGCTGGTTAAACGATCAATACGCATTAGTCACCTTCCTTTTGAGCAGGCCGGAGCTATGAACAAACACATCCTGAATGAAGAAACCTGCCAGATACCCTTATAGATGGGGTGGATTCTGGAAGATTCAAGCGGGCGACCGCTGACTTGCGTCAGGATTGACCCAAGTCAAAGGAGTCTAGCGTTCAAGCCAGACAAGGGAGGCAAACCGACCGGTGCGCGGGCTGCGACGGTAGGAATAGAAGCGGGGATCCGTCACGGTGCACAAGCCACCACCGTACACGGCAGTGACGCCGCGGGCGGCAAGCCGCAGGCGAGCCAGTTGGTAAATGTCGGCCATGAACTTGCCCGGGTTCTGACTGGGCACGAACGCCTCAATCGTTTCCGGAAGTTGCTGCATAAAGGCTTCACGCACTTCCGGGCCGACTTCAAAGGCTTGCGGACCGATGGCCGGCCCCAGCCACACCAATACGTCGGCAGGCTCGGTATCCAGGCTTTCAACGGTCGCTTCCAATACGCCAGCGGCCAGGCCACGCCAGCCGGCATGGGCTGCCGCGACGCGGGTACCGGCGCGATTGCAAAACAAGGCAGGCAGGCAATCAGCCGTCATCGAAGTGCAGGCGATGCCCGGAGTGCTGGTCCAACTGCCATCGGCTTCGGCAGTCCGGCCGGGATCCGCCTCGACGACAACCACACCGTGAACCTGGCGCAACCAAGCGGGCTGGATATTGAAGGCAGCGCAGAGACGACGGCGATTTTCGAGCACGGCATCGAGGCTGTCCTCGACATGATCGCCGAGATTTAGGCTGTCGAACGGCGCCACGCTGACGCCGCCCGCACGGGTAGTAACGCAGGCTTTCACCCCGGCCGGCGCGGGCCAGTCAGGAATCAGCCAGTCACTCATCCGATAAACGCCTCGCGATCCTGCTTGAGCAGCGACAACAACCAGACAAAATCGTCTGGGAGTGGCGATTCCCAGCTCATCCGTTTACCGCTCGTCGGATGATCCAGCTCCAGGAAGCGTGCATGCAGCGCCTGGCGCGGGAAGGTTTTCAGCGAATCAACCATGGTTGCACTGGCCGCCGGCGGAATGCGGAAGCGCCCACCGTAGGCCGGATCTCCGACCAACGGGAAGTTGATGTGCGCCATGTGCACCCGAATCTGGTGGGTACGACCGGTTTCCAGCTTTACCCGCACGTGAGTGTGGGAGCGGAAACGCTCAAGCACGCGGTAGTGGCTGACGGCTTGCTTGCCGCCTTCCATCACCGCCATGCGCTGGCGCTGCTGGCCGTGGCGGCCGATCGGGGCATTGATTTTGCCACCGGCGGTTACCACGCCGATCACGATGCATTCGTAGATCCGGCTGACGCTGCGGCTCTGCAGTTGTGTGACCAGCTGCGTCTGCGCCTGAATGGTCTTGGCTACCACCATGAGGCCGGTGGTGTCCTTGTCCAGGCGGTGCACGATGCCGCAGCGCGGGACATTGATGATGTCCGGCACGTGGTGCAACAAGGCATTGAGCAGCGTGCCATCAGCGTGCCCGGCGGCCGGGTGAACCACCAGGCCGGCAGGTTTGTTGATCACCAGGATGTCGTCGTCTTCGTAGACGATGTCCAGTTCAATGTCCTGGGCGATCCATTCTCCCTGGGCTTCCTGCTCGGCAGTCAGCTCAAGAATCGCACCACCATGGACTATGTCTCGCGGGCGGATAACCGCTCCATCCACAGTCAGGCGGCCGTCTTTGATCCAGGCGGAAAGGCGCGAGCGCGAGTGCTCAGCGAATAATTGTGCGGCGACTTGATCGAGGCGTTGGCCGCCCAATTCGGACGGCACCTCTGCGCGAAGTTCAATTTTATCGGACATGCTCAGACTAGGCGTGGCACAGCCTTTGGTTTCGGCTGCGCGCTTGTGGTTAAATACGGCGTCTTTTGCCCCGAGGCTTTCCAAGGGGCGCTCATCATAACAGGACGGCCCCGCCCAAGACAGCGGCCGTCATAGGGACGCAAGCCGCCATGCAAGTGAAACACCTGCTGCTGATCGCCATCCTCGCCATGACTGCTGCTTGCTCGTCAACAAAGGAAGTCGTCGACGAAAACCTGAGCGAGGTCGAGCTGTACCAACAAGCTCAGACCGACCTGAACAACCACAGCTACACCAGCGCCACGACCAAGCTCAAGGCACTGGAGTCGCGGTATCCGTTCGGGCGCTACGCCGACCAGGCCCAGCTCGAGCTGATCTACGCCAACTACAAGAACGCCGAGCCGGAAGCTGCCAAGTCCGCCGCCGAGCGTTTTATCCGCCTGCACCCTCAGCACCCGAACGTGGACTACGCCTACTACCTCAAGGGCCTGACCTCGTTTGACCAGGACGTTGGCCTGCTGGCGCGCTTCCTGCCGCTGGACATGACCAAGCGTGACCCGGGCGCTGCCCGCGACTCCTACAACGAGTTCGCCCAGCTCACCAGCCGCTACCCCAACAGCCGCTACGCGCCGGACGCCAAGCAGCGCATGATCTACCTGCGCAACCTGCTGGCTTCCTACGAGATCCACGTAGCCGACTACTACCTGACCCGCCAGGCGTATGTCGCTGCCGCCAACCGTGGCCGTTACGTAGTGGAAAACTTCCAGGAAACCCCATCGGTGGGTGACGGCCTGGCCGTGATGACCGAGGCTTACCAGCGCCTGCACCTGGACGCCCTGGCGGCCACCAGCCTGGAAACCCTGAAGCTCAACTACCCGGACCACCCAAGCCTGAAGGACGGCCAGTTCGTACCGCAGGTTGCCGAAGCCGACAACCGCTCGTGGTTGAGCAAGTACACCCTGGGCCTGATCGAGTCCCGTCCACCGCTGCCGCCGGGCGAAACCCGCGCCAACCAGGACATCATCAAGCAATACCAGGACGCCAAGGATTCGATTCCATCGGACCTCAAGCCGCGTGACGAAAACGGCGACATCATCGAAGAGCAAGGGCCTCAAGCCCTGGGCAATAACGAAGATCGCTCGTGGTTCAGCTACATGACTTTCGGTATCTTTGACTGATTGTTCGCCGCGATGCAAAAAGGGAGCTCTTCGGAGCTCCCTTTTTTATTGCGCTGCATAATTGCGCTGTGCGCCCATCACGTCCTTGGCTAAACTGCGGGATTCCTTGTCGAGAAGCTGCCTACCATGGTTCGTCTACTGTTCTGGATCGCCGTTATTGCTGCCGCGGTATGGTTTTGGCGCAAATTCAAAAGTCCGGCCGCCAAACAGCAGCGGCCCAGCGAACAGGGCCCGATCCAGATGGTTCGTTGCGCCCACTGTGGCCTTCACCTGCCACAGGATCGAGCCTTGAGCCTGCGCCAGGAATGGTATTGCACCCAGGCGCATCTGGAGCAAGGGCCGAAACCTATCCAGCGTTGATTCGGCCTGCCGGCGCATACGGGGCCGGATCAATGATCGGCTCATGTCCCAGCAACAAATCGGCAAACAGTTGGCAGGACGCCGGCGCCAGCACCAGGCCGTTGCGGTAATGCCCGCAGTTGAGCCACAGCCCGTCGAAACCTGGCACCTTGCCAATATACGGAATGCCCTCCGGCGAGCCGGGCCGCAAACCGGCCCAATGCCCCACCACTTCGGCATCGGCCAGGGCCGGAATCAACTCGACGGCAGAGGCTTTCAGGCTTTCCAGTGCAGAGTCGGTGGGCGTCTTGTCGAACCCCTCGTGCTCCAGCGTGCTACCAATCAGAATGTGCCCATCCCGCCGGGGAATCGCATAACGCCCCTTGGCCAGGACCATGCACGACAAGAAGTCCGACGCACACTTGTACAAGATCATCTGCCCCTTGACCGGCTCCACGGGCAACTCAAGCCCCAGGCGGCCCAGCAACTCACCGCTCCAGGCGCCGGCGGCCAGCACTACCTGATCGCCATGGATCGGCCCGAGCGCCGTATTCACCCCAACAACCTTGCCGCCCTGCTGAATAAACCCATCAACCGCACACTGCTCGTGAATCGTCACGCCCGGCAGGGCCAACAAGGCCGCCTTGAGGGATTTGACCAACCGCGGATTACGCACATTGGCCACATCCGCCATATAGATCGCCTGGGAAAACCCGGCACCCAGCACCGGCACAGCGTCATGGGCAGCTGAAACATCCACCTTGCTCAGCGGGCGCCCTTCGCGGGCTGCCCAGGCAAGCGCCTCGGTTTCATCATCCAGGTCCAGCCAATACAGGCCGGTGGTGTGAACTTCCGGGTCAATGCCAGTAGCCGCGAACAGACGCTCTGCCAGTTGCGGGTAAAAATCCTGGGACCAGTGCGCCAGGGCCGTCACGGCCGGGCTGTAGCGCCACGGGTAGAGCGGGGAGACAATGCCGCCGCCGGCCCAGGAAGACTCCTGACCGACCGCCGAACGATCCAGCAACACAACCGCTTGCCCTTGGGTCGCCAGGTTGAACGCCGTCAACAACCCGATTACCCCACCACCCACAACCACTACTTGCTGTTGCTTAGCCATTGTTCGATCCAGCCGATAAAAAGAAAAAGGCACGCCCGGCGCCCAATCGTCCAGCTTCCTCATCATTGCCCCCAGCACGCCTTGCGCGTCATATCAGGCGCGGCTCCCGGATTGCTTCGCGCACCGGTACTGCTCAGGCTGAAGGCGGCACAGGGATCGCCCGCCATCACCGAGTCAATTGCCGGCGTGGCAAGCAGAACGAAATCCTGAGGGTTCAATGCAGGGGTGATTCTATAGCGATCATTGCCGGCGATGACGCCAGTTGCATCAATAAAAGTGCCGTTCCTCGCGTAATAACGCTCAAGGTACTGTGCCTGCTCACTCAGCAACCCGGCAATTTCCGCGCGATAGACCTTTTTCATATGGCTGAGATACCCGGGATAGGCGACGCCCGCCAGGAGTCCGACGATCGCCACGGCGATCAGTAATTCGATCAGGGTGAAGCCTGTGCAATCCTTGCCCATCGTGCTGCTCACCTATTGAAGTTGTCGCCACATGATTCGTCGAAAACGCTCGCCGGGCCCACTGCCCACACGGGCATACACAGACTCCAGGACGGAGCGTGAGTGCCCACTGACGCCCACTGATGTCACGCGATAGACCGTGGCCTGGGCCTCTGCCGGGAGCTGAGCCAAACCCGTTCCCGGCCCCAGGTTTTGAATACCGTAGACGCCATCTTTCATCCCTATCCAGGTCACAGTCGATACGGGATTCGTCCCCGGCCCCACTACCGAAACCGATTCGGCAGGTGGCGCGCACGCAGCCGTCGAGTGGCAAGGGCGCAGGGCGAAACCTGACGCCTGCACCAAAGACTCGCCAAGCCTGAGGCCGCTTTCGGCCTGCTGAAACGACTGGTTGCGCTGCCGAAGGCTGCCGGTAATTTTTTCTTGCGAGATTGCTCCCTGCATCGAAGACAATCCGAGGAGTGCCAACAGCAGCAGGAATACCAGGCTGATCAGCAAAACCATGCCTGCCTGCCTCGAACGGGAGAGGTAATAACCCATGGGCACGCTACTCCAGGCGATTACGTAGTGCCGCGACCACGCTGTAGGCCTGGTCTTTCACCAACCCATTTGGATCCTGAAGTGTCAGCAGAATCCGCACGCTGCGGATGAGCGACTCATCGCCGGGGTTGGGGTCATATCGGCTGACAACCGTTGAGCCAGGCTTGTCGGCCACGCCGAAACTGATATCGAATGCCCCCACGTTATCCACCAGCACCGCTTTGCTCGGGGCCGCCAGCGTGCTGAACTTCAACTGCCCGCCCTCAAAGGTGTAGGTCAGCTTGCGCAGAGGGAAATGGATTTGCCCGGGCGTCGCTGCCGGCGCGCTTCCAACATAGGCGTGGGCAGAACCGGTGCAATCGGAAAGCACCGTCCAGTCCGGCTTGCTGCCACCCTCCCCGACGTCGGCGGTCACCAGCGTCAGGGACCGGGAACTGCCGGTGGTACCCCATCCAATGGGACGATCAAAACCTGCGGGAGCGTTGCTGATTGATGCAGCGGACAAGCAGCCAAACATGCCCGCCTGGCGTATTTCCTGAATCAGCTTGCCAAGGGCGAACCGTGCATCATCCTGCAACAGCGAAGCCGCACTCTGGCTGGCATAAGTGGTTCGGGAGCTGAGTGCAATCTGGGTCACCCCCAGGATCAACATCAGGCCGAGGGCCAATGCCAGCAGCATCTCCACCAGGCTGAAACCGCACACTGGACCTCTCATGGCAACACCCTCGGGTCGACTGCAACCCGGCTGGTCAGGGTGAATGTTTCCCGGGTGCCTTGAGCCTTCGCTCCACGGGAGTCGTCCCAACTGATGCTGATGGTCACCTCTCGCTGATTGACCGCAACCGACCCCTTGGCGCTTTCCCCGGCGAACCCGGCGATATTCGCTTCAAAGTCGTGCAGGTCCAGATCACGCACACTCGCGACCGAGGTACTGGAGGGCGCGCGTTCACCCTGGCCCCAGGAGTAATCAGCACCCGAATTGGCACGGATCCGGTCGAGCATGTCGTAGGCAATGAAACTGGCCTGACTGGTCATCCTGGAACTGTCGGTGTATTTCAATGCATTGAGCTGAATGACTGCCGCCCCTAGCAGGCCGACAGCGAGGATCAGCACAGATACCAGGACCTCGATCAGCGTCATTCCGGCCTGGGTCGGTTGCGGGTGGGGCGTTACGGGAAAAGCGTTCATTACCATCGCCATCCATGTCGAAGGTCATCAGAAAGCAGCGCAAACCTGCTGTGCGACGCAAGACTAGCGCCGGTATTGCCTGGGCGCTGCCCCCCGGAACAAAGCGAAATACTTTGGACAGAATGGCCACCATTCGACCCGCCGGACTGGGCGCTATAACTATGTCTGCCATCCGGCACCGACTGAAAAAGCACACCGCGTCCACGGAGGGACGGCCCATGAAACAACGAGGTTTCTCGCTGATTGAACTGATACTCGGCCTGTTCCTGAGCGGCATCCTGGCCAATCTGGCAGTGCCGAGCCTCAAGGGGCTGCTCGAGTCGCAACGACGCCAGAGCGCCGCCGAATCCCTTGCCGGCGGACTGCGTTATGCCCGCACAGAAGCCATCGCACGCAATCGCACGGTGGTTATCCATGCATTGGACGATGACTGGAGCCGGGGTTGGAGGGTGATACTGGACCTGAACGGTCGCGGCCATCTGGACGACAAAAACCCGGTGCTGCTGGAGCGCCAGGACAGTGGGCAGATACCGATTGTGGGGAATACGCCGGTGAGAACCCAGATACGCTTCAGCAGCCTGGGCGAACCGCTGCTGTCAGCAGGGGCATTCAGCGCCGGCACCGTCCACGTGTGTGCGACGGACCAGCAACTGAGCCTGTATCAAATAGTGCTGGCCGCCAGCGGGCGTATCAGCCTGCGCAGTAACAAGACCGAGCAGGCTTTGTGCCGGGGCTATGCCGGTACTCCGGGCCTCAGAGCAGCGAACGAACCCGCAGCTCCTTGGGCATGGAGAAAGTGATGTTCTCTTCACGGCCAGCCAGTTCATCAGCGCCCGTGGCGCCCCAGGCCTGCAGTTGCTGAATAACGCCACGCACCAGGACTTCCGGGGCCGAGGCTCCGGCAGTGATGCCGATGCGTTCGACACCGTCGAACCAGCTGCGCTGCATGTCTTCGGCACCATCGATCAGGTAGGCCGGGGTGGCCATGCGCTCGGCCAGTTCGCGCAGGCGGTTGGAGTTGGAGCTGTTGGGGCTCCCCACCACCAGCACAACATCGCATTCGTCGGCCAATTGCTTGACCGCATCCTGGCGGTTCTGGGTGGCGTAGCAGATGTCATCCTTGCGTGGGCCGCCGATGGCCGGGAAGCGCGAGCGCAAGGCATCGATGACGCGGCTGGTGTCGTCCATGGACAAGGTGGTCTGGGTAACGAAAGCCAGCTTTTCAGGGTTGTGCACCTGCAATGCAGCGACGTCTTTTTCGTCTTCCACCAGGTAGATCGCCCCACCATTGCTGCCATCGTACTGGCCCATGGTGCCCTCGACTTCCGGGTGACCGGCGTGGCCGATCAGGATGCACTCACGACCATCACGGCTGTAGCGCGCGACCTCGATGTGCACCTTGGTCACCAGCGGGCAGGTGGCGTCGAACACTTTCAGGCCACGGCCTGCTGCTTCGGTGCGTACCGCCTGGGAAACGCCGTGGGCGCTGAAGATGACGATAACGTCGTCCGGCACCTGGTCCAGTTCTTCAACGAAGATGGCCCCGCGGCTGCGCAGGTCTTCGACCACAAACTTGTTGTGGACGACTTCATGGCGCACGTAAATCGGCGGCCCGAAAACTTCCAGGGCGCGGTTGACGATTTCAATCGCCCGGTCCACGCCGGCGCAGAAGCCACGGGGGTTGGCGAGTTTGATTTGCATGCTGTGCCTCGTGTCTTGCCCTGTAGGATCGAGCTTGTGTGGCGAGGGCGCTTGCTCCCGCTGGGCTGCGAAGCAGCCCCAACAAGCTCGCCCCTGCAGTAGGCCGATTTCGTTAGTTACAGCGCTTTAACGTCGATGATTTCAACATCAAAGGTCAAGGTTTTCCCGGCCAACGGGTGGTTGAAGTCGATGGTCACTTGCGCGTCATCAAAGGCCTTCACCACACCCGGCAGTTCAGTATTCGCCGCATCGTTGAAGATCACCAGCAAGCCTTCCGACAGCTCCATGTCCTGGAACTGCGAACGCGGGATGATCTGCACGTTTTGCGGGTTGGGCTGGCCAAAGGCGTTTTCCGGCAGGATCTGCAGGTTGCGCTTGTCGCCGGCCTTGAAACCGAACAGTGCCGCTTCAAAACCCGGCAGCAGGTTGCCGTCGCCGACCTTGAAGGTCGCCGGGGTCTTGTCGAACGTGCTGTCGACCGTGTCGCCATTCTCCAGGCGCAATGCGAAATGCAAGGTGACTTCCGTGTTCTGGCCAATGCGTTGCTCAGCCAATACCTGTTCAGTCATGAACGGTCTCTCCGGTTTTCTTGCTTTTGAACATATCCAACGCCAGCATGATTGCACCGACGGTGATCGCGCTGTCGGCAAAGTTGAACGCCGGGAAGTACCAGCGGTTCTGCCAATGCACCAGAATAAAGTCGATCACATGGCCCAGGGCAATGCGGTCGTACAGGTTGCCCAATGCGCCACCCAGCACCAGCGCCAACGCAACGGCCAGCCAGGTGTCGTTACGCCCCAGGCGCTTGAGCCAGACTACCAGCACGGCACTGACCACCACGGCAATCAGGGCAAACAGCCAGCGCTGCCAGCCGGAGCTGTCAGCCAGGAAGCTGAACGCAGCGCCGGTGTTGTAGGCCAGGGTCCAACTGAAGTAGTCGGGAATCACCACGATCTGCTGGTACATCTCCAGGGCGCCTTCGAAGTGAGCCTTGCTGAGCTGGTCAATGACCAGCACCAGCACGCTCAACACGAGCAAGCCCAGGCGTCCAAAACGACTGGCTTCAGGCATAGTGACGAACCTCGCCAGCGCCAGAGATGTTGTCGACACAGCGACCGCAGATTTCCGGATGCTCGGGGTTCACGCCGACATCTTCACGGCAGTGCCAGCAACGGGCGCACTTGGCGAAGGAGGACTTGACCACCTTGAGCTTGAGACCCGGGACTTCGGTCGCGACGGCATCTGCAGGCGCCTGGGCAAACGGCGCCAGGCTGGCGGTCGAGGTGATCAGGACGAAGCGCAGTTCGTTGCTCAGCTTGGCCAGGTCAGCGGTCAGGCCTTCTTCGGCAAACAGCGTAACTTCGGCCTGCAGGTTGCCGCCAACGGCCTTCGCCGCGCGCTGCACTTCCAGCTCCTTGTTCACGGCAACCTTGACGGCCATTACGCCTTCCCAGTACTCGCGGCCCAGCTCGAAGTCGGCCGGCAATTCGGTCAGGCCTTCGTACCAGGTGTTGAGCATCACGGACTCGTTCCGCTCGCCCGGCAGGTATTCCCACAGTTCGTCGGCGGTGAATGCCAGGATCGGGGCGATCCAGCGCACCAGCGCTTCAGAGATGTGGTACAGCGCGGTCTGCGCCGAACGGCGGGCCTTGCTGTTGGCGCCGGTGGTGTACTGGCGGTCCTTGATGATGTCGAGGTAGAAACCACCCAGCTCCTGCACGCAGAAGTTGTGGATCTTCGAGTAGACGTTCCAGAAGCGGTATTCGCCGTAGTGCTCTTGCAGCTCGCGCTGCAGCAACAGGGTACGGTCCACGGCCCAACGGTCCAGGGCGAGCATTTCCTCGGCCGGCAGGATGTCGGTGGCCGGGTTGAAACCGGTCAGGTTCGACAGCATGAAGCGTGCGGTATTACGGATCCGGCGGTAGGCATCGGCGCTGCGCTGCAGGATCTGCTCGGAAACGGCCATCTCGCCCGAATAATCGGTAGAGGCGACCCACAGGCGCATGATGTCGGCGCCCAGGGTGTCGTTGACCTTTTGCGGCGCGATCACGTTGCCCAGGGACTTGGACATCTTGCGACCGTTCTCGTCGACGGTGAAACCGTGGGTCAGCAGCTCGCGGTACGGGGCGTGATCGTCGATCGCGCAACCGGTCAGCAACGAGGAGTGGAACCAGCCACGGTGTTGGTCCGAACCTTCCAGGTACAGGTCGGCACGCGGGCCGGTCTCGTGGCCCATCGGGTGCGAGCCGCGCAGTACGTGCCAGTGGGTGGTACCCGAGTCGAACCAGACGTCGAGGGTGTCGCTGATCTTGTCGTACAGCGGTGCTTCGTCGCCCAGCAGCTCGGCGGCGTCCAGCTTGAACCAGGCTTCGATGCCCTCTTGTTCAACGCGCTGGGCAACCTCTTCCATCAGCTCGACGGTACGTGGGTGCAACTCGCCGCTTTCCTTGTTCAGGAAGAACGGGATCGGCACGCCCCAGTTGCGCTGGCGGGAGATGCACCAGTCCGGACGGTTGGCGATCATCGAGTGCAGGCGCGCCTGGCCCCAGGCCGGAACGAACTTGGTGTCTTCGATCGCCTTGATCGCACGCTTGCGCAGGGTTTCGCCGCGGGTAGGCTCCTTGTCCATGCCGATAAACCACTGCGCAGTGGCGCGGTAGATCAGCGGGGTCTTGTGACGCCAGCAGTGCATATAGCTGTGGGTGATGGTTTCGGTGTGCAGCAGCGCACCGACTTCCGCCAACTTGTCGACGATCGCCGGGTTGGCCTTGAAGATGAACTGGCCACCGAAGAATTCCAGGGACGGCACGTACACGCCGTTGCTTTGCACGGGATTGATGATGTCGTCGTTGACCAGGCCGTACTGCTTGCAGATCACGAAGTCGTCTACGCCATAGGCAGGCGAGCAGTGAACCACGCCAGTGCCGGCGCCCAGCTCAACGTACTCGGCCAGGTAGATTGGCGACAGGCGGTCGTAGAACGGGTGACGGAAGTTGATCAGTTCCAGCGCGGACCCGGTAGTGGTCGCGATCACCGAGCCTTGCAGGTTGTAGCGGGCCAGGCACGCCTCCACCAGCTCTTCAGCCAGCACCAGCAGTTTGTCACCGACGTCCACCAGGGCGTAGGTGAATTCCGGGTGCACGTTCAGCGCCTGGTTGGCCGGGATGGTCCACGGGGTGGTGGTCCAGATCACGATGGAGGCTGGCTTGGCCAGGCTCGCCAGACCGAAGGCTTGCGCCAGTTTGGCTTCGTCGGCGATCGGGAAGGCCACGTCGATGGTCGAGGACTTCTTGTCTTCGTACTCGACTTCGGCTTCAGCCAGGGCCGAGCCGCAATCGAAGCACCAGTTCACGGGCTTGAGGCCCTTGAACACGAAACCGCCCTTGACGATTTCGGCCAAGGCACGGATTTCACCGGCCTCGTTCTTGAAGTTCATGGTCTTGTACGGGTTGGCCCAGTCGCCCAACACCCCCAGGCGGATGAATTCGGACTTCTGCCCTTCGATCTGCTCGGTGGCGTAGGCACGGCACAGTTCGCGGGTTTTATCCGCGCCCAGGTTCTTGCCGTAGGTCACTTCGACCTTGTGTTCAATCGGCAGGCCGTGGCAGTCCCAGCCCGGGACATAAGGCGCGTCGAAACCCGAAAGGGTTTTCGAGCGGATGATCATGTCCTTGAGAATCTTGTTCAGCGCATGACCGATGTGAATCGTGCCGTTGGCATAAGGAGGGCCGTCGTGCAGGACGAATTTCGGACGATCCTTGCCAATCTCGCGCAACTTTCCGTACAGGCCAATACTGTCCCAGCGCTGCAGGATCTGCGGTTCGCGCTGTGGCAGGCCGGCCTTCATTGGGAAGGCGGTGTCCGGAAGGTTTAGCGTGGCTTTATAGTCGGTCATTTAAGGCTCTTCATTAGCGATGGGCGCTAGGTGCGGCTAGTGCACGGGCGGCGGCGACATCCGCATTGATCGCCGTTTTCAACGCCTCCAGGGAGGCGAAACGCTGCTCTTCACGCAGCTTTTGGTGGAAAGCCACCGTCAAACGCCGGTCATACAAATCACCGGCAAAATCCAAAAGGTGAACTTCCAGGTGGGCTTTGCCATCACCTGCAACCGTGGGCCTGACGCCTATGTTGGCGACTCCGGGCCACGATTGGCCGTCGATGTCGACACTCACCAGGTAAACCCCGGTCAGTGGCACACGACGGCGCTTGAGCTGCACGTTGGCGGTTGGCGTGCCCAGTTGGCGCGCCAGCTTCTGGCCGTGCAGCACCCGCCCGGCAATCCGGAACGGGCGACCGAGCAAACGCTCGGCCAAGGCGAAGTCGGCAGCGGCCAGGGCGTTACGCACCTGGGTACTGCTCACGCGCAGGCCGTCCAGTTCGACGGTTTGCGCGGCTTCGACGGTAAAACCCTGGGTGACGCCGGCCTGCTGCAGGAAATCGAAATCCCCTACCCGGTCGCAACCGAAACGGAAGTCGTCGCCGACCTCCAGATGCTGCACGCCAAGGCCGTCCACCAGGATACGGTCGACGAACTCGGCGGCGCTGAGGCTGCGCAAGCGCTGGTTGAAAGCCAGGCAGAGGACGCGGTCCACACCTTCTTCAGCCAGCAGTTGCAGCTTGTCCCGCAGGCGGGCCAGACGCGCCGGCGCCGTCTGCGGGGTAAAGAATTCGCGCGGCTGTGGTTCAAAAATCACCACGCAGCTGGGCACGCCCAACTCAACCGCACGCTCACGCAGGCGGGCCAGGATAGCCTGGTGGCCACGGTGAACACCGTCAAAGTTGCCAATAGTGGCGACGCAGCCCCGATGCTGGGGGCGCAGGTTGTGGAGACCTCGAACCAGCTGCATAACGCGCTTCTTGCTCATAAAGTGGTCGATTATAACCACACCCGGCCCCGGACGACAGGCAACAGCGCAGGCCATTTGCGCGAATCGATAAAACAACCGTCTTATCGACGAAAAGTCTCTAGCTCAGCGACTTGCGATTGAAATCCCGCAAGCGGAAGCCCATCAGCAGCAACATGCCGAAGTACACCAGCACACCAGCCGCCACCAACGCTCCCAGGCGCATGAAGCGCTCGAGCATATGGCCCTGCTCCCAGGCCGGCATGAAGTGCATCAGGCCCAGCAGTACCGCGGCCATCGTCCCCACCGCCACCACCAACTTGAGCGCAAACAAGCCCCAGCCCGCCTGAGGCTGGAACATTTTCTGTTTACGCAGCTGATAAAACAGCAGCCCGGCGTTGATGCAGGCCCCCACACTGATCGCCAGCGCCAGCCCGGCATGCTTCAGCGGACCGATGAACGCCAGGTTGAGCAGTTGGGTAACCACCAGGGTGAAGATCGCGATCTTTACCGGGGTACGGATGTTTTGTTGAGCATAAAAGCCGGGAGCCAGCACCTTGATCACGATAATGCCCAGCAGCCCAACGGAATAGGCGATCAGCGCACGCTGGGTCATCGAGGCGTCAAACGCAGTGAACTGGCCGTACTGGAACAGCGCGACCGTCAGTGGCTCGGCGAGCAACCCCAGGGCCACGGCACACGGCAGCACCAGCACGAAGCACAGGCGCAGGCCCCAGTCGAGAATCCGCGAATATTCGTGGCGGTCTTTGCTGGCATAGGTACGCGACAGCGTTGGCAGCAGGATGGTGCCGAGTGCCACGCCGAGCACGCCGGACGGCAATTCCATCAGACGGTCGGCGTAGTACATCCACGACACCGAACCCGAGACCAGCAGCGAGGCGAAGGCGGTGTTGATGATCAGGGAAATCTGGCTGACGGAAACCCCGAGGATGGCCGGCAGCATGTTGCGCATCACCCGCCAGACGCCGGTGTCCTTGAGATTCAAACGCGGCAGCACGAGCATGCCGATTTTCTTCAGGTGCGGCAGCTGGTACAGCAGTTGTGCCAGGCCACCAGCCAGGACCGCCCAGCCGAGGGCCATCACAGGCGGATCGAAATACGGTGTCAGGAACAGCGCAAAAATAATCATGCTGACGTTAAGCAGGGTCGGCACGAAGGCCGGCACCGAGAAACGGTTCCAGGTATTGAGGATCGCCCCGGCCAGGGACGACAGGGAAATCAGCAATATATAAGGAAAGGTCACCCGCAACAGATCAGTGGTCAGGGCGAATTTTTCCGGTGTATTGGCAAAACCGGGGGCCGTGGCCCAGATCACCCAGGGCGCGGCGAGCATCCCGGCGATCGTCACCAGCGTCAGCACCAACGTCAGCAAACCCGAAACATAGGCAATGAAGGTGCGGGTCGCCTCCTCGCCTTGCTGGGCCTTGTACTCCGCCAGAATCGGCACGAATGCCTGGGAAAAAGCCCCCTCGGCGAAGATCCGCCGCAGCAGGTTGGGCAGTTTAAAGGCAATGAAGAAGGCATCCGTGGCCATGCTGGCGCCAAAAATACGTGCCAGCAGCGTGTCACGCACAAACCCCAGAACCCGGGAAATCATAGTGATAGAGCTGACAGCGGCCAACGATTTGAGCAGATTCATTGAAAGAGTTTTTGCCTATAGATAAAGAGCAGGCGAACAAACGGCCCACATATGCGATACTCCGCGCCTGCAACAAGCACAGAGCCAAAGCTCGCGAGTTTACAGGTCAAGCGCCGGAAATAAATCACCCGCCTCTTAAGATCGACCACTCAGCAGTTCGCATCACACGCCCTTGACAAGACTTCAACTCATCGGCATGATTCGCGGCCTATTTTGTTTGCTATTTCCTAAAAAGTCTTTCGAGGAGCTCGACGGTGGCCAACACACCTTCCGCCAAAAAACGTGCAAAACAGGCTGAGAAGCGTCGCAGCCACAACGCCAGCCTGCGTTCCATGGTTCGTACCTACATCAAGAATGTAGTTAAAGCCATTGACGCAAAAGACGCTGAAAAAGCTCAAGCTGCTTACGTTCTGGCTGTGCCAGTTATCGACCGTATGGCCGATAAAGGCATCATCCACAAGAACAAAGCTGCTCGCCATAAAGGTCGTCTGAATGGCCACATCAAGGCTCTGAACCTTGCTGCTGCAGCCTAAGCGATAAGCTTGTTAAAAAACCGACCCCAGGGTCGGTTTTTTATTGCCTGCGATTTGGGAAAGCCAAAAAAAGAGCCGGCATGCCGGCTCTGCTTCAGATTTATTGCGCTGTGGGCCACGGCAGGATCGGAATCGCCGTCACCGCATTCTGCGGGCTGCCTTCGATCAAGCGGTCGCTGTAGACCAGATACACCAGGGTATTGCGCTTCTTGTCGAGGAAACGCACCACCTGCATGGTCTTGAAGACCAGGGACGTGCGCTCCTTGAACACCTCATCCCCATCCTTCAGCTCGCCCTTGAAGCGAATCGCGCCCACCTGGCGACAGGCAATCGACGCCTCGGCGCGATCCTCCGCCAGACCCAACCCACCCTTTACCCCGCCCGTCTTGGCGCGAGACAGGTAGCAGGTCACGCCATCCACCTTCGGGTCGTCAAAGGCCTCGACCACGATCCGGTCATTGGGGCCGACAAACTTGAACACCGTCGACACCTGGCCAATCTCTTCGGCCGACGCCAGCAACGGCATCGCCAGCAGCAAACCGAGCAATCCCTTCATTACGCGCATCGAGACTTCCTTTTTACTTAAACCAGAATCAGGTTATCCCGGTGAACCAGCTCCGGCTCAGCCATGTAACCCAACAGACCGACAATCGCCTCAGACGACTGCCCGATGATTTTCTGCGCCTCAAGGGCGCTGTAGTTGGCAAGGCCACGGGCAATCTCACGACCGTCCGGCGCCACACACACCACCATTTCGCCACGGCGGAAGCTGCCCTGGACCAGTTTTACACCCACCGGCAGCAAGCTTTTGTTGCCTTGGGACAACGCTGAAACCGCACCAGCATCCAACACCAGGGTACCGCGCGTCTGAAGATGCCCCGCCAGCCACTGCTTGCGCGCCGCCAGCATGCCACGCTCAGGCGACAGCAGCGTACCGATGCGCTCGCCCGCCTTGAGGCGATCCAGCACCCGCTCAATCCGACCGCCAACGATGATGGTATGTGCGCCGGAACGCGCCGCCAGACGTGCCGCACGCAGCTTGGTCTGCATGCCGCCACGCCCCAGGGCACCGCCGACACTGCCAGCCACCGCATCCAGCGCCGGATCATCGGCACGCGCTTCGTAAATCAGCTGAGCCTCAGGGTTATTGCGCGGGTCAGCGTCGAACATGCCGTCGCGATCCGTGAGGATCACCAGCAAATCAGCCTCAACCAGGTTGGCCACCAGCGCTGCCAGGGTGTCGTTGTCACCGAAGCGAATCTCGTCGGTCACCACGGTGTCATTCTCGTTGATCACCGGGATCACCTTGAGTTCAACCAGGGCGCGCAGGGTGCTGCGGGCATTCAGGTAGCGCTTGCGGTCGGACAAGTCGTCATGGGTCAGCAGAATCTGCGCCGTGTGGCGCCCGTGCTCGGCAAAGCTGGACTCCCAGGCCTGTACCAGGCCCATCTGACCAATCGCGGCGGCAGCCTGCAGCTCATGCATCGCGCTGGGTCGCGCGGTCCAGCCGAGGCGGCTCATGCCGGCGGCAACCGCCCCGGACGACACCAACACCAACTCGACGCCGGCCTCATGCAAGGCCACCATCTGGCCCACCCAGACACTCATGGCCGCACGATCCAGCCCCTTGCCATCCGCCGTCAGCAGCGCGCTACCGATCTTAACGACCCAACGCTGCGCACCTGTCACCTTGCTCCGCATCATCTTCAACCTTAGATAGAGGGCCGCGCGACCCAGCGCCGCCCATAACGTTATTCGTGACTACCGATTTCCAGATACCAAAACGCCGCTCGATTGAGCGGCGCTTAAGTTTACTGCAACGAATCAGTCGCGCACGTAAATGATTTCCGGACCATCTTCATCATCCACGTCTTCCTCGTCCCAATCATCGTCACCGATATCATGGACCGACTTGACGCCACTGCGACGCAGGGCACGCTGATCATCCAGCGCCTGCAACTGGGCACGAGCCTCGTCTTCGATGCGCTGATCCAGTTCAGCCAGCTCGGCCTTGTAGACAGGGTCGGCGGCCAGGCGATCGGCACGGTCTTCGAGGTAACGCATGATGTCGCGAGTCAGGCGCTCAGTGCCTTCTTTGGCAATGGCCGAGATCACGTAGACCGGACCGGTCCATTCCAGGCGATCAACGATCTCCTTGACGCGCTCTTCGTGCTCTTCCTCGAGGATCTGGTCGCACTTGTTCAGCACCAACCAGCGATCACGCTCAGCCAGGGACGGGCTGAACTTGGTCAGCTCGCTGACGATCACTTCAGCAGCGTCCGGTGCACTGGTGTCATCCAGCGGCGCCATGTCGACGAGGTGCAGCAGCAAACGGGTGCGGGACAAGTGCTTGAGGAAACGGATCCCCAGGCCTGCGCCGTCGGAAGCGCCTTCGATCAGGCCCGGAATGTCCGCAACCACGAAGCTTTTCCAGCGGTCGACGCTGACCACACCCAGGTTCGGCACCAGGGTAGTGAACGGGTAATCGGCGACTTTCGGCTTGGCAGCAGACACCGAGCGAATGAACGTACTTTTGCCGGCGTTCGGCAGACCCAGCAGGCCCACGTCAGCCAGCACCTTCATTTCCAGCTTCAGGTCACGCTGCTCGCCTGGCTTGCCCGGCGTGGTCTGGCGTGGCGCACGGTTGGTACTGGACTTGAAACGGGTGTTGCCCAGACCGTGCCAGCCGCCATGAGCCACCAGCAGGCGCTGACCGGCTTTGGTCAGGTCACCAATGACTTCCTGGGTTGCGGAGTCGATCACGGTGGTACCAACCGGAACCCGCAGCACCAACTCTTCGCCTTTTTTACCGGTGCAGTCAGTGCTGCCGCCGTTGGAGCCACGCTCGGCATCAAAGTGCCGGGTGTAACGGTAGTCCACCAGGGTGTTGAGGTTTTCGTCGGCGATCATGTAGACCGAGCCGCCATCACCACCATCACCACCGTTAGGACCACCGTTTTCGATGAATTTTTCCCGACGGAAACTCATGCAACCGTTACCGCCGTCGCCAGCTTTTACTCGGATCGAAACTTCATCAACGAACTTCATAACAAAACGCCTCTCGCCACACGGACGAGCTTAAGAAACCAAGACATAAGACTCTTGCAAAAATGAGCGCAGCGACCTCAAGCAACGACCGCAAATCCACTGCTTTCGCCCATCACAAACAGCTTTGCAAGAGACTCACCCCACAAACGAAAAAGCCCCGTCGCGAGACAGGGCTTTTCCAGCAACTACGTAATTATGCCGCGACGACTTCAGTCTTCGGGACAATGCTCACGTAACGGCGGTTGAAAGCGCCTTTTACTTCAAACTTGATCACGCCGTCGATTTTAGCGAACAGAGTGTGATCTTTACCCATGCCAACACCGTAACCGGCGTGGAATTGGGTGCCGCGCTGACGCACGATGATGTTGCCCGGAATGATAACCTGGCCGCCATACATCTTCACGCCAAGGCGTTTGGCTTCTGAGTCGCGACCGTTACGGGTACTACCACCAGCTTTTTTGTGTGCCATGAGTCAATTCTCCTAGTGAGGAATTAGGCTGAAATTAAGCCTGAATACCGGTGATTTTGATCTCGGTGTACCACTGGCGGTGGCCCATACGCTTCATGTGGTGCTTACGACGACGGAACTTGATGATGCGGACTTTATCGTGACGACCTTGGGAGATCACTTCAGCCACAACGGTAGCGCCTGCAACAACTGGAGCGCCGATGTTCACGTCATCGCCATTGGCGACCAACAGAACGCGATCAAAAGTAACGGATTCGCCAGTAGCGATTTCCAGCTTCTCGATCTTCAGGTATTCACCTGGGGCGACCTTGTATTGCTTGCCACCAGTAACAATTACTGCGTACGACATGGTATTTCTCCGATAATCCTGCTCACCCAGCGCTTTATAAGAAGAGGTATTGGCTGGCATGGCTGCATGGGATGGACGTCCCGAATGCAATTGCGTAAGGCAGGTGCTGCCCAGGAAGTTCAGGGTGCGCGATTGTACGCAAGCTATGGAGGTGTTGCAAGTAGCCGTCTATCGCGCCTTGACACTACGGGACGCGGGTCCTAGCATGCCGCGCAACCCTTCTGGAGCGACTGTCGCTGATGCAACCCCAAGCTTTCTACCGCGCGGTGGCGGACGATTTTAGCGCCGTCGACGGCATCATCAAGAAGCAGCTGACTTCTAAAGTGCCGCTGGTCTCCAAAATTGGCGACTACATTACGTCGGCCGGCGGTAAACGCCTGCGTCCTTTATTAGTGTTGCTGTGTGGCAAGGCCCTGGGCCGCGAAGGCGATGACCTGCGCCTGCTGGCCGCGACCATCGAGTTCCTGCACACCGCCACCCTGCTGCACGACGACGTGGTCGACATGTCCGGCATGCGCCGTGGTCGCGAGACGGCCAACGCGATGTGGGGCAATGCGCCGAGCGTGCTGGTGGGCGACTTCCTGTACTCGCGCTCGTTCGAAATGATGGTCGAGCTGGGCTCGATGCCGGTGATGAAGATTCTTTCACAGGCCACGCGCATCATCGCCGAAGGCGAAGTGTTGCAGCTGTCGAAGGTTCGCGACGCCAGCACCACCGAAGAAACCTACATGGAAGTGATTCGCGGCAAAACCGCGATGCTCTTCGAAGCCTCGACCCATAGCGCCGCCGCCCTGTGCGAAGCGACGCCCGAGCAGAGCGAAGCCCTGCGCACGTTCGGCGATCACCTGGGCGTGGCCTTCCAGCTCGTGGACGACCTGCTGGACTATCGCGGCGACGCCGAAACCCTGGGCAAGAACGTCGGTGACGACCTGGCCGAGGGCAAGCCGACCTTGCCACTGATCTACACCATGCGCGAAGGCACGCCGGAACAGGCCGCCCTGGTGCGCAAGGCGATCCAGAAAGGCGGGATCGAAGACCTGGAAAGCATCCGCGAAGCCGTGGAAGCCTCGGGTTCCCTCGAATACACGGCGCAACTGGCCCGTGACTACGTGGCTCGCGCGATCCAATGCCTGGAAGCCCTTCCAGCCAGCGAATACCGGGACGCCCTGGTTGAGCTGAGTGAGTTCGCGGTCGCCCGTACTCACTGATTCTGCTCTGCTCCATGCAGGAGCTGGCTTGCCTGCGATTGCATCACTGCGGTGTAACAGACAAACCGAGGTGCCTGCATCGCAGGCAAGACAGCTCCCACAGCGTTCTCTGGCGTTGCTGCCCCCTGCCCGGCTAAAACCCTATACAATGTGCGCTTTTTAGCCATCCTGAAACCAAAGGAGCTTTAGTGAGCACGTTGCCACCCTGCCCGAAATGCAATTCCGAATACACCTACGAAGATGGCGCCCAGCTGATTTGCCCGGAATGCGCCCATGAGTGGGCCGTCGGCGGCGAAGCCGAGGCGGCCAGCGATGAATCTGTGAAGAAAGACTCTGTGGGCAACGTCCTGCAGGACGGCGACACCATCACCGTGATCAAGGACCTCAAGGTCAAGGGCACGTCCCTGGTGGTCAAGGTCGGCACCAAGGTCAAGAACATCCGCCTGTGCGATGGCGACCACGATATCGACTGCAAGATCGACGGTATCGGCCCGATGAAACTCAAGTCCGAGTTCGTCCGCAAGGTCTGAATATGCTGCCTCCATCCCGTGCCCTGCACGGGATGGCGCTTCACCCTCCCAGCGTCAGCTCCGCACTGGCGGCAAAAGGCCAGGCCTTTTGATCAAAAACAATATCCACACAGAAAAGTCCGGAAATGGCCAATAGGGACTTGCTATTCTACGAATAAGAATTATTCTCATTGAAACCCATCAAGGAGATACTTCCCATGACTTATTTGATCGATGCCTGGCTGGACCGTCCACACCCTTACCTGCGAATCCTCCATCGGGAAACCGGGGAAGTCTGCGCGGTGCTGGAAGAAGAGGCGTTAAGCGAACTGCAGGATCAGGGCGACCTGGACGTCAATGGCCTGAGTTCCAGTGAGCCCGGGGTGCTGAAGGAAGTGGTGAGAAATCTGTTTCTGTTCTGCTATGCCCGAGCGTTGCGCCCGGTGACGGATCTCAATGGCAAGTTTCATCCATGAGCAACCGCGCAAAACACTGCAGGAGCGAGCAGGCTCGCTCCTGCAGGTAAGGTCTTACAGAACGTCGAGCAGCTCGACGTCAAACACCAGAACGCTGTGCGGCGGGATGCTGCCAACGCCTTGAGCGCCGTAAGCCAGTTCGCTCGGCACGTACAGGCGCCATTTGCTGCCGGCATTCATCAGTTGCAGGGCTTCGGTCCAGCCGGCGATCACGCCGCCAACCGGGAATTCCGCAGGCTGGCCGCGCTCGTAGGAGCTGTCGAACACAGTGCCGTCGATCAGGGTGCCGTGGTAGTGCGTACGCACCTGGTCTTCACGGGTCGGCTTGGCGCCGCTACCTGCAGTCAGCACTTCAAATTGCAGGCCGGAAGCCAGGGTGGTGATGCCGTCACGCTTGGCGTTTTCAGCCAGGAAAGCCAGGCCTTCGCCAGCAGCAGCTTCAGCCTTTGCAGCGGCTTCGGCTTGCATGATTTCGCGGATGACCTTGAAGCTGGCGGCCATTTGCTCCTGGTCCACACGGCTAGGCTTGCCGGCAAAAGCGTCGGTCAGGCCAGCCAGGATCGCGTCCAGGCTCACGCCCGGTGGCGGGTTGTCGCGCAGCTGGTCGCCCAACTGACGGCCAATGCCGTAGCTCACGCGGGTTTCGTCGGTGGACAGATTAACTTCGGACATGGAAAGGCTCCGCTGTAGGACGACACAGGTGCCGTCCAAACTAAAAGGGCGAGCAGACTAGCACACAAGCCACACCCTTGATGAGCCCCGCGCAGGAGAGCGCCAGGGGCTGATTAATGCTTGGTAACCTTGTCCAGGTAGCCCATGGCAAACGCCGACACCACGAAGGTCATGTGAATGATCACGTACCATTTCAGGTGCTCGGGATCGACGTTCTTGGCGTCCATGAAGACCCGCAGCAGATGGATCGACGAAATCGCCACGATGGACGCCGCGACCTTCATCTTCAGCGACGAGGAGTCCATGGTCCCCAGCCAGTTGAGCTTCTCCTTGCTTTCGTCGATGTCCAGCTGGGAGACGAAGTTCTCGTAGCCGCTGATCATCACCATCACCAGCAGGCCGCCCACCAGGGCCATGTCGATCAACGACAGCAGCACCAGGATCACATCCGACTCGCTCATGGTGAACACGATGGGAATCACATGAAACACTTCCTGGAAGAACTTCAGGCCCAGCGCCAGCAGCCCCAGGGACAGCCCGAAATAGATCGGCGCCAACAGCCAGCGTGAGGCATACATTGCATTTTCGATAAAGCGTTCCATTGAATCTCACACAGCTTGGCTAAAAATGGCGGCGAGTATACCAGCCGCACCCAAACCCCAGAAACCGTCGAGAAAACTGATCTGTACGGCATCTGTTAAGGAATTTTTCTGCTAGTGTCGAGCTCATCAACTCGGCTCGATGATGTCGGACAGGAAAACTCAGATAATGGATGTGCGATCCCCTTTGGCCAGCCTTGGCCTGTGTGCGGCGTTGCTGATGGGCAGCGGTTGTTCCCCAAGCGATGAACACAAGCAAGCCAGTCTCGAAGAGAAAACCGCCAAGTTCGAACAATCCCTGGACGCCATCCAGGACCCCAAGCTCAAGGACGCCGTGTCCGAGCTTGGAGGCTCGCTGCTGTTGCTGGAACGGGCACGGGCCAAGCTCGCCACCAAGCCCATCGAGGCCGAGTACAGCGAAGACGCCCTGGCGCTGCTCAAGCATTACCCTACACCGCAGGCCCTGGTCGATACCTACATCAATGGCCTGTTTGTCCTGCGCAAGGCGTCCCATTCGGACTACCTGACGGACCTGCAGCCGATCTTCCCGTTCAACTTCAACGTGCCCGACCAGTTCCCCTTCCCTCACGGCCTGGAATGGCAGTCGGTGACCCTGAGTAACAACAAGGTCATCCCGTTCCAGCCGGAATGGTCGGAAACCGATCCGGGCATCCAGTTGAGCCCCACCAGTTCCAACCTGACCAACCCCGATGACCTGACGGTGACCTACCCGTTCGTCGAAGGCGTCGAGACGGAGAACAAAAGCCAGCCGCAGCCCGTCACCCTCAAGGGCAAGGTGGAAGTGATTGCCCCGCGTAAAGTCTTCACCTTCGACTTGTCGAAAAAGGACGTGGGCCGCAAGCGCACCGAAGAAAACGTCACCGTCACCCTGCTGGCCCTGGAAAAGAACTACGCCGAGATCGAACTGACCAACAGCGCCCCGCTGGCGCCGGAAGTCGCGGACGAATCGCCGAACCCGTTGCTGGTGCAGGCTCGTGACACCACCGGGCAATTTCTCTCGCGCTCGGGCTCGATCAACGAAAACGCCGCGCAACTGGCGTTCTACGAGAAGCAACTGGCCGAAATGCAGAAGCAGAAGGCCTGGTCCGACGCCTTCGAGAAACAGCTGGAAGACGAGCAGAAAGCCTTCGAGCTCAAGCAGAATAGCCATTACACCAAGGTGTACTTCAATGGCCTGATCGACAATGTGCAAGTCAGCGTGCTCGACTTTTCCCAGGCCACGGTGACCCGCAAGGACCTGGACCTGCCCGTACGGCGCTTCGACAAGAACAGCCTGGAAAAAACCGTACAGCCGTTGCCGATGCCCGTCACGGTGTATGACGACCAGGCTGCGGATTGGCTCAAGGACGCCACCCTGTCCGAAGACCAACTGAAGAAAAGCGTCACCATCAACCAGTCGGTGGATGACGCCAGTGCGGCGCACGTTGAGTTCGATCACCCCTACACCTTCAACGACGACCTGCTGGGCGAGGACCGCGGCGGCGGCGATGCCCCGGTGACGTTCCTCACCGCCAACGACGAAGGCAAGCTTGGCGAGCCGATCGAACTGCCCGCCGAAGCCTACGAGGTCGACCCGGGGCGCGGCACCATCACCTATGACTTGAACCTGTTTCCTGAAAACCCGGGGTTTGCCGTCGGATCGATGCCGCTGTTCCTGGCGACCATCGAGAAAGGCAGCCTCACTGCCGGGCAACTGCCCAAGGGCCTGGAGCTGAAGGACAACGCGCTGATTGTCGACCAGAAGCTGTTCCCCTCTGACAGCTGGCGGTTCTATGCCAAGGACGCCAGCGGCAACTACCTGAAGGAAATTCTCGGCGTCAGCCACCGCGCCGAGGAATACGGCACGGCGCTGTTCGACGTGCATTACTTCTACGGCCAGCCGACGACATTGGAAACCTACCAGCGCACCGGCCTGGACACGGTGCAGTATGGGTTCGAGGTCAAGCTGGACAAACCCGAGGCGGCCCCTGCCCCCAAGCCATAGCCCCTCCCCCGTAGCAGCTGTCGAGCGCCAGCTGCTACGGGGGGAGTGCGGTCAGCGGATATCGCTTAGCACCGTCTGCCGCCCACCGTTGAGTTGTCGCAAGTGCGCCTGCAGGTGCAGGCACCAGATCTGCGGGTCGTCAGCCAGCTCGTACCCGTGCAGGGTCAGGCTTTCAACAATCGAATCGAGGATGGTTTGTGCCACGAAAGGTCCGTGGAACGGGCCTTGGGACTTGATGGTGGAGGGTTGTTCGCCGGTCATTCCGGCGGCAAACAACAAGGTCCACATCCCGGTATCCCCCGCGAGAGGGCGAATGGAACATTCGATACGGGTGACCAGGCCCAGGCACTGGCGGGTGAGGCAGAGGTTGCGCGACATGGCGGCGACCCTCGGTAGATCCGGTATTCAGCCTCGCAGGGCAAGACTGTTTCTATCCAGCGACTCCTGTGGCTATCCCTTGAGCTGAGAATAGAAGAAACCCGGTACAAACCAAGGCTGGGGGACCAACGGATGACTGCCGTCACGACGGCGTCAAAAATATGCCGAAGGGACCTGGAACCAGGCCCCTTCGGCATTGATTACACCGGCTTGGTCTCAGCCAGTGCTTCCTGCGCCAACTCCTTCTCGGCTTCCTTCAGGTCATCTTCACTGATCATCTCGGCGATCGCCCGCAGACGCTCCACCACCCGCGCATTGACGCTGCCTTCGGGGAATTGCCCCTCCTCGTCGGGCGAACCCGCAGGCTCACCCACCAGCAGGCTCAAGGCCTCGTCGGCCTGACGCACCGCATAGACGTGGAATTGCCCCTGCCGCACGGCCTGCAACACCTTCTCATCGAGCATCAGTGTCGCGACGTTGGCCTGGGGAATGATCGCCCCCTGCTCGCCGGTCAGCCCGCGGGCCTCGCAAAGACGGAAGAAACCTTCGATCTTCTCGTTGACCCCGCCGACCGCCTGCACCTCACCAAACTGGTTGATCGAGCCGGTGATGGCAAAGCACTGCTTGAGCGGCGTCTTCGACAGGGCCGAGATCAAGGTGCAGGCTTCGCCCAGGGACGCGCTGTCGCCGTCGACATAGCCGTAGGACTGCTCAAGGGCGATACTCGCCGATATCGCCAACGGGAATTCCTGGGCATAACGGCTGCCCAGGTAACCGGTGAGGATCATCACGCCCTTGGAGTGAATCGGCTGGCCGAGGTTAACTTCACGCTCGATATCGACGATGCCGCTGCCGCCCGGGTACACCGTGGCAGAAATCCGCGCCGGCACACCAAACGCCGAGTCACCCACCTCCAGCACCGTCAGCCCGTTGCACTTGCCCACCGCCGCGCCGGCGGTGTCGATCAGGATCACCCCGGCGAGCATGTCGTCGAGAATCCGCGCCGACACCCGCCCGGTGCGCGTGGCCTTGGCCTTGAGTGCGCGCTCGATGTGCCCGGAGTCGGTGCGCTCATCACCGGCCAGGTGACGAATGAAGTCCGCCTCGCTGACCAGCTGGAACAAATCACCGATACGCGCCGACAAGCGGCCCTGGTTCTCCGCCAACCGCGCGCTGTAGGTCGCCAGCCGCGCCACCGCATCGGAGGTCAACGGCGCCATGCCTTCTTCCGAGGTGCGGGTTTTCAGCAACTGGGCGAACTGCTCCAGGCTTTCATCCACCATCGGGATGTCTTCGTCAAAATCCACCAGTACCCGGAACATCTCCTGGAAGTCCGGATCCGCGTCCTGCAACGCGTAGTACAACTGGCGGGAGCCGATGATGATCACCTTGAGCTGCAACGGGATCACTTGCGGGTTGAGGGTCACCGTGGCCAGGCGGCCCAGTTCGCCCAGCGGTGATTCCATCTTCAGCTTGCGCGATTGCAAGGCACGCTTGAGGGCGTCCCATACAAACGGCTCGCTGAGCATCTTCTCGGCTTCAAGGATCAGGAAACCACCGTTGGCACGGTGCAGCGCACCCGGACGCAATTGGCGATAGGTGGTGTAGAGCGCGCCCTGGTCGGTGCTGTATTCAATACGGCCGAACAGGTTGTCGTAGGTCGGATGCGGCTCGAAGACCACCGGCGCGCCACCGTTGATCGGATGCCCCACCACCAGGCTCGGGCAGTACTGTTCTTCCAGCAACTTGCGGGCCTGGGCGTCGGTTTTCGCATCGTCCACCAGTTGCTCGACCACGGTTTTCAGCAGGTAGACCTGCATCGCCTGCAAGTAGCCGCAGACGGCCGCGTTCTCCGCATATTTTTCGGACAACGGCGCCAGCAGTGGCTGCAAGGCCAGCGTGATGGTTTCTTCGTTGAACTGGCGCATCTGGTTATTGGACTCGCGCTTCCACTGGGGCAGGCTGGCGAGTTCTTCGTTGAGGCGTTCTTCCAGTTCGGAAATATCGGTGTGGAAACGCTCGCGGTCGGCTTCGGGCAACTGCGAGAACTCGGCCTCGTCCAGGGCCTTGCCGTCGAGCATCGGGGTAAACGCAATGTTGGTGCTGTCACGGTACAGCGCCACGTCTTTTTCCAGGGCCAGGCGCTCGATGACGTCCAGGGCACGGTCGTAACGCTGGTTGAAGGCACGGTCGATGGCGCTTTTGCGCTGTTGATACGTCGGGTGTTCAAACACCGCCGGGAAGGTCGCGACCAGGTTGTCGATCAGGCCGTTGATATCGGAGATGAACGCGGCAGCACCGCCCGCAGGCAGTTCCAGCGCGCGGGGTTCGCGAGGCTCATCGAAATTATTGACGTAGACCCAGTCGGCCGGGGTCTGCAGGCGCTTGCCTTCGGCCTTGAGGTAGCGTTTGACGAACGAAAAGCGCCCGGTACCGGGCTCGCCCATCACAAATACGTTGTAACCGGGGCGTGGCATGGCCACACCAAACTGCAAGGCTTCGACCGCACGTTCCTGGCCAAGCACACCGCGAAAGGGCTCCAAATCATTGGTGGTCGAGAAGCTGAACTGTTCAGCGGAAAAAGGACGAGTCAGCGCTTCGGGCGCTAGACGCAAGCTGGCAGCAACAGGATCAGGCATCGGGCTTCCTTACATCAGGCGGGGCAGATGACGGCATTCTGGCGCCGGGTTGGGCCGGCTGGCAAGGACGGCTTGGGGAAAGCATAGACCCGTGTTCGGGGCTGTAAAAAAACCGAGTGTTTCCGGCTTGTTTCATAAAAAGTCACGGAACCCTTGGATCATGCCTAAACTCCAACCTGCTGCGGGTTGGACTAATAACCGACCCCTAGGGTGCTGTCAGGCACCTGAACCCTTGTCCATTGGTTTGCACACAAAGAGAACAAAGCTATGAAACGGATCCTTCTCGGTACTCTCTTCACCGTCGTCTCCCTCAATGCAATGGCAGAAGCGCCAGGTGGCCCGAACTGCGGTTGGGGCAACATGTTGTTCGAAGGCCAACGCGGCACTCCGGCTCACTTCCTGGCCTCCACCACCAACGGTACCTCGGGTAACGCCACGTTCGGCATGACCTCGGGCACCAACGGCTGCAGCACCAACAGCGCACTGACCTACGGTGGCAAATCGTGGATTGCCATGAATGGCATGATGAACGAGCTGTCCGAAGACATGGCCAAGGGTAACGGCGAAGCGCTGACTACCTACGCTGTAGTACTGGGCGTTGCTCCTGAAGATCGCGAGCACTTTGCCGCTGTGACTCACGAGCACTTCCAGCAAATCTTCAGCAAGGCTGACGTAACCGCTGATGACGTGCACAACAACACCCTGGCTGTACTGAAAAGCGACACCCGTCTGGCGAAATACGCTACCCAGGCTTAAGCTCGACCCGCCCGTGCCTTTCGAGGCACGGGTTTTATTATTTTTGGACCTGCCTCCCCTTTGGGTCTTTTTATCTCGACTTAAGTTGCCCACATGCTCAAACGCCTTGCCTACCTGGCACTCTTCGCCTGCGCCCCGCTTTATGCGGCGCCGCACCTTGATGATCAACGTTTGCAGCAGCTGGCCAACGACCCGTTCTGGCTTTCGCTGGGGCACTACGAATCCGGTAAGTTCAAAGGCTGGCGCAGCTATGTCAGCGACAAGAAATTCTTCCTCGCTCCCGATGGCGCCCACCATCCGGACCAGGAGCTGAAGGCCACTGTCGAGGCGCTGTATGCCCCGGCCAGCCTCGGCGAAAAGCACGCCCAATGCGTTTACCCGGCACGTACACGCTGGCTCAAGGACCAGTTGCACCTGAGCGACTTGCCGGCGCTGGACTGCAAGGAGTTCAAGCAATGGTTCAAGGACGTCGCCCCCCACAGCGCGGTGATGATCTTCCCGGCGGCCTACCTCAACAGCCCATCATCAATGTTCGGCCATACCCTGCTGCGCATCGACCAGGCTGACGTGCAGAGCAACAACACCGCCCTGCTCAGCTACGCGATCAACTTTGGCGCCTATATCGAAGGCTCGGACAACAGCATCCTCTACGCCTGGAAGGGCCTGATGGGCGGCTACCCGGGCCTGTTCGCGCTGGTGCCCTACCAGGAAAAACTCTCGGAATACCGTAGCCTGGAGAACCGCGACCTGTGGGAATACCGCCTGAACCTGACCCAGGTCGAGACCGAGCGCATGGTCGAGCACGTGTGGGAACTCAAGCAGATCCAATTCGACTATTTCTTCTTCGACGAAAACTGCTCCTATCGCCTGCTGGAACTGCTGCAAGTGGCCCGCCCAAGCCTGCGGTTAACCGAACAATTCCCGCTGACCGCGATCCCTACCGACACGGTAAAAGCCGTGAAAGAAGCCGGCCTGGTGGAGAAAATCGATTACCGCCCTTCCCGTGAACGGGAGCTGCTGGAACGCGCCAAGCCGCTGGACAGCGACGAGCAGCAATGGGTGCTGAAGATCAGCGACGACCAGAAACAACTGCAGGACCCGGCGTTCAAGGCCATCGCCAAAGACCGCCAGGCCCTGATCATCGACGCCGCCTACCGCCTTGGCCGCTACCGCGCCAACGGCCTGGAGCGCGACACCGAACGTTCCCAGCGCAGCTTCGAACTGCTGAGGGCGATCAACCAGAACCCGGCGCCGGACCTGAAGATCGAACGCCCCGGCCTGCCCGAAGACGGCCACGAATCCCGCACCTGGCAAGCCGGCATCGGCACCCGGGGCGACAAGGCTTTCGGCGAATACGGCCTGCGCATGGCCTACCACGACCTGAACGACAACGCCGAAGGCTTCCCCTTGGGCGCACAGATTGAAATCCTGCAAATGAAACTGCGCCAGTACGAAGGCAACCACTGGCAATTGCAGCAACTGGATCTGGCAACCATCCGCTCACTGACCCCACGCAACGAGCTGCTGCAGCCCTGGTCGTGGCAAGTCACCGGCGGCCTGGAGCGCGTACCGGGCAAGCATGACGACGAGACACTCGTCAGCCACGTCAACGGTGGCGCGGGCGGCACCTGGCAACTGCGCGACGACATGCTTGGCTTCGCCCTTGGCACGGTGCGCGTGGAGCACAACAGCGACTTCGGTGAAGCCATCTCCCCGGCTGCCGGGTTCAATACAGGTGTGTTGTGGCGCAACCCGCTGGGCAACCTGAGCCTGGAAGCCAAGGGTGACTTCTTCACCAATGGCGAGGTGCGGCGCAGTATCAGCCTGAATCAACAGTGGGAATTGTCGCGCAACCTGGGGCTGAGACTGAGTGCGCAGCGGGAATACAGCCACCTCGCGACACCGGTGAACGAAGTGATGCTGGAAGTGAAGTGGTATCACTATTAATCCCTGAGCCGTAGATCGTTCCCACGCTCCGCGTGGGAATGCATCCTGTGACGCTCTGCGTCACGACCTTTAAAAGCGGACGCAGAGCGTCCAGAGCGGCATGCCCACGCAGAGCGTGGGAACGATCTCTAATTAGTCCATAAGGAGCTTGCTCCCGCTGGGCTGCGCAGCAGCCCCAAAACCAGACACCTCACCCTCTCTGGAATATCTCAATACCCTGAACAGGGGCCGCTTCGCGCCCCAGCGGGAGCAAGCTCCCTCGCCACAGGGCGCGCGTGATCGCCCGAAGCCGCAGCGTCACACGGATTTCTCACATCCGTTTCACATACCCCGAACGAATCCACTCCTACACTTCCCCCATCAGCCGTTCAACGGCCAGGGAGCAAGCGATGTGGCGGTACGCTGTAGTGCTGGGCCTGTTGGCCCTGCTGTCGGGTTGCCAATCAACCCATGAGGATTTGCTGGCCAAGGGCTATCCACCCGCCTTCGCCGATGGCTATGACGACGGTTGCAGCAGCGGCCGCCAGGCTGCCGGGGTGATCACCGGGGAATTTCGCAAGAACGTCCCGCGCTACCTGAAAGACCGCACCTACGCCGAAGGCTGGGATGATGGCTTTCGCCAATGCAAGGCCATGCGCGAGAACGAAGACCTGAACGACTACAAGAATCGCCACTGGGACGACCGCGAACGCGCCTGGCAACAGGAAAAAGACCGCGACGCTGCCAGGGCCTTTCGCTCGCAATAGGTCGCTTCCAGACATCCAGCGAAACTTAACCCCTGCGACCATGGCCCAAACTCCATAGCAGGAGAACGTCATGAGTCGAGCTTTCGTCAACGAAGACAGCGCCGCTGCCCAGGCCAGCCAACCGGTGGAACGCCAGGTCAGCGCGCAACCCAATCACCTCACTGCCCGCGGACTTGCACAATTGCAGGCCAGGGTCGCGCAGTTGCAGCATGAGCACAGCGAAGAATCCGCCAAGGGCGAGCAGGCCGATAAACAGCGCCAGGCCGACCTTGAGCGGGATTTGCGTTACTTCAACCAGCGCCTGCAAAGCGCACAGGTGGTGGCGCCGGCAACCTCCACCGACAAGGTGCAAATCGGCAGCTGGGTGACCTTTGCCAACGAACAGGACGAAGAGCAGCGCATTCAGTTAGTGGGCGAAGACCAGGCCGACGCCACGGTGGGCCTGATCAACTGGGGTTCGCCACTGGGCCGCGCGCTGCTGGGTGCACAGGTGGGCGACGAGGTGCTGTGGAAGCGCCCCGTCGGTGATCAGTTGATCGAAATCCTGCGCATCGAACCCGAGGGTTAAACGATGCCCTGGGCCAGCATTGCATCCGCAACCTTCACGAAGCCTGCAATGTTGGCGCCCTTCACGTAGTTGACCCGGCCGTTCTCTTCGCCGTAGTGCACGCACGCATGGTGGATCGACTGCATGATGTTGTGCAGCTTGCTGTCCACTTCACCGGCGGTCCACAGCAGGCGCATGGCGTTCTGCGACATCTCCAGCCCGCTCACCGCCACCCCGCCGGCATTGGACGCCTTGCCTGGCGCGAACAGGATGCCGGCCTCGATAAAGATATCCACCGCCTCCAGAGTGGTCGGCATGTTGGCGCCTTCGGCCACGCAGACGCAGCCATTGCGCAACAGGGTGCGCGCCGCTTCGGCGTCCAGTTCATTCTGGGTGGCGCAGGGCAACGCGATGTCGCAGGCCAGTTCCCATGGTGCTTTGCCGGCGCGGAATTCCAGGCCGAAACGCGATGCCAGCTCGCTGATGCGCCCGCGCTGTACGTTTTTCAGTTCAAGCAATGCCGACCATTGTTCTTCGGTCAAACCGCTTTCGCAGTACAGAGTGCCTTCGGAGTCGGACAAGGAAATCACCTTGCCGCCCAGGTCCATGACCTTGCGCGCCGCGTACTGGGCGACGTTGCCGGAGCCGGAGATGGCCACGCGCTTGCCTTCGACCCGCTCGCCGTTGCGCTTGAGCATTTCTTCAGCGAAGTACACGCAGCCAAAACCGGTGGCCTCCGGGCGAATCAGGCTGCCGCCGTAGCTCATGCCCTTGCCGGTCAGCACCGAGGTGAACTGGTTGCTCAGGCGCTTGTACTGGCCGAACAGGAAGCCGATCTCCCGGGCGCCCACGCCAATATCACCGGCGGGCACGTCCACGTCCGAGCCGATATGGCGATACAGCTCGCTCATGAACGCCTGGCAGAAACGCATCACCTCGGCGTCGCTCTTGCCCTTGGGATCGAAGTCCGAGCCGCCCTTGCCGCCGCCCATGGGCAGCGAGGTCAGGGAGTTCTTGAAGGTTTGTTCGAAGGCGAGAAATTTCAGCACGCCCAGGTTCACCGACGGGTGGAAGCGCAGGCCGCCTTTGTAGGGGCCGATGGCGCTGTTCATCTGGATCCGGAACCCGCGGTTGACCCGTACTTTGCCTTGGTCATCTTCCCACGACACCCGGAACACAATCGCACGCTCCGGCTCGCAGATGCGCTCCAGGATGCCCGAGTTCAGGTAGTGGGGATTGGCTTCAAGAAACGGCCACAAACTGCGCAGGACTTCTTCCACGGCCTGGTGGAATTCCGGCTGGTCGGGGTCGCGTTTCTTGAGGCGGGCAAGGAAGGATTCAACGGATTCGATCATGAAAAGTCTCGGCAAATTTATTGTCGTTAAAGGAGATTTGTCCCGGACTTTATCAATTCATGTCGCACCGCGACAGGGCAAAATGTCGCCTTTGTGAATTTAAATGGTGCATTAGATATAAATACAGGCGTTTTTTGCACCTTAATGAGGATTTCAATCCAGGCTTTGCACCAACAGTTAATCCGCTATCGCAGGCAAGCCAGCTCCTACATTTGATCCAGTACATCCATGACAATGCGGTCAACTGTGGGAGCTGGCTTGCCTGCGATGCAGACGACGCGGTCCACCTGAAAACACGCAAAAAAAAGCGGAACCCGAAGGCTCCGCTTGTTCAAACCACCAACCCGGATCAGGCCAGCTTCTTGTGCCGTACACGATGCGGCTGGGCAGCAGCTTCGCCGAGGCGTTTCTTGCGATCGGCTTCGTATTCGGTGTAGTTGCCTTCGAAGAACACCGCCTGGGAGTCGTCTTCGTACGCCAGGATGTGAGTGGCCACGCGGTCAAGGAACCACCGATCGTGAGAGATCACAATGGCGGCGCCCGGGAAGTCCAGCAGGGCTTCTTCCAGGGAACGCAGGGTTTCAACGTCGAGGTCGTTTGACGGTTCGTCGAGCAGCAATACGTTGCCGCCTTCTTTCAGGGTCAGGGCCAGGTGCAAGCGACCGCGCTCACCACCGGACAGGTCCTTGACGAACTTCTGCTGGTCGCCGCCCTTGAAGTTGAAGCGACCCACGTAGGTGCGCGACGGGATTTCGTAGTTGCCGATGCGGATCTGGTCGGAACCGTCGGAAATCTGCTGGAACACCGTCTTGCTGCCGTCGAGGTCGTCGCGGCTCTGGTCAACGCAAGCCAGTTGCACGGTTTCGCCGACTTCGATGGTGCCCGAGTCCGGTTGCTCCTTGCCCATCAGCATGCGGAACAGTGTGGATTTACCCGCACCGTTACCGCCGATCACGCCAACGATGGCGCCTTTTGGCATGGAGAACGACAGGTTGTCGATCAACACGCGGTCGCCGTAGCCCTTGCAGACGTTCTTGAACTCGATGACCTTGTCACCCAGGCGCGGACCGGCCGGGATGTAGATTTCGTTGGTCTCGGAACGCTTCTGGAATTCCTGGGACTGCATCTCTTCGAAACGCGCCAGACGGGCCTTGGATTTCGACTGACGCGCCTTGGCGCCTTTACGCACCCATTCCAGCTCGTCTTTCATGGCCTTTTCATGGGCCGACTGTTGCTTGGATTCGGCGGCCAGACGGTCGGACTTGGCTTCCAGCCAACCGGAGTAGTTGCCCTCGTAAGGGATACCGGCGCCACGGTCGAGCTCGAGGATCCAGCCAGCAACGTTGTCCAGGAAGTACCGGTCGTGCGTGATCGCAACCACGGTGCCCGGGAAGTCGTGCAGGAAATGCTCCAGCCAGGCGACGGAATCGGCGTCCAGGTGGTTGGTCGGTTCGTCGAGCAGCAGCATGTCGGGGGCCGACAGCAGCAGGCGGCACAGGGCCACACGACGCTTTTCACCACCGGACAGGTGTTCAACCTTGGCGTCCCACGCCGGCAGGCGCAGCGCGTCGGCGGCGACTTCCAGTTGGCGGTCCAGGTTGTGACCGTCGGCGGCTTGCAGGATGGCTTCGAGCTTGGCCTGTTCTGCCGCCAGTTTGTCGAAGTCGGCGTCTTCTTCAGCGTAGGCCGCGTAGACCTCGTCCAGGCGGGCCTGGGCGTTCTTGATCACGCTGACCGCTTCCTCGACCACTTCACGCACGGTCTTGGTCGGGTCCAGGATAGGTTCCTGTGGCAGGTAGCCGATGTTCAGGTCGGGCATCGGGCGGGCTTCGCCGTCGAACTCGGTGTCGACGCCGGCCATGATTTTCAACAGGGTGGATTTACCCGAACCGTTGAGTCCGAGCACGCCGATCTTGGCGCCCGGGAAGAAGGACAGAGAAATGTTTTTCAGGATTTCCCGCTTCGGCGGAACAACTTTTCCCAGCCGATGCATGGTGAAGACGTATTGAGCCATGGTGAACCTAGCGTCAGTGACTGATGAATTAAGCGGGCGAAACCCGTGCCAGGCCATGCGCCGCGCGGGCCGTTGATGTCTACCAATGCCTGCGTGCGGTAGATGCCTGATTGTCTGGGGCTGGAACGCCCTCGCGTAACCGGCAAAGCTACCTGAATGCGGGTGGGCAGTCCAGCCAGGCGGGGCTGGCACTTTGCCACAACACAAGGCATGCTAGCCGCCCTCCGGGCGTCCGGCTTATAGTGCACGTCGCGCGCCAGTCCAGCCAAACCGCAGGATCACAGTTTGTCCAACGTAACGCCGCCAACTCCCCTGCGCGCCGCTCATATAGCGCCGGGAGCGCCCCTGCACGGAACCCTGAAGGGCGCATTGGCGACGCTGGTTTTGTTGCTGCTCGCGTTATTGTTCTGGCAACTGCTGGACCAGTTGCAGCAAAACCAGAAAAACCAGCAGCAATACACCATCGACTACAGCGCCGACCTGGCCGAACAGATCAGCCTGAACATGGCCCTCAGTGCGCAGATTGCGCTGAACCTGCTGCCGATCGTCGAACCGCCGCGGGACGCCGAACAGCAACAAATCCTGATGCGCACCTTGCAACGCTCCTTGCCGGAGTTGCGCAGCGTCGCCCTGCTCGCCCCCAGCGGCGCGATGATCAGTGACAGCGCCAGCGACAGCCAGGACAGCGCCTGGCTCGAAGAACTGGTCAAGCGCAGCCACGCCCAGTCCTATTACCTGAGCAACAACAACGACGGCACCGTCATCTACCTGCTGCTGCACCAGCCCAGCGGCGGCACCAAGATGTACTGGGCCTTGCGCCTGGCCCCCAATTACCTGGCCAACCTGACCCGCCAGGATGGCCAGGGCCAGCGCCCGATGTGGGTCATCGAAAACCGCCTGAACCACCGGGTGGTCAGCCGTGACAGCGGGATGCCGGCCCAATGGGCCACCGCGTTGACCCCGGACGAGTTGAACAAAAGTGTACTGGTCACGCCCCTGAGCAAGAGCGACTGGCAACTGCGCGGCCTGTTCGACCGCGCCGCCGTGCTGGAGCAACTGCTGCCAGCCTTTATCGGCAAATGCCTGCTGGGCCTGGCCTTCTCGCTGATCCCGGTGATCGTGCTGCTGAACATGCGCCGCCGCCAGCGCCAGGTGCACGAGGGCCGCCGGCGCTACCAGGATATTTTCGAAGGCACCGGCGTGGCCCTTTGCGTGCTCGACCTGTCGGGCCTGCGCGCGTTCTTCGATAGAGCCCGACTGCAAACCCGCGAGCAGTTGCAACAGTTGCTGCAAGACAACCCGGAACAGCGCCAGCAACTGCTCAAGGAACTGCGCATCACCGAGGTCAACCAGGTGGCGGTGCGCCTGCTGAATGTCGCTTCTTGCGAGCAGGCCTGGGAGCGCCTGATCGACGCCTGCCCGTCGAGCCCGACCGCCATCGGCAACCAGGTGATCGACGCGGTGCTGACCCAGCAGAAGCAGCTTGAACTGGAAATCCAGCTCAGCGATATCGAAGGCAACGACCAATACCTGTGGCTGGTGATGCGCCTGCCGGAACAACAGGACGACTTCAAGGCCGTGATCCTGAGCATCAGCGACATCACCAGCCGCAAGCTGATCGAGTTGTCACTGGTGGAGCGCGAGAGTTTCTGGTCGGACGTGGTGCGCACCGTGCCCGATCACCTGTATGTGCAGGACGTGATCAGCCAGCGGATGATTTTCAGCAACCACCACCTGGGCCACACCCTGGGCTACAACAAGCCCGAGCTGCAGCAGATGGGCGAGTACTTCTGGGAGATCCTGCTGCACCCCGAAGACGCCGAGCGCTACCACGACCTGCGCCTGCAACAGCGCCAGGCCGGCTACCTGAGCCAGTTGCAGTGCCAGTTGCGCTTTCGCCACCGCAACAACCAATGGCGGCGCTTCGACATCCGCGAACAGGCCCTGGCCCGTGACAAGACTGACCAGGTGACGCGCATCATCGGCGTCGCCAAGGACATCACCGACCAGATCGAAGCCAGTGAATCCCTGCGTGACAGCGAACAGCGCTACCGCATGCTGGCGGAAAGCATCAGCGACGTAATCTTCTCCACCGACAGCAAGCTGGCCCTCAACTACGTCAGCCCTTCGGTGAACGCGGTGCTGGGCTATGACGTCGACTGGATCTTCGAAAACGGCTGGCAATCGACCATCGCCAACCCGCAGCAACTGACCGGTATCTACTCCCTGGTGGAGCAAGTCAGCCGCGCCCTGGACCAACCCGAATCCCTCGCGGCCTTGCGCAACGACGTGCAGACCCAACTGTTCCTGTTCGACTGCCTGCGGGCCGACGGGCGCAAGATCCCCATCGAACTGCGCCTGGTGCTGGTGTGGGACGAACACGGCGCATTCGAGGGCATCCTTGGCGTGGGTCGTGATATCAGCCAGCAGCGCCGTGCGGAAAAAGACCTTCGCATGGCGGCCACGGTATTCGAACACTCCACCTCGGCGATCCTGATCACCGACCCGGCCGGCTACATCGTGCAGGCCAACGAGGCGTTCAGCCGGGTCAGCGGTTATGCGGTGGCGGACGTGCTCGACCAGTTGCCGAACATGCTCACCGTCGACGAACAGCAGGAAGCCCACCTGCGCTACGTGCTCAAGCAATTGCACCAGCACAGCACCTGGGAAGGCGAAGTGTGGCTCAAGCGCCGCAACGGCGAGCATTACCCGGCCTGGGTCGGAATTACTGCCGTGTTCGATGACGAAGGCGACCTGGCCAGCTACGTGTGCTTCTTCAGCGACATCAGCGAACGCAAGGCCAGCGAGCAGCGCATCCATCGCCTGGCCTACTACGACGCCCTGACCCACCTGCCCAACCGCACGCTGTTCCAGGACCGCCTGCACACCGCGCTGCAATCGGCGGAACGGCAGAAGTCGTGGGTGGTGTTGATGTTCCTCGACCTAGACCGCTTCAAGCCGATCAACGACTCCCTGGGCCACGCCGCCGGCGACCGCATGCTCAAGGAAATGGCCACCCGCCTGCTGGGCTGCGTCGCCGAAGACGACACCGTGGCGCGCATGGGCGGCGACGAATTCACCTTGCTGCTGCAACCGCGGGTCAACCGTGAGATGGCGCTGAACCGGGCGATTCACGTGGCCGAGCAGATCCTGGCCAGCCTGGTGAAGCCGTTTGTGCTGGAGGGCCGCGAGTTCTTCGTCACCGCCAGTATCGGCATCGCCCTGAGCCCGCAGGACGGCAATGAACTCAGCCAGTTGATGAAAAACGCCGACACGGCGATGTACCACGCCAAGGAGCGGGGCAAGAACAACTTCCAGTTCTACCAGGCCGACATGAACGCCAGCGCCCTGGAACGCCTGGAGCTGGAAAGCGACCTGCGCCACGCCCTGGAACAGAACGAATTCGTGCTGTATTACCAGCCGCAGTTCAGCGGCGACGGCAAACGTTTGACCGGCGCCGAAGCCCTGCTGCGCTGGCGCCATCCGCGTCGCGGGCTGGTGCCGCCGGGGGACTTCATCCCGGTGTTGGAGGAGTTGGGGCTGGTGGTGGACGTGGGTGACTGGGTGATCAGCGAAGCCTGCCGCCAACTCAAGACCTGGCACCAGAACAAGGTGCGGGTACCCAAGGTCTCGGTCAACATTTCGGCCCGGCAGTTCTCCGACGGACAACTGGGCGAGCGCATCGCCACCATCCTCAAGGACACCGGCCTGCCGCCGGCGTGCCTGGAGCTGGAGCTGACCGAAAGTATCCTGATGCGCGAGGTCAACGAAGCGATGCAGATCCTCGCCAGCCTGAAAAACCTCGGCCTGAGCATCGCGGTAGATGACTTCGGCACCGGTTATTCATCGTTGAACTACCTCAAGCAGTTCCCCATCGACGTGCTGAAGATCGACCGTACCTTTGTCGACGGCCTGCCGTCGGGTGAGCAGGATGCGCAGATTGCCCGGGCGATTATCGCCATGGCCCACAGCCTGAACCTGGCGGTGATCGCCGAGGGTGTGGAAACCCATGAGCAGCTGGACTTCCTGCGGGAGCACGGTTGCGATGAGGTGCAGGGCTACCTGTTCGGGCGACCGATGCCGGCGAACCGGTTTGAGGCGCAGTTCAGCAATGATGCGCTGTTCATGTTCGACTGAAATCCTCAGGTGATGCGGATGGCCTCTTCGCGAGCAAGCCCGCTCCCACATTCGACCGTATTCCACCTGAAGGAACCCGATTGAATGTGGGAGCGGGCTTGCTCGCGAAGGGGCCCGAACAAACACCACCTATCCCCAGATGAGCCCCGCTTGTCCGCGACATGATGTCCTTTCATATGCCATCTAAAACCCATTGGGTTAGAATGCGCTTCTTTTCTGCCCCCGATCCTTGAGGACCGCCATGTTCAGCCGTGATTTGACTATTGCCAAGTACGACGCCGATCTCTTTGCCGCCATGGAGCAAGAAGCTCAGCGCCAGGAAGAGCACATTGAGCTGATCGCTTCGGAAAACTACACCAGCCCCGCCGTGATGGAGGCTCAAGGTTCGGTTCTGACCAACAAGTACGCCGAAGGCTATCCGGGCAAGCGCTACTACGGCGGTTGCGAGTTCGTCGACATCGTTGAGCAACTGGCCATCGACCGCGCCAAGGAACTGTTCGGCGCCGATTACGCCAACGTCCAGCCACACGCCGGCTCCCAAGCCAACAGCGCCGTGTACCTGGCCCTGCTGCAAGCGGGCGACACCATCCTGGGCATGAGCCTGGCCCACGGCGGTCACCTGACCCACGGCGCCAGCGTTTCCTCCTCCGGCAAGCTGTACAACGCCGTTCAGTACGGCATCGACGGCAACGGCCTGATCGACTACGACGAAGTCGAGCGCCTGGCCGTTGAGCACAAGCCAAAAATGATCGTGGCCGGTTTCTCTGCCTACTCGCAGATCCTGGATTTCCCACGCTTCCGCGAAATCGCTGACAAGGTCGGCGCCTACCTGTTCGTCGACATGGCCCACGTGGCCGGTCTGGTCGCCGCTGGCGTCTACCCGAACCCGGTTCCGTTCGCTGACGTCGTGACCACCACCACCCACAAGACCCTGCGCGGTCCACGTGGCGGCCTGATCCTGGCTCGCGCCAACGCCGAGATCGAGAAGAAGCTGAACTCCGCGGTATTCCCGGGCGGCCAGGGTGGCCCGCTGGAGCACGTGATCGCCGCCAAAGCGATCTGCTTCAAGGAAGCCCTGCAGCCTGAGTTCAAGACCTACCAGCAGCAAGTGGTGAAAAACGCCAAGGCCATGGCCGGCGTGTTCATCGAGCGCGGTTTTGACGTGGTGTCCGGCGGTACTGAGAACCACCTGTTCCTGCTGTCGCTGATCAAGCAGGACATCTCCGGTAAAGACGCTGACGCCGCTCTGGGCAAAGCCTTCATCACCGTGAACAAGAACTCGGTACCGAACGACCCACGTTCGCCGTTCGTCACCTCCGGCCTGCGCTTCGGCACCCCGGCTGTGACCACTCGTGGCTTCAAGGAAGCAGAGTGCAAGGAACTGGCTGGCTGGATCTGCGACATCCTGGCTGACCTGAACAACGAAGCAGTGATTGACGCTGTGCGTGAGAAGGTCAAGGCCATCTGCAAGAAGCTGCCGGTATACGGCGCTTGATTGCAGTTGCTTGAATGAAAAGCCCGGCTCTTGAGCCGGGCTTTTTTATGCCTGAAAACGCTGCTTTCTCAATTTGAAATGACATCAAATGTGGGAGCGGGCTTGCTCGCGAAAGCGCTGTGTCAGTGATGCATGGGCTGACTGATACACCGCTTTCGCGAGCAAGCCCGCTCCCACATTTTGACTGCGTTTCAAGTCAGGATTGGTAAACCCGCGCAAAGCCTTCGCGAATCTTCTCTTCCGGCAACTCGTCAGCAATAAACACAATCACACTTTCCCGCGCTTCGCCTTCGGCCCATTCGGTGTCCCAATCGAACCCGTAGAGCTTCAGCACGCCCTGGAACACCATGCGCCGGTCTTCCCCGGCAATGTTCAGCACGCCTTTGTAGCGCAGCAATTGCTTGCCGTGGTCTTCCAGCAGCTCGTTCATGAACTCGCTGAGTTTGTCGATATCCAGCGGCTGGTCAGTGCGCAGCACCAGGCTGGAAATACGATCGATGGACGGCGCCTGGCTCACCGGGCGCAGGCTCATGCCGGCGTTGAGGTTGAAGCCGCGCACATCCAGCAGTTCGGCGAGGTCGATCTTGCCGTGTTCCACCACACGAATCGGCGCCCGGCGGTTGATACGAGTCAGGCGCTCGCTGAGGGCGTCGAAGGTGGCATCGTCCACCAGGTCGCGCTTGCTCACCAGCAGGCGGTCGGCAAACCCGATCTGCGCCTGGGCGATGGTCTGGGTCAGGTGGTGCTCGGCGTGGGCCGCGTCCACCAGGGTGATGATGCCGTCGAGGATGTAGCGCTCGCGCAGTTCTTCATCGATGAAAAAGGTCTGGGCCACAGGGGCCGGGTCGGCCAGGCCGGTGCACTCGATCACCAGGCGGTCGAAGGCGATCTCGCCGCTGTCCAGGCGCTCCAGCAACAGGTACAGGGCCTTGGTCAGGTCAGTGTGGATGGTGCAGCACACGCAGCCATTGGAGAGGGTCATGACTTGCACCGGCTCGCTGCCCAGCAGTTGGGTGTCGATACCGGCGTCGCTGAATTCATTTTCGATCACGGCGATTTTCAAGCCGTGCTCGGCCTTGAGCAGGTGACGCAACAAGGTGGTCTTGCCAGCGCCGAGGAAGCCGCTGAGGACGGTGACGGGAATGGGAGAGGACAAAGAATTCTCCTTGAAGAAACACAAAACAAATGTGGGAGCGGGCTTGCTCGCGAAGGCGGCGTGTCAGTCAGCACATGCATCACTGAAAGACCGCCTTCGCGAGCAAGCCCGCTCCCACAAGGGATTACCGCAGCCCGAACTACCGGGCTAGCAGCACTTGGGCCCACCCTTGCCGCCGTAACGGGCTTCCTGGCGTTCCCGGAAGAACGCCTTGTAGTCCATCATCGGTTTGTCCGGGTGCTTGGTTTGCATATGCTCGACGTAAGTGTCGTAGTCGGGCATGCCGACCATCAGGCGCGCGGCCTGACCGAGGTATTTACCGAGGCGACTGATGTCATTGAACATGATTGCAATCCTCTATCACGCGTCCGGGATGGCCTGGTATGGCGCTTCTTTGTCCGTACGTTCCTTTTTGCCCCAGGCGGCAATGCCGACTTTGAGCGCATAGAACAGGATGCTGAGGACCACGAACAGGAACAGCGCCGTCAGCGTTGCGTTGGTGTAGGCGTTCCAGATCACGTGTTGCATCTGGTCGATGCTCTTGGCCGGTGCGAGGATCTGGCCGCCGGCCAGGGCGTCGCTGTATTTCTTGGCCAGGGACAGGAAGCCGATCGCCGGGTTAGCGTCGAACAGCTTGATGAAGCCTGCGGTCACGGTGCAGATCAGCAGCCATACGGCTGGCAGCATGGTCACCCAGATGTAGCGCTGGCGTTTCATTTTGATCAGCACAACGGTGGCGAGCATCAGCGCGATACCGGCCAGCATCTGGTTGGAGATACCGAACAGCGGCCACAAGGTGTTGATGCCGCCCAGTGGGTCGATCACGCCTTGATACAGCAGGTAACCCCACATCGCCACGCAACCTGCGGTAGCGATCAGGTTGGCCGTCCAGGACTCGGTACGCTTGAGCGCCGGCACGAAGGAGCCGAGCAAATCCTGCAGCATGAAGCGACCGGCACGGGTACCGGCGTCGACCGCAGTCAGGATGAACAGCGCTTCGAACAGGATCGCAAAGTGGTACCAGAACGCCATGGTGTTTTCACCCGGCAGGACGCTGTGCAGGATCTGCGCGATACCCACCGCCAGGGTCGGCGCACCACCGGCACGGGCCAGGATGGTGGACTCACCAATGTCATGGGCCACCGCCTGCAACGCTTCCGGGGTAATTGCAAAACCCCAGCTGCTGACGGTTTGCGCCACAGCCACCACGTCACCGCCGACAATCGCGGCCGGGCTGTTCATGGCGAAGTACACCCCTGGCTCGATCACCGAAGCGGCAACCATCGCCATGATGGCCACGAACGACTCCATCAACATGCCGCCGTAGCCGATGTAACGGGCGTGCCCTTCACTGGCCAGCAACTTGGGCGTGGTGCCCGAGGAGATCAGTGCGTGGAAACCCGAGACCGCGCCACAGGCGATGGTGATGAACAGGAACGGGAACAGGCCGCCCTTCCACACCGGGCCGGTGCCATCGATGAACTGGGTCAGCGCCGGCATTTTCAGGTCGGGCATGGTCACCAGGATGCCAATCGCCAGGGCGATGATGGTGCCGATTTTCAGGAACGTAGACAGGTAGTCCCGTGGTGCGAGGATCAGCCACACTGGCAGCACGGCAGCCACGAAGCCATAACCCACCAGCATCCAGGTGATCTGGATGCCGGTGAAGCTGAAGGCCTTGGCCCACACCGGGTCAGCGGCAATCTGCCCGCCCAGCCAGATCGAACCCAGCAGCAACAGCACGCCGACAATCGAGATTTCACCGATGCGGCCCGGGCGGATGTAGCGCATGTAAATGCCCATGAACATCGCGATCGGAATGGTTGCCATCACCGTGAAGATGCCCCACGGGCTTTCGGCCAGGGCCTTGACCACGATCAGCGCCAGCACCGCGAGGATGATGATCATGATCAGGAAGCAGCCGAACAGCGCGATGGTCCCGGGCACACGGCCCATTTCTTCGCGGACCATGTCCCCCAGGGAACGGCCGTTGCGACGAGTGGACAGGAACAGGACCATGAAGTCCTGCACCGCCCCGGCCAGCACCACGCCGGCGATCAGCCACAACGTGCCGGGCAGGTAGCCCATCTGCGCCGCCAGTACCGGGCCGACCAATGGCCCTGCGCCGGCGATTGCCGCGAAGTGGTGACCAAAAAGGATGTGTTTGTTGGTCGGCACATAGTCCAGACCGTCGTTGTTCAGCACAGCGGGGGTAGCCCGCAGTGGATCGAGCTGCATCACATGGTTAGCGATGAACAGACTGTAGTAACGGTAAGCAACCAGATAAATGGCCACTGCTGCGACCACGATCCACAAGGCGTTGATCGCCTCGCCGCGGCGCAAGGCCACTACGCCCAGGGCGCACGCTCCTACGATTGCCAGCAGCAGCCAGGGTAGATGGCGTAGCAGGCTATTATTATTTTTCATTTTTATATTCCAGCCAGGGTGGACAGAAAGACAGCCATCCCGAGTTTAGCGCTACTGGCCTTAAAGGCCACCCCCCTACGTTGGTCTAGAGCCTTGCCGGAGCGAAAAAAGCAGAAAAAACCGTCCCATGATGGCGCACGGCTACAATTCCTTTATCCACAGAGGGTTTCACCATGAGCGAACAGCCTTCAGACCGACGCCGTTTCCGACGCATTGCCTTCGACGCCAGGACCGAGCTCACGCAAGACGGCCATGTCTGGTCGGTGCAATTGGTAGATTTGTCGCTCAAGGGCTTGCTGGTGCAACGGCCGCAAGAATGGCACGGCCATCGCTACGAATCGTTCGATGTGGACATTCATCTCGACGCCGAGACCGACGTGAAGATGCAGGTGCGGCTAACCCACGACGATCATGGGCAGCTCGGCTTTGTGTGCGAACACATCGACCTCGACTCCATCAGCCACCTGCGGCGGATAATCGAGCTGAACCTCGGTGATCAGGCAGAGCTGGAGCGGGAATTCGCCGCCTTGCTGGAGACCTGAACATGTGGGAGCTGGCTTGCCTGCGATGGCGGTGTGTCAGTTTGCATATTAATCAGCTGATACACCGCCATCGCGGGCAAGCCCGGCTCCTACAGGGGTGATGGGTGGCTGGCGACTATTCGAACAGGGCATCCAGCGCCTGCTCCAGGCGCGTCACCCCGATCACTTGCAGCCCCGGTGGCATTTCTTTCGGCGCATTGCCCTTGGGCACGATGGCGCGCTTGAAGCCGTGCTTGGCCGCTTCCTTCAAACGCTCCTGGCCACTGGGCACCGGGCGCACTTCACCCGACAGGCCCACTTCGCCAAACACCAGCAAATCATGGGGCAACGGCCGGTTGCGCAGGCTGGACATCACCGCCGCCATCAACGCCAAGTCAGACGCGGTTTCCAGCACCTTGACCCCGCCCACCACGTTGAGGAATACATCCTGGTCATGGGTGGGAATGCCGCCGTGGCGGTGCAATACCGCCAGCAACATCGCCAGCCGGTTCTGGTCCAGGCCCAGGGTGACACGACGCGGGTTGGCCAAGTGGCTGTCGTCCACCAGCGCCTGGACTTCCACCAGCATCGGTCGGGTGCCTTCCCACGTTGCCATCACCACACTGCCCGGGACTTCTTCCTGGGCGCGGGTAAGAAAAATCGCTGACGGGTTGGAGACCTCTTTCAAGCCCCGGTCAGTCATGGCGAACACACCCAGCTCGTTGACTGCGCCAAAACGGTTCTTCACCGCCCGCAACAAACGCAACCGCCCATCGGACTCGCCTTCGAAATACAGCACGGTGTCGACCATGTGTTCCAGCACTCGTGGGCCGGCCAGCGCGCCTTCTTTCGTCACGTGGCCCACCAGGAAAATCGCCGTACCGCTCTGTTTCGCATAGCGCACCAGCAGCGCGGCACTTTCCCGCACCTGGGACACGCCACCCGGTGCCGATTGCAGTTGTTCGGTGAAAATCGTCTGGATCGAATCGATCACCATCACCTTGGGCTTTTCCAGGCGCGCGGTGGCGATGATGCTTTCGATGCAGGTTTCGGTCATCACCCGCAGTTGGTCCTGAGGCAAGCCCAGGCGGCGCGCACGCATGGCCACCTGCTGCTGGGATTCTTCGCCGGTGACATACAACGCCGGCATGCGGCTGGCGATGCTGCACAGGGTTTGCAGCAGGATCGTGGATTTACCGATGCCCGGGTCACCGCCGATCAGTACCACCGAACCATCCACCAGGCCGCCGCCCAGCACCCGGTCCAGTTCACCGGAAGCGGTGGAGAAACGCGGGATTTCTTCGACGCTGACTTCGGCCAGGGTCTTGATCTGGGTTTGTTGCCCGGTCCAGCCGGAACGGCCGCTGGGGGCCACGGCGCCGCCGCTCTCGATCATGGTTTCGGTCAGGGTGTTCCACGCACCGCATTCCGTGCACTGGCCGGCCCACTTGGGAAAGGTCGCGCCGCACTCCGTGCAGCCATACATGCGCTTGGCCTTTGCCATTTGAGAACCTCCAACCGAAAAACCGCGATGATAGCTCAGCGCGGCGCCGGGGTACGGATTTCACCGCTGGCCAAACGTGAAGCGCTGTTACCGATCGGGTCTTCGGCATTCAGATCGGCGCCCTTGGCTTTCAGTTCATCCAGCAGTTCCACGCGCTTGAACAGCCCGGCATACATGGCCGCCGTTTGTCCGGCGCCGTTGCGCTGGTCGGGGTTGCAGTCGGTGGCGAGCAGGCGCTGGGCGATTTTCAGCTCACCCTTGAAGATCGCGCCCATCAACGCCGTGTTGCCACGTTTGTCCTGCACGCAGGCATCGGCGCCGGCGGCGAGCAATCGGTCCACGTAGGCACTTTCGCCGTGATAGGCGGCGAGAATCAGCGCCGTGTAGCCTTTTTCATCCTGGGTGTTCAGCGGATAGCCGGATTCGATGAAGGTGTTGAGCATTTCCACGTCGCCACGGCGGGCGGCGTCGAAGTAGTAATCCTGCAGTTGTGCCTTAAGCGCGGCCGGGTCAGCTTGTTCGGCCAATACGCTGAACGACAAACACGCAAGGACAGCGCCTATAAAGATTCGCATGGCAAATTCTCAGTGATGTGCCACCTGTAGGAGCCGGCTTGCCGGCGATGGCGTACTTGTGTGCGCTATCGCCGGCAAGCCGGCTCCTACAGGGAGCGTGGGCGGTTAGTCGGTCAGCTTTTCGGCCAATGCCTTGACGCGGGCCAGGTCGCCCTTGGCCACTTTGGTCACGCCGGTGCCGTACTCCGGATCCGCCTTGTAGAGGAACGACAGGATGATGTGCTTGCTCTCGTCATCGGTGGTGGCCAGGGAGCCTCCGAAGTTGTCGATCAAGTCCTGACGCTCTTTCTTGTTGAACGAGCGGTACAGGTCGCCGGCCTGCTTGAAGTTCTGCTCACGCTGGATCTTCGCTTGCTGCGTACTGCCCGACAGGGCCGACTGGCTGTACCGCGCGGTTTGCGGCTCTTCCCGTGGCAGCAGGCGGCTTGGCTGGTAGTTCACGCCAGTGGTGGTCTTGCCGAAATTCATCGCGCCGTCCTGGTTACCGTTGTTGACGGTCACCCGGGGTGCGTTGATCGGCAGTTGCAGGGCGTTTGGCCCCAGGCGGTACATTTGCGTATCGGCGTAGGAGAACACCCGGCCTTGCAGCAGGCGGTCTTCCGACGGCTCGATGCCCGGCACCAGGTTGGCCGGCGCCATGGCGACTTGCTCGGTTTCCTGGAAGACGTTGGCCGGGTTGCGGTTCAGCACCATCTGCCCGACTTTGCGCTCCGGTACGTCCGGCCAGATCTTGGTGGCATCCAACGGGTCGAAATCAAACTTGGCCAGGTCTTCCGGTTTCAGCACTTGCACATACAGGTCCCACTTGGGGAAGTCGCCCTTATTGATGTGCGTGACCAAATCATTGGTCATATGGCTGTAGTCACGGCCCTGTACTTCAGTCACTTGTTTAGGATCGAGGTTCTTGATGCCTTGCAGGCTCTTCCAGTGAAACTTGACGTAGTGCACTTCGCCCTTGGCGTTAATCAACTTGTAGGCATGTACACCGTTACCGTCCATTTCCCGGTAACTGGCTGGAGTACCGGAGTCCGAGTACAACTCGGTCAACGTACGAGTGGACTCCGGAACATGGGAGAAGAAGTCAAAGCGACGGGAATCATCGTCCAGGTTAGTGCGCGGATCGGGTTTAAAGGCGTGAACCATGTCCGGAAACTTGATCGCATCGCGAATAAAGAATGTCGGGAAGTTATTACCGACCAGGTCCCAATTACCTTCGGCGGTGTAGAACTTGGTGGCGAAGCCGCGCGGGTCACGCAGGGTTTCCGGCGAATGGTTGCCGTGAACGACCGCAGAGAAGCGCACAAATACCGGCGTGGCTTCGCCGGCGGCAAACACCTTGGCCTTGGTCAGGTCGCTGAGGTTATCGGTGACGGTGAAAGTACCGTGAGCGCCGGTGCCACGGGCGTGCACAACGCGCTCCGGAATACGCTCGCGATCAAAGCGCTGCAACTTCTGGATCAGTTGCACGTCTTGCAACAGGACCGGGCCATTCGCACCGGCGGTTTGCGAGTTCTGATTGTCACCGACCGCCGCGCCATTATCGCGCGTGAGGTTGGCGGCGTGTACGGACAGCGAAAGAAGACTGGCGCTCACTGCAAACAGCACCTGTCGCGCAGAAATAGGCCCGCGGCTAATAGGGTTTTTCATCGAGGTATCCTCTGGTTTTTTTAGTGCACATTGAGTTGTGCTTGCCAGAGGCTAGTGAGACGCGAGTCAGAAGATAAGTAGAAAAGTCTTACCATGGCGATTGAAAAAATAGTGTGGTAACCCACTGAAATAGCGGGTATTCCGCGCGCGATTGGTGGCACTTTGCAAACTATTTGCGATTTAATGTGTCGATAAAAACGGACACTGTTAGCAGTTGTGTCGAGCAAGCCTCGCCACACTGTCTTACACTGGCTTCTACCTCCTCATCTGTAACAAGGAATAACCTATGGGCGTGTTAAGTGAGTTCAAGGCCTTCGCGGTCAAAGGTAATGTGGTCGACATGGCGGTCGGTATTATCATCGGCGCCGCCTTCGGCAAAATTGTTTCATCCTTTGTAGGCGACGTGGTGATGCCACCTATCGGCCTGTTGATCGGGGGTGTCGACTTCGGCGACCTGGCCGTAACGCTTAAAGCCGCCCAGGGCGATGCGCCGGCCGTCGTACTGGCGTACGGCAAGTTCATCCAGAGCGTGATCGACTTTGTGATCGTTGCGTTTGCGATCTTCATGGGCGTGAAGGCCATCAACCGCCTGAAGCGTGAAGAGGCCGTGGCACCTAGCCTGCCGCCGGTCCCGACCAAGGAAGAAGTGCTGCTGGGGGAGATCCGCGATCTGCTCAAGGCACAGAACAGCAAGCCCGAGTAAGCTCGGCAAAAAGTAAAGGCGCCTGCAGGGCGCCTTTGTTTTACCAGTAGTTTTCTACCGCGACCTGCCCCGGACGGCGGGTCAGGCTCAGTTGCATGTCGCGCTGTTTCAGCAACTGACGCGTGTCGTCGATCATCTGCGGGTTACCGCAAATCATCACCCTGGAATGCTCGGGGGTCAGCTCGATGCCTGCGGCGCGCTCCAATTCGCCGTTCTCGATCAGGGTGGTAATCCGCCCATTCAGCGCGCCCGGATGTTGCTCGCGGGTGACAATGGGAATGTAGGTGAGCTTGTGGGCGTATTCTGCCAGGTACTCACGTTCGCCCAGTTCATGGATCAACGACTGGTAAGCCAGCTCCCTTGCTTCGCGGGCGCTATAGACGAGGATGATCCGCTCGAATTTCTCCCACACTTCGAAGTCCTGCAGGATCGAGAGAAACGGCGCAATACCGGTCCCGGTGCCCAGCAGCCACAGATCGCGACCATCCACAAACCGGTCCAGGGTCAGAAAGCCCGTGGCCTGGCGTTCTACCAGCAGGGTATCGCCCTCGCGCAGGCGGCTCAGCTCACTGGTGAACTCGCCACCCGGCACCACGATGGAAAAGAAATCCAGGTGCTCATCAAAGGGCGACGACACCACCGAATAAGCACGCCACACAATGCCGCCATCGGCCTTGGTCACCCCAAGACGCACGAATTGTCCGGCGCGAAAACGAAAACCAGGGTCTCGGGTAGTGCGCAGGGTAAACAGGCTGGGGGTCAGCGATTGCACGCCGAGCAGGGTTTGGCGGGTGTATTTTTCAGCACTGGCCGTCATGGGAAACTCCATTTGCAGAGGCCCCTAGTGTCCCCCAAAGCGCCGGCTGGAAACACCGATGGTTTGTGCTGGCATTGCCGCTGCCCATTGTGGCAACCGCTGGGCGGTACTAAATATTTGGCTATTAGTCGCCTTCCAACAAGCCATTAGATGAGGGAGTGTAACTAAATACTAACAAGGCGCATTTAGAGCAAGTTCTTAAAACTAATGGAAAAAAATCTTATCGAACGCCTGAAACCTGTACACCGTAGCCAGGTTGTACAAATGTTATTGGCCTAACGCCCGCTTGAACATAACCAAATTTTTATTCCGAGCTGTAGCCGTTGTCCTACACTATTTTTTCACGTTGTAACCGGGGGCCTTGGAAGTACCCCATGTAAAAACCGTTCGCATGGAGAGTTACCGATGGTCAACTGGCACAACACTCGCCTGCCCAAACTCGAAGGGGAAAGCGAAATAACCAGTATGTACGAAGCTGCCCTCAACCTTACCTACGAGCTTGGCTTCCAATACTGCGCATTCACCCTTAGTTCCCATCTACCCAACAACCAAACGAAAACTATCAACCTCAACAACTATTCAAATGAATGGAATACGCTGTACAGACAAGAGCACTACTTTGATCTCGACCCTGTGGTTGCGCATTGCAAACGCTCGGTTCTACCGATCGTATGGGACGAGAAAACCTTTTCTTCGGTACCGGACTTATGGGCCCATGCCCAGTCCAACGGACTGAATTTCGGATGGACCCAATCGGTTCATGACTTCCAGGGTGTTTTCAGCATGTTGAGCCTGGGGCGTGCCACCGGCCCAGTGGGCCCTGAAGAACTCTATGAAAAAGCCGGGCAAGTGCTCTGGATTTGCCACGCCATGCACGCGGTGGTGGCCAAAAAATACGCAGACAATCCCAGCCCGCAAGCGCCCAGCAAATTGACCCCGCGGGAAACCGAAATCCTGCAATGGTCGGCCTTGGGCAAGACCGCCTCGGACATCGCCACCATCCTGTGCCTGTCCGAACGCACGGTCGGCTTCCATATCAGCAGTGCGATGAAGAAACTGGGGGTCAGTAACAAGATTGCCGCAGTGATCACGGCAGTCAAATGCGGGTTGTTTTAAACACCGCATGTAATCCAGGGGAAAAAAACGTAACATTTGCGGCCAGTTCCGGGTGATGACGCGAGCCCCTGATGCGCCTCGCGTCGCCGCTCACCTCGATGGTTCGCTTACCCAGAGTCTCCCCCGCCATGCCCCTGCTCGACAGCCCCTTCGCCCAACTCGACCTGATCCGTCAGCCAGAACAGCACAACGACCCGCTGCAAGCGTTTGATGCAGCCGATGAGTATTTGCTCAGCTACCTGGCGGAACAACAGCTGACGACGGCGACCCGCGTCCTGGTGCTCAACGACAGTTTCGGCGCGCTGGCGGCCAGCCTCGAAGGGCATGTGCGGGTCACCTCCAGTGGTGACTCGTTCCTCGGCGCCCTGGGCCTGGAGAAAAACCTGGCGCGCAACGGCAAGGCTTTCGACGCGGTAACGTTCCTGCCCGCCAGCCAGACACCTGCCGGGCCGTTCGACCGCGTACTGATCCGCGTGCCGAAAACCCTGGCCCTGCTCGAAGAACAATTGATTCGCCTGCAAGGTCAACTGGCACCCGGCGCCGAAGTGATTGCCGGGGCGATGGTCAAGCACCTGCCACGGGCTGCCGGCGAACTGCTGGAGCGCTACATCGGCCCGATGCACGCCTCACTGGCGGTAAAAAAGGCCCGACTGCTGATCGCCACCCTGGCCGATCGGCCACACGCCGTATCGCCCTACCCTACGCGCTACAGCCTGGAAACCCCGGCCATCGAACTGCTCAACCACGCCAACGTGTTCTGCCGCGAAGGCCTGGACATCGGCACCCGGGCCTTCCTGCCGCACCTGCCACAAAACCTGGGCGGCGCCCGCGTAGCCGACCTGGGTTGCGGTAATGGCGTCCTGGCGATTGCCAGCGCGCTGCAAAACCCCGAGGCGCAGTACACGCTGGTCGACGAGTCTTATATGGCGGTGCAATCGGCGGCCGAGAACTGGCGCGCGGCGCTGGGCGAACGTGACGTGCTGATTCGCCCCGGCGACGGCCTGGCCGATCAGGAAGCGCAGTCACTGGATGTGGTGCTGTGCAACCCGCCGTTCCACCAGCAGCAAGTGGTGGGAGACTTCCTCGCCTGGCGCATGTTCCAGCAAGCGCGGGAAGCGTTGGTAGTGGGCGGCGCCCTGTATATCGTCGGCAACCGTCACTTGGGTTATCACACCAAGTTGGCGCGGTTGTTCCGCGGTGTCGAGCAAGTGGCGGCCACGCCGAAGTTCGTGATTCTCAAAGCGCGCAAATAAAAAAGCCCTCCATAAAGGAGGGCAATAGTTACAACGGGATGTCAGTGGGTGGTCAGGCCCGCGGCATTCATGAACATGCGCATCAGGCTGGCCACCACGAACAGGGCCAGGACGCTGCCGGTCCAAATCATCGCCAGCCAGCCCAGGCGCTGCCAGAGCGGCTTTTTCTCGGCCTGTTCGATGTCGTGCAACGAAGGTTTGCCGGACATGAGTCAATCCTCCTAGTGATAACCGTCTTCGTGGGTGACCTTGCCGCGGAACACGTAGTAGCTCCAGAAGGTGTAGCCCAGGATGAACGGAATGATGAACAAGGTGCCCACCAGCATGAAGCCCTGGCTTTGCGGCGGTGCGGCGGCGTCCCAGATCGAGACTGACGGCGGGATGATGTTCGGCCACAGGCTGATCCCCAAGCCACTGTAGCCAAGGAAGATCAGCACCAGTGTCAGCAGGAACGGCGTGTAGTGCGCATTGCGGGCCACGGCGCGAATCAGGCCGTACATAGTCACCAACACCAGGATCGGCACCGGCAGGAACCAGAACAGGTTCGGCAGGGTGAACCAGCGCGAGGCGATTTCCGGGTGGGCCAGCGGCGTCCAGAGGCTGACGATACCGATCACCGCCAGCACCACGAAGGCCAGGGGCCGGGCCAGGTTGTGCATCTTCTCCTGCAAGCTGCCTTCGGTCTTCATGATCAGCCAGGTGCAGCCCAGCAGCGCATACGCCACGATCAGGGCCACGCCGCAGAACATCGTGAACGGCGTCAGCCAGTCCAGGGAGCCACCGGCAAACTGCCGGTCGACCACCGGGATGCCATCAATGAACGCCCCCAGCGCCACGCCCTGGAAGAACGTCGCTGCCAGCGAGCCGCCGATGAAGGCCTTGTCCCACAGGTGACGCTTGTCGTCCTTGGCCTTGAAGCGGAACTCAAACGCCACGCCGCGAAAGATCAGCCCGATCAGCATCAGCATCAGTGGCAGGTACAGCGCCGAGAGCACCACCGAATAGGCCAGCGGGAACGCGCCAAACAACGCCGCGCCGCCGAGTACCAGCCAGGTTTCGTTGCCGTCCCACACGGGGGCGACGGTGTTCATCATCACGTCACGGTCGGTCTTGCCCGGGATGAACGGGAAGAGAATGCCGATCCCCAGGTCGAAGCCATCCATGACCACGTACATCATGATGCCGAAGATGATGATCACGGCCCAGATCAGCGGAAGATCAATACCCATGGCTCAGTTCCCCTTGTTCAAGGTGTCGCCGTGATCGGCATCGGCACTGTCATCAGCCGCCGACAACGGACGCGCCGGTGTGCGTTTCTGCCCAGGGCCACCGTGGGTGGGCTCGGTGCTTTCGTGGGTCACAGGCCCTTTGCGCACCAGGCGCATCATGTAGCCCAGGCCAGCGCCGAACAGCGCGAAGTACACCACCACAAACAACACCAACGTAATGCTCATCTGCGCAAAACTGTGGTTGGACGAGGCGTCCGCCGTGCGCATCAGCCCGTAGACCACCCACGGCTGTCGGCCGATCTCGGTGGTGAACCAGCCGGCGAGAATCGCGATCAGGCCGGACGGGCCCATCCACAGCGCCAGGTACAGGAACGGCTTGGACGTGTACATCTTGTCGCCACGGCGCAGCCAGAGGCTGAACAGGCCGGTGAAGATCATCAGGAAGCCCAGGCCCACCATGACCCGGAACGACCAGAACACGATGGTCGAGTTGGGACGGTCCTCAGGCGGGAACTCCTTGAGGGCCGGCACCTGCTTGTCCAGGGAGTGGGTCAGGATCAGGCTGCCCAGGTACGGAATTTCTACTGCGAACTTGGTTTTTTCAGCCTTCATGTCCGGCCAGCCGAACAGGATCAGCGGCGTGGGCTCGTTGCCGATATTTTCCCAGTGGCCTTCAATCGCGGCGATCTTCGCCGGCTGATGCTTGAGGGTATTCAGGCCGTGGAAGTCACCGATGACCGCCTGGATCGGCGCAACGATCAGCGCCATCCACATCGCCATCGACAGCATGGTGCGGATCGCCGGGTTGTCCTTGCCGCGCAGCAAGTGCCAGGCCGCCGAGGAGCCGACGAAGAACGCGGTCGCGACGAACGCGGCCGTGGCCATGTGCATCAGGCGGTAGGGGAACGACGGGTTGAAGATCACGGCCAGCCAGTCGGTTGGAATCACCCGGCCATCAATGATTTCAAAGCCCTGTGGCGTCTGCATCCAGCTGTTGGAGGCAAGAATCCAGAAAGTCGAGATCAGCGTGCCGACGGCCACCATCACCGTGGCAAAGAAGTGCAGCTTGCGTCCGACCTTGTTCCAGCCGAACAGCATGACCCCCAGGAAACCGGCTTCGAGGAAGAACGCCGTGAGCACCTCATAAGTCAGCAACGGCCCGGTGACGGCACCGGCGAAGTCCGAGAAGCGGCTCCAGTTGGTGCCGAACTGATAGGCCATGACCAGGCCGGAGACCACGCCCATGCCGAAGTTGACGGCAAAGATCTTCGACCAGAAATGGTAGAGGTCACGGTAGGTGTCGTTGTGGGTCTTGAGCCACAGGCCTTCCAGCACCGCAAGGTAACTGGCCAGGCCGATGGTGATGGCCGGGAACAGGATATGGAATGAGATGGTGAACGCGAATTGAATTCGGGCGAGATCTAGCGCCTCCAAACCGAACATAAGTCTTCCTCTGTCAGGTAATACCGAATGCTGGCTGGAGGCCTGCACCCACTGCCCCCACGGATATGGAGTGTGGCGAATTCAAATTCGTTTCTTTTTATAACCAACCACGCAGGGATTCTGGCCTTGCGGCCGCCAGAGCAATCCCGGCGAAGGTTTTGATCTGGATCAAGCATTGCTGAAAGAGTAGTCCCATTTTCGCGAGAGCAAGGCGTGGTCTTTTGCCGCGTGACAGGTTGCCTCAGTGGTCACTGGGTGTTGTCTTTGGTGAGATTGGGCGTGTTTTGGGTGTATATCCGTTATTTGGGTGATGGCTGGTATTGGTTCCGCTCTTACAGCGGCTCACTTTTGAAAAGCGCAAAAGTAAGCAAAACGCTCTTGCCCCACCACTCGGCTCCTCGCTTAGGCTCGGAGTGCCCTCACTCCGGCTTTGG